>CAZDDK010000467.1:0-1504 GCA_964504185.1 uncultured Rhodoferax sp. | reverse complement strand
GCCCCTCTCATCCACGCCCGCCGCACGGCGCTGGGCTTGTCGCAAGACCGGCTGGCCAAGCTGTGCGGGCTGTCGCGGGCCACGGTGAACCAACTGGAAAACGGCACGCTGGTGGATTTGGGCGCAGCCAAGCTGCTGGCGCTGTTGGGTTTGCTGGGGCTGGAGCTGGATGCCCGGCGCAAGCCCGCCCCGAAGGATGCACTGGCGCTGCTGAGCCAGACCGCCAGCGTGAGCTACCGGCGCGCGCTGCTCCCTGCCGAGCTGGCCCAGGCGCTGACGCAGGGTGATTTGCCCGAGGCCATTGCCCCACACATTGCCACGCTGCTCGATGAAGCGCCGCTGCCGCTCATTCTGGCCGCTGTAGAACAAGTGGCCCAAACCACCCACACGGTGCCCAAAACGCTGTGGAAGCACTTGGTGCAGTGGGCACGCACCTTGCAGTCGCCCACCCCGGCTTGGGCCTGATTCGCATGGCAACGCGAGTTCACCAACCCGCAAACCTGCCTGACGGCGTGTGACAAGGGCTGCTGACACACGCATGTCGCTTGGTGGACGAGATTGCCCAACACGGCATAGCGCAGCCGTTTTGGACGTTTGGCGGCGGCACGGTGCTCATGCTGCGCTACCGCCACCGCTTCAGCAAAGACGTGGACATCTTTGTGCCCGACCCGCAGTACCTGGGCTTTGTGTCGCCACGCCTGAGCGATGTGGCCGAGTCCGTCACGCACGACTACGTGGAAGGGCCGGGCTACGTCAAGCTGATGCGCCCCGAGGGGGAAATTGACTTCGTGGCCGCCCCCAACCTCACTTCAAGCCCTTACGAAATGTGGACCCTGCTGGGGCGCGAGGTGCGGGTGGAAACCGCTGCAGAAATCGTGGCCAAGAAGCTCTGGCACCGCGGCAACCGCGCCACGGCCCGCGACCTGTTCGACCTGGCCCTGGTCATCGAGCGCGAACCCGACGCCCTGCGCCCGGCAGCACCGTTTCTGACCCGCCATGCCAAGGAATTTCTGGCGCAACTGGCTTCGCGGCGCAAGGTGCTGCAAGCCCAGTTTGATGCCATTGACACGCTGGACTACCAACCCAGCTTCGAGGAAGCGTTTTCGCTGGCATCTGTGTTCCTGGATTCGCTACATTTTTCGTAGCTGCCTACGCACATTTCACCTGGACCAGCTGCCAATTTGGCATGCAAACACAAGCCTACGTACACTTGCCCGATGCAAGCCCAAACCGTCCTCCACTTCTGGTTCGAAGAGCTAACCCCCAAGCAGCACTTCGTCAAAGACCCCGCGCTGGACGAAGCCATCCGCGCTCGCTTTGGGGCCACGCTGGAGGCGGCGGCGCGGTGTGAGCTGTTTGCCTACATGCCCTATATGCACAGCGAGTCCGCGCTGGTGCACACGCAGGCCGTGGCGCTGTTTGCGCAGCCGGGCATGGAAGGCAATCTGGATTTCGAGCTGCGCCACCAGGCCATCATCACCCGCTTTGGCCGCTACCCGCACCG
>CAZDDK010000466.1:0-1509 GCA_964504185.1 uncultured Rhodoferax sp. | reverse complement strand
AAGTCTGGCGCAGCGCCATGTCGATGGATTCGGCCGCATTGCGCAGCAAATTGATCAAGACCTGCTCGATCAGGATGGGGTCCACCATCAGCGCGGGCAGCCGAGCCGCCACGTAGTGGTTTAGACGGACGTTGAAACGGCGCAGTTCAATCTCGGCCAATTCCACGGCTTCGTTGACCATGGAGCTGACTTCGGACGGTGTGCGGTTGGGCTCGCTGCGTTTCACAAAGGAGCGGATGCGCTGAATGATTTGTCCCGCGCGCTGGGCCTGGCGGGCGGTCTTCTCCAGTGCACCCAGCAATTCCTCCTCGGTGATTTGCTGCGCCTGGATGCGCGAAACCATGCCGTTGCAATAATTGTTGATGGCGGTCAGCGGTTGGTTCAACTCATGTGCCACGCTGGAGGCCATCTCACCCATGGTGATCAGACGGCTGGCGGACTGGGCCCGTTCGGTTTGGGTGGCGGCCTGCTCCTCGGCCATGCGGCGCGAGGTGATGTCGGTGGCAATCACCATCTGTGCCAGTCTGCCATCGACCCAGCTCAGGTAGCGGCTGCGAACCTCCAGCCACTTGTTCAAATCGGCAATGTAGATCTCCGCGCTTTCGGTCTCGGTTTCAGGAAGGGCTGTGATGGGCAAGCCCGCGAAGGAGTCCACGCTGTCAGAGGCCTCGTCGGTGGCCGGGCTGGCGGGAACCCCCGCCTCGGCGATCAATTGGAGGTGCCCCTGCGTCAGCGTGCCAAACCACTGCCGGTACAGCTTGTTGGCAAACAACAATTCGTCACTGCCCAACGGGGCCACGGATATGGAGGCGTCCAGCGCCTCCAGCACCGTGGTGAAGCGCTCGTGTGAGGCCGACAATTGTTCACGCACGCGGTTGGGCTCCGTGATGTCGGTCATGGAGGTCATCCATCCGGTCTGTTTGCCGACGGCGTCAATCAGGGGCGACACATACAGGCGTGCATCGAACAGGCTGTTGTCGCGCCGCTTCACACGCACCTGAATCCCGCCTGGCGTGGTCTTGCCCGTCAGTTCCTCGTTGAGCAGCGAATTGAGTTGCTCACGGTCGCTTTCCGGCCAGTAGGGAAAGGGGGCTGTGCGGCCAACCAGTTCGGACTCCGACCAGCCCGTCATCTGGCAAAAGGCCGCGTTCACATAGGTGATGCGCCCCTGCAGGTCCATGGCACGCATCCCGGTGAGCATGGAGTTTTCCATGGCGCGACGGAATGATGTTTCGGACATCAGCGCCTGCTGCGTTTGCATGCGGCGGCGGGTGTGGCGCCAGTTGGCGATCAGCATCCATGCGGTCATCACGCTCAGCGCGGCAACCAGCCAGAACAACCCGCTACCGATGACGCCCAGCGATGCGCGGTAGGCTTTTCCGCGCACCACCAGCGCCTCTCCTACGGGCGACACGGGCATCGCGTATTCGATTTCCGGGCTGACCCAGGGCAGCAGCCTCTTGATCTTCTTGGGGGTCGGTATGGTGGTGCCAGCCAGGAGCCCGTCTT
>CAZDDK010000465.1:0-1513 GCA_964504185.1 uncultured Rhodoferax sp. | reverse complement strand
TGTCGCCCACATTGGTGCATGCGGCGGCCATGACCTTCGGGTTCATGCCCCTCTTTTTCTCCGGTTTTCTCTTTACCGCCGGCCCCAAGTGGTTGCGGGTGGCACCGCTGGAGGCTCCAATCCTGCGGGGGCCTTTGCTCATGCAAACTGGTGGTTGGCTGCTGTGGTTGGTCGGCGCCCATCTGCACATGCTTGTGGCGCTGTTCGGACTGGCTCTGGCCTGGAGCGGACTGGCCCGAATCACCTGGCTGTTCGGGGGGCTGGTCGGCCTCAGCCGGGAAACCGATCGGCTGCACGCCCGCGTGGTCGCGCTGGCCTGCGTGGTGGGCTGCATCAGCCTGGGTGGATTGCTGGTCAACCTGGTGGTTGGCGCTTCGGACGTGGCACTGGCCTGCGTCTTGACCGGTTTATGGGGATTCGTGGTGGTGGTGTTCGTGACCGTCGTGCACCGCATGATTCCGTTTTTTACCTCCGACGCGATGCCTTTCATTCATGTTTGGCGGCCGTTCTGGGCACTGGGTCTGATGCTTGCGGTGGCGGTTTTTGAGGTGGCCGCAGTGTGGGTGGACGTCAGCGCTCCCCTGCAACGCCCCCTGGCACCGCTTTGGATGTTGGTGCGCGGTGTGTTCGAGCTGGTGGCTGGTTCCATCCTCTTGTGGCTGGCCCAGGTCTGGGGACTGATGCAAAGCCTCAAGAACCGCCTGCTGGCCATGTTGCACATCGGATTTTTGTGGCTGGGACTGGCCTTGACGCTGGGTGCTGCATCGCAGCTGCTGGGACTGCTGCAGGATGCGCCAGTGCTGGGTCTGGGGGCGCTGCATGCGCTCACCATGGGCTGCCTGTCGTCGTTCATGCTGGCCATGGTGACCCGCGTTTCCTGTGGACACAGTGGGCGCGCCCAGGTGGCGGACCGCATTGCCTGGACCTTGTTCTGGCTGGTTCAACTGGCTACGCTGCTGCGGATCATGGCGGCCGCCCAAAGCGGCTGGGCCAGCCGATTGCTATTGCCCACCGCGCTGGTGTGGGCGGCCGTGATGGGCGTGTGGGGCGTGCGCCTTGGTGGTTGGTATGGTCGGTTGCGCCCGGATGGACGTCCTGGTTGATTTTTTTGGGGGGCACATGTCTGAGGCTGAATTGATCTCCACGGTGGCAACCCTGATGCAATCGCGCCAGACCATCCTGCCCAAACGTTTGATGGAGCCGGGACCGGACGCCGGGCAACTGCAGCAAATATTGGAGGCGGCGGCGTCGGCACCCGACCACGGGCAAATCCTGCCCTGGCGCTTTGTGTTGCTGCCATCCGAGGTACGCGGTGCACTGGGCCAAGTCTTTGCGACCGCCTTGCGGGAGCGGGACCCAACGGCCACGCCCGAGCAGGTGCAGCAAGCGCGGGACAAGGCCCATCGGTCCCCGTGCCTCCTGGTGGTGGTAGTGGATGCCGCGCGGGGTGATCCGGCTATTGACCTGCAAGAGCGCATCGTCTCGGCGGGGTGCGCGGTCCAGAATGTGTTGC
>CAZDDK010000464.1:0-1529 GCA_964504185.1 uncultured Rhodoferax sp. | reverse complement strand
GTGGCTGCTGGACCGCCTGCTGGACAAATCGCCCGCGGCCATCCGGCGCGGGCTCTACACCATGAAGAAGATCGAAGCCATGGCATTTGAAGAGAGCATGGCGTTTACCGAGAGCCAGATCGCGCTGTTCACGCTCACCGAGGACTCCAGGGAGGGACAAAAGGCGTTTCAGGAAAAGCGCAAGCCAGTGTGGGCGGGGCAATAAGGCCTGGTGGTTGAAAGCCAACCACACAATGGACGATTTTCAACCAGAACTTCAGCGCATCCGCGCGTGATTCGCACCTAGATTAACCACACAGCCCCCACCGCTCCCGTGGCCAACAGCAGGGCGGCAATGGGCAGGGTGATGCGCCGCAGCTCGACCGAGCCCAGGCCGATGGCCATTCCGGATTTGGTCAGGGTGTTGGCCATGACGGCGATGACGATGGCCCGCGCGGCGACCTGCAGATGGGCTGCGTCCCCCTGGGCGAGGTTGACCATGGCCAGGGTAATGGCATCCACATCCGTCAACCCGGCAACGGCGGCCGCCAGGTACAGGCCGGCGTCTCCCAGATAGACCTGCGCGGCCTTGGAAATCACCAGGATGAGGCCGAACAGTAGGCCGAACTTGATAGCCGCATCCAGCTCAAACGGGTTGCTGCCCGGCTGGACCTCCCCCCGTGGGCGGCGCGTGTTGCGCCGCCACAGCCAGTAACACGCCCCCAGGCTGGCCACGCACAGCAGCCCCATGACCAGCGCGATCTGGCGGCCCAGCCCCCCACTGAGCAGTGCGGTCATGATGGCCACCCGGAAAAACATCACCGTCCACGCCAGCACAATGCCCAGGGCCAGCGCCGAGGCATCTTCGCCCGGTTGCCGGCTGCGCTGCGAGAAGCCCAGCGTGACGGCCGTGCTGGAGGCCAGCCCGCCCAGCAGGCCAGCCAGACCCACGCCATGCTCAGGCCCGACGATCTTGATCAGCAGGTAGCTGCCAAAGTTCAGCGCCGAAATCAGAACCACCATCAACCAGATCTTGTAGGGGTTGACCACGTCCAGCGGCGGCGGGCCGTAGTTGACGTCGGGCACCAGGGGCAAGACGATGAGCGTAACGATGCTGAACTTGAGCGTGGCCTCCACATCCGTGCTGTTGATGCGGCGGGCAAGCTGGTGCAGCCAATCTTTCAGCGCCAGCAGCAAGGCCATGGCCACGGCAATCCAGCTCGCCAGCTGCAGTTGGCCGTAGGTGCACAACAGGCCCAACAAAAACGCCAGCAACGCCGACACCTCGGTGGTGATGCCCACATCGCCGCGCCGGGCCGTCACCACATACATGCCCACCACAAGTGCGGCTACGGCCGTGAACATGGCCAGCGCCAGCCAGTGCAGCCCCAGGGTCTGGCCCAGGTAGCCTGCCATGGCACCGCTGAGCGCAATGAGCGCAAAGGTGCGCACACCGGCTCCGCCATCGCCGCCCTTGGTACGCTCGCGTTCCAGTCCCAGCAAAATTCCCAGGCCGATGGCCACGGCAAAACGAAGTGCCAAATTGGTGT
>CAZDDK010000463.1:0-1544 GCA_964504185.1 uncultured Rhodoferax sp. | reverse complement strand
ACCGCGCAAAACGCAGTGTTCATTGGTGGACCCGGTACGGGCAAGACGCACTTGGTCACGGCCATTGGGGTGGCCGGTATTACCGCCAAAGGCAAACGGGTGCGGTTCTATTCCACAGTCGATTTGGTCAATGAATTGGAGAAGGAGAAGCGCGAAGGCAAGGCCGGGCGCATCGCTATAGCGCTGATGCGCATGGACTTGGTCATCCTGGACGAGCTGGGCTACTTGCCCTTCAGCCAGGCCGGTGGTGCATTGCTGTTTCACCTGCTCTCCAAGCTGTACGAGCACACCAGTGTGGTGATCACCACCAACCTGAGTTTCTCGGAATGGTCGAGCGTGTTTGGGGATGCCAAGATGACCACGGCATTACTGGACCGGTTGACCCACCACTGTCACATCGTGGAGACGGGCAACGAGTCCTACCGGTTCAGGCACAGCACCATGGCGGCCAAGACGCGCATTAAGGCCAGGGAGAGCGAGCGCAAGGGCGGCAAAGGGGTGTTGACAGTGTCGGCAGTGCCGGAGTCTGACGAGCCGTTTTAAGGGGCCTCAAGAGGGGGGCTACGGGCTGCGCCCTTCGCCCCTTTCTCCCGTTCAAAATCAAAACCAAGGAGATCAGAAAAAACCAGCAAATGAGTACACTTATCCACAGTTGCTGATTCAAGAATTGGCAACCCGCCCTGGCTCAAATTTGAATCGGCAGGGTGGCTCAATATTCAATCGGCGCTGACAGCTTGCGCTTCGTTTATAACCAAAATATGGCCAGTACCGTGCTGCGGCAAACACCTATTCGGTAATTTGGTGCGCCTGCACCAATTCCTGTGCGACCGCGTGCAGCCTGCGCCGCTGTCCGCGTGCGTTGCTGCGCAGGAGCTCAAATGCCTTGTTTCGGCCAACCCGATAAAGTGCCATCGTCAGTCCCACCGCCACCCCGATGTCGCGATCGGCGTCCAAGGCCTGCTGCATGCGGCGCTGTTGGTCGCGCAGGGCCACGTCCTGGTCGGCGCGCGCCAGGGCGGTGTCGATCGCCGGCACAAGCTGGGCCACATCCAGTGGCTTGACCAGATACCCCCAGGCACCGGCCTGCGCCGCCTGCGCCACCAGGTCGGGTTCGCTGTAGGCGCTGAACATCAGAAAGGGAATGCGCTCCAGGGCCTGCAGGCTTTGCGCCAGCTGCAAACCATCCTGCCCGGGCATGCACATGTCCAGCACGGCCAGATCGGGGCGGGTACCGTCTGCGAGGAGCTCCAGGGCCTCATCCCCCGACTCAGCAGTCAGCACGTCGTACTGCGCATCGCGCAGGCCCTGCGCCACGGTTGCCAAAACAAGCCGGTCGTCCTCGACCAGCAAAATGCGCCGCCGCGCGGTGCCTGTGTTTTTAGACCAGTTGTCTTCATGCATACGCTACTTCGCCTTCTTCATCGTTTCGTGGCCGCACGCCCGCTGGCACTACCACCGGTGCAACCAAGGTCAACCGCACATGCACCACGGCATCACGGCACTGCACCACCATGTCGGCACCATAGCGTGGCATCAGCGCCGCC
>CAZDDK010000462.1:0-1545 GCA_964504185.1 uncultured Rhodoferax sp. | reverse complement strand
CGCGACATTCTGCATTCGTGGAGCAAGTTTGTCTTTACCGGCATTGGCTTGGGGCTGTTGATTGGCGTAACTTTGACCATGGCGGGTGTGTACCGCGGCATGGTGGACGATGCGCGCATGTTGCTGACCAACAGTCGGGCCGATTTATGGGTGGTGCAGCAAGATACCCAAGGCCCTTATGCCGAGGCGTCCAGCCTGCGCGATGACGTGGTTCGGTCCGTTTTGGGGATGCCCGGTGTTGCGCGTGCTGCCAATGTGACCTACCTCACGATGCAGGTGCGCCGTGGCAACACCGATGTGCGGGCCATGGTGGTGGGTGTAGAACCGGGCCAGCCGGGCGAGCCGGGGTTTTTGATGGCAGGGCGCCACATCACGCGCAACCATTACGAGGCCGTGGCCGATGTGAAAACCGGCTTCTCAGTAGGTGACCAAATCAGAATTCGCCGCCACGACTACCAAGTGGTCGGCCTTACCCGGCGCATGGTGTCCTCCGGTGGCGACCCTAGGGTGTTCATTGGTCTGGCCGATGCGCAAGAGGCCCAGTTTCTCAAAGACAACGATGCCATTTTGAATGAGCGCGCCCGCACTGCCGCCAATCCCGCCCTCAACCGCCCTGGCGTTCCCGGCTTGCTGGAGGCCGTGCAAGCTTCACAGAACAGCAACCACAACGTCAATGCCGTGCTGGTGCAAATCCAGCCCGGTTTGGATGCCGAGAAGGTGGCTGAGCCCATCCGCCGCTGGAAGCACTTGCAGGTGCTCACCCGCAAACAGATGGAAAGCATTTTGGTGGAAAAGTTGATTGCCACTTCGGCCAGGCAGATTGGCATGTTTCTGGTCATTTTGGCCATCGTTAGCGCGGCCATTGTGGCCTTCATCATCTACACCATGACGCTGGGAAAACTGCGCGAGATTGCAGTGCTCAAGCTCATCGGCACCCGCAACCGCACCATTGCCAGCATGATCTTGCAGCAGGCGCTGGGCCTGGGGCTGATTGGCTTCATGGTGGGCAAGCTTGCCGCCACGGTGTGGGCACCCGTGTTTCCCAAGTACGTGCTGCTTGAAACCGGCGACGCCGTGCGCGGTTTGGTCGTGGTCATGGTGATTTGTGCGCTGGCCAGCACGCTGGCCATTCGCATGGCCTTGCGCGTGGACCCGGCAGCGGCCATTGGATGAACCCAACAGTGAAACCCCATGAGTGAACTCGGCATCCACATCGAAGGTTTGAGCAAGCGTTATGGCGAGGGGGATGCTGCCGTGGATGCGCTCAAAGACGTGAACATGCGCGTGGCACCGGGCGAGGTGGTGGGGCTGATTGGCCCCTCCGGTTCGGGCAAATCTTCGTTACTGATGCTGATGGGTGGGTTGGAGCGCGCCACGACGGGCCGGGTGATGGTGCAGGGCGCTGATCTTTCAGCGCTTGACGAGGACGGGTTGGCACGGTTTCGGCGCGGGCGGGTGGGCGTGGTGCGTTAGCTGTGGTATCGGCGCATTGCCTTCCATCCCCGACGCGCGGCCCGACGGCACGACCGCCTCCGGGCAGGGCGG
>CAZDDK010000461.1:0-1553 GCA_964504185.1 uncultured Rhodoferax sp. | reverse complement strand
GTTCTTCAACTTCTCCAACCACTCCATTGCGCAGCGCGCGATGTTCCATGGCATGAGCAAGACCGAGGGTGAGCAAATCGCCTCCTACATCCGCTCCAACCGGGCACCGGTGACCAAGCGTGCCTGGCCGTGGAATCCCGCCTACCAGCCGGGTCCGGGCCTGGACAGCAACAGCTCGGCTTATGAATGGGCAGCCGGTGCAGGTCTTGATGCTGTGCTGGACGACGACCGCGACATTGCCAAGTACATGTTCCCGGGTTCTGACGCCAACAATCCGCCGTCGCTCGATGGCGTGAGGGGTGTGGTCAATCGCTTTGGCAAGCTCAACTTCCGCGAGTTGCCCATGAATATTCCCATGCCCGAGTGGAATCAGTGGCTGCCCTTGGTGCACCCGGACAACGCCTTCAACACCGATGCTGCTGTCATCAGAAGCACACCCGGCGGTACCAACGTGGGCCAGCCGTACTACAGCAAAATGGTGGACGACGCATTTGCCAACCCCACCTTCGAGACACTGCGGTTCACAACCAACCTCAAGCCTTGGCTGCAACGTGGCATGAACTGTCAGAGCAACGGTGAGGGCGATGCTGAGCCGTGGCGCGGTCTGGACGGCAATGTGCTGGAGGCCATGCGCCTGCCCCGCGAGATCGTGAACGACTCCAATTGCACGAGTATCGACCGTAGCAAACTCAAGTCCATTGAGTTGGCCAAGCGCGGCCTGTCGGCCTGGGCATCGGTCAAGATGTGGGAAATCATGCACAGCAAGGGATTGGAAGAAGTCTCTCGCACCAAGGGCAACCGCGTGTGTATCAGCGGTACCTGTGTGGACGGCAGCGAAGTGCGCGGCTGGTATGCCGATGGGCGCAACGTGTTTGACCGCCCGCCGCATTTCACAGCAATCGATAGTGCTCGACATTTCCTGAACCAAAGCGCCATGCAAGGTATCTTTGAGTCCAACCAGTGGTACCACCTGAACATGGTGCTGAATCCCGGCTACCGGGTCGATCAGCCCACGCACTTTGCCTACACCTACAGCCATGTTGAGTTGCTGCACGAGTTCTCCAAAGTGCCCCAGGGCTTCCGTTTCTGGGCCACCATGATCAAGCAGCGCCAGTTGCAAACCACTGGCAAGTACGGCGTGGAAGAGGGCTTGGATCTGCGCACCGCTCAGCCGTACATCTACTACGGCACCGCGCGCGGCACGACCAGCACCCGCACGCAGGGCGCGGTGGGGGGCACCTACTGGAAATATCTGGCGCAGGCCATGGTGGAAGACCTGGCAGGCGATGCCCGCAACGCCAACTGGAGCCAGCACTGGAGCAAAGCCACCAGCAACAGCAAAGTGCAATCACCCTCATCACCCTCCAGTGATTTCCGTACCTGCAGCGGCACCTGCGGCTTCGAGTTGGGCGACGTTCAGGGCTCCAACACCTACAAAGTCATTCCCCAACTGCGCAGCATTGGCGTGCAGGAGAGTGCACTTGGCAGTCTTATCGACGGGTCCAAAACCATGTGGCCCAACGGCCACTGGGAGGCACTGCGCCGGTAACCAT
>CAZDDK010000460.1:0-1565 GCA_964504185.1 uncultured Rhodoferax sp. | reverse complement strand
CCCCAGCTACACGCTCTACACCAGTGGCACCACGGGCAAGCCCAAGGGTGTGCAGCGCGATACCGGCGGCTATTGCGTGGCACTGTCCGCTTCCATGAAGCACATCTACTGCGGCAACCCGGGCGAAACCTATTTTTCCACCAGCGATATCGGCTGGGTCGTGGGCCACAGCTACATCATCTACGGCCCGCTGATAGCCGGCATGGCCACCATCATGTACGAGGGCCTGCCGATTCGTCCGGACGGTGGCATCTGGTGGAGCCTGGTCGAGAAATACAAGGTTACGGTGATGTTCAGCGCACCGACTGCCGTGCGCGTCCTCAAGAAACAAGACCCTGCCCTGCTCACCAAGTACGATCTGTCCAGCCTGCGTGCCCTGTTCCTGGCTGGTGAGCCACTGGACGAACCCACGGCCCAGTGGATCAGCGACGGCCTGAAGAAGCCCATCATCGACAACTACTGGCAGACCGAGACCGGCTGGCCCATTCTGGGGCTGGCCAACGGCGTCGAGCCAAAGCCCAGCAAGTTTGGCAGCCCCGGCATCCCCATGTACGGCTACAACGTCAAGTTGATGGACGATGCGGGTGAAGAGCTGGTCGGCGGTGACAAAAAAGGCGTGGTCATGGTGGAAGGCCCGTTGCCCCCCGGCTGCATGCAGACCGTGTGGCGCGATGACGAGCGCTTTGTCAAAACCTATTGGCAGAAGCTGGGTGGCAAGTACATCTACAGCACCTTCGACTGGGGCGTGCGCGATGCCGATGGCTATTTCTTCATCCTGGGCCGCACCGATGACGTGATCAACGTCGCCGGCCACCGCCTGGGCACCCGCGAGATCGAGGAGGCCATCTCCAGCCACCCCAACATCTCCGAAGTGGCCGTGGTGGGCGTTGCCGACGAACTCAAGGGTCAGGTGGCCGTGGCGTTTGCCGTGGCCAAGGACGCCAGCGGCCTGGTGGACGATGCCGCCCGTGCCAAGCTGGAGGCCGAGGTGATGAAGGTGGTGGACAACACCATCGGCGCGGTGGGCCGCCCGGCGCGCGTGCGCTTTGTGTCCGTGCTGCCCAAGACCCGCAGCGGCAAGCTGCTGCGCCGCGCCATCCAGGCGGTGTGCGAGGGGCGCGACGCGGGGGATCTGACCACCATGGAAGACCCGGCCGCACTGCAGCAGATCAAGGACTTGGTGAAGTAAGCGGCTGGGCACCGGAGCGCTCTGCTCCGTGTCCCCCGCCCGCTGTGCGGGCTCCTCCTTTACCTACGCAGAACGCTCCGGTGCCCAGTCGCTTAGGCGCTGGAGTCTCCCTGGTAGAAGCAGCGCGCACAGACCTGCTGGTAGCGGTTGTTGCCGCCAATCTGGATTTGCGCGCCTTCCCGCACGCGCTGGCCCGCATCGTCCAGCCGCACCTGCATGGTGGCCTTGCGCCCGCAGGCGCAGATGGTCTTGATTTCCTCGATGTCGTCGGCCAGCGTCAAGAGCTGCGCCGCGCCGGGAAAGGCCTTGCCCTGGAAGTCCGAGCGGATGCCAAAGCAAATCACCGGGATGTTGCCCACATTGGCCACGCGGTGCA
>CAZDDK010000459.1:0-1578 GCA_964504185.1 uncultured Rhodoferax sp. | reverse complement strand
CCCGCGCCCAGGAACTCGCCGCAGCCACCCCGGGGGCCTGGATTCCCCAGCAGTTTGAAAACCCCGCCAACATCGCGGTGCATGCGCGCACCACGGCCCAGGAAATCCTGGCGGACTTCCCCGACGGCATCGATGCCCTCATCACCGGAGTGGGCACCGGCGGCCACATCAGCGGCGTGGCCCAGGTGCTCAAGGCCCGGTTCCCCCAGCTCAAGGTGTACGCAGTGGAGCCCACGCAGTCCCCCGTCATCAGTGGCGGCGCACCTGCACCCCACCCCATTCAGGGCATTGGCGCAGGCTTCATTCCCACCAACCTGAAGACCGAGCTGCTGGATGGCGTGGTCCAGGTGGAGGCCGAAGCCGCCCGCGAGTACGCACGCCGCTGCGCCGCCCAGGAAGGCATCCTGGTGGGCATCTCCAGCGGTGCCACCCTGGCCGCCATCGCGCAAAAACTGTCCGACCTCCCCGCTGGGTCCACGGTGCTGGGCTTCAACTACGACACGGGGGAGCGCTATCTGTCGATTGAGGGCTTCCTGCCGACCTGATTGACCACGCCACCCCGCGTGGCGGCGCGGGGTCGTATCATTGCGCCTTGCTTGATAACCACGAGCCTGGCCGACCATGATCCGCATCACCGAACTCAAACTTCCACTCTCCGCCGTGCCCGTGGAGACCCGCCGCGCAGCCGACGCACCCACCGAGACCGATGCCGACCGCGCACCCATCCCGCACCCCCTTGCCACGCTGAAGTCCCTGGCCGCACAGGCGCTGGGGATTGCCCCCACCGATATCGGCACCCTGCAGGTGTTCAAGCGCAGCTTCGACGCCCGCAAGGCCGATCTGCTGGTGGTCTACATCGTGGACCTGGCCCTGATCGACGCAGACCGAGAAGCCGTGGTCCTGCAGCAATGCCAGACGCACCCGCACATTTCCGCCACGCCCAACATGGCCTACCACCCGGTTTGCCGGGCCCCGGCCGATCTGGCCGAGCGCCCCGTCGTGGTGGGGTTTGGCCCCTGCGGCATGTTTGCCGCACTGCTGCTGGCGCAAATGGGCTTTCGGCCCATCGTGCTGGAGCGCGGCACCACGGTGCGCCAGCGCACCCAGGACACCTGGGGCCTGTGGCGCAAGAAGGCGCTCAAGCCCGAAAGCAATGTGCAATTTGGCGAGGGCGGTGCCGGCACGTTCTCGGACGGCAAGCTCTACAGCCAAATCAAGGACCCGCGCTTTTTGGGGCGCAAGGTCATGCAGGAATTCGTGCAGCACGGTGCCCCGCCCGAAATTCTGTACGAGGCCCATCCCCACTTCGGCACCTTCAAACTGGTCAAGGTGGTGGAGGGCATCCGCGCGCAAATCATCGCGCTCGGCGGCGAAGTGCGCTTTGAGCATCGGGCCATTGATGTGCTATTGAAAAGTGAGCGCAATACCCAGTATTTACGCGGGCTAATCGTACAAAATGCCCATGACGGCAGCATCAGCGAGCTGCCCGCGCGGCACGTGGTCATGGCCCTGGGCCACAGCGCGCGCGACACCTTTGCCATGCTGTACCAGCGCGGTGTCGCGATGCAGGCCAAGCCG
>CAZDDK010000458.1:0-1578 GCA_964504185.1 uncultured Rhodoferax sp. | reverse complement strand
AGGCCGTCGCGACCGGCGCGGCCGGTCTCCTGGTAGTAGCCCTCGATGTTCTTGGGCATGTCCAGGTGGGCCACGAAGCGCACATCGGGTTTGTCGATGCCCATGCCAAAGGCAATCGTCGCCACCATCACCACGCCGTCTTCGCGCAAGAAGCGGTCCTGGTGGTGCTGGCGCACGCGGCTGTCCAGCCCGGCGTGGTAGGGCAGGGCGCAGATGCCGGCGTCCACCAGCGTCTGGGCCACGTCTTCCACTTTTTTACGGGACTGGCAGTAGACGATGCCTGCCTCGCCCTCGTGCTCGCGCTCGATGAAGCGCAACAGCTGCTGCACGGCCTCGCGCTTCTCCACAATCGTGTAGCGAATGTTGGGACGGTCGAAGCTGCTGACAAACGCGCGCGCCTCCTGCAGTTGCAGGCGCTCCAGGATGTCGCTGCGGGTGAGGGCATCGGCCGTGGCCGTAAGTGCAATGCGGGGCACCCCGGGGAAACGTTCGTGCAGGACCGAGAGGGCCCGGTATTCGGGGCGGAAATCGTGGCCCCACTGGCTGACGCAGTGGGCCTCATCAATCGCAAACAGGCTCAGGAGCTGGCGTTCGGCCAGCGACTCCAGCAGCGCCAGGAAGCGCGGGTTCGTCACCCGCTCCGGTGCGGCGTACAGCAGCGTCAGGTCGCCGCGCAGCAGGCGCTGCTCCACCTGATAGGCCTCTTCGCCGTTCAGCGTGGAGTTCAGAAAGGCGGCGTCCACCCCGGCCTCGTGCAGGGCTCCCACCTGGTCATGCATCAACGCGATCAGCGGCGAGATGACGATGGCCACGCCCACCCCGGCCCGCTGGCGGACGATGGCCGGAATCTGGTAGCACAGCGACTTGCCGCCGCCCGTGGGCATCAGCACCAGTGCGTCGCCACCGCCTGCCACATGCTCCACGATGGCCTGCTGTGGCCCGCGAAACTGGGTGTAGCCAAACACCTCTTGCAGGATGGCCAGGCAGGTTGGGCGAAGGTCAGGAGAATCAAATGCTATCAAAATAGTAGCTTCAACATCAATGTTTACGCGGGCTGGTGGCCAAAAATGCTCCTGGGTCTGCGGCGAACGGGGTTTTGCTGGCACCCATTGTCGGGCAAGCGGGCGGGCACCCACGGCCTCGGCCGGTCGGGGAAGGTGGGCGCGTTGAACTAAAATCCCGCCATCCCAAGGAGCGCTGCAGCGATCCAGGCCCCGCCACCTAAGCGGGCTCCAACGATCGCCAGGCTTGGGTTTGTCAACGGCGCTCACTTGACCATCACCAGGTGAGCCGCGATCCATGAAGCCCGATTCCACTGCCGTTTCCTACACCCGTGCCCAGGCCCTGCCAGGCATTTTGGCCCAGCGCATTGCCATTCTGGACGGTGCCATGGGCACCATGATCCAGCGTTTCAAGCTGGGCGAGGCCCAATACCGTGGCGAGGGGTACACCGGTCCGGGCAGCCAGGGCGATCGCTTCACGGACTACCCTCGCGACGTCAAGGGCAACAACGAGCTGCTCAGCCTGACCCGCCCGGACGTGGTCCGCGACATCCATGAACGCTACCTGGCCGCCGGT
>CAZDDK010000457.1:0-1579 GCA_964504185.1 uncultured Rhodoferax sp. | reverse complement strand
GGTGGCAGACGGCCTCGATGTTGTTGCCCTCCGGATCGATGACGAAGGCACCGTAGTAGTGGGCGTGGTAGTCGGGCCGCAAGCCGGGGGCACCGTTGTCTTTGCCGCCAGCCGCCAAGGCGGCTTGGTAGAACGCATCCACCTGGGCGCGGGTCTGCGCCCGCCACGCCAGGTGGCAACCCGAGGTGGTGGCCGCGCCCCCGTACGGCGAAGGGCCGTCGATGAACCAGACGTCGGCTTTCTTGCCATCGGGCTCGTCCGCGCTGGGGTAGGCGAACCCCACAATGTTGGAGCCGTAGTTCCCATCAAAGCACACGCTATAGCCCAGAGGGGCCAGCGCCGCAGCGTAAAACTGTTTGGCGCGGGTGATGTCGCTTACGCGGAATGTCATGTGGTCAAGCATGTTGGTTACCTCCAAAAAAGAAAGACAGAGTTGAGGATCTCCATGATACTGGTTTTTTATACAGCCAGCGGGGCTTGCGGATTGGTATGGGCTGCGTCTGCCCATGGCGGCAGATTCGGGTGACGGGGGCTCAGGCGCTCGGCAGCCGGTACGCCGTGCGCTTGCCGAACAGGGTACCGGTGTCGGCGAACGGGAGGTCCGGCACGGCTTGGTAGAAGCTGTCGGTCACCCAGATCTCGCCACCCTTGGCCGTGTCTTCGCCCAGCTTGGAGGCGGCGTTCACCTCGGCGCCCCAGACTTCGTTGCTATCGATGCGCAGCACCGTGCCGTAGCCCAGCCCGATACAGACTTCAATGCGTTCTTCGGGCGCGCGCTGGGGCAGGTTGGCCATCTGCGTGGCCCGCACCATGGCCTGGGCACAGGCCAGAGCGTGGGCGGGTTGCTCAAACACCACCAGCAGCGAATCGCCTTCGTGCTTGAGGCAGTGCCCCCCATGCGCGGCGATCAGTGGCTGGAACAGGGCTTCGGATTCCTGGATCAGCTGCAGAAAATGCACGATGCCAAAGGCCTCCACCACCCGCGAAAATCCCACCAGGTCGGTGAACATCACGGCCAGCGTGCGGCCAAAGCGGGCAAAGATTTCGGCGTCGATGGCGGCGGGGTCTGCGCCAGGTTGGCGGCGTTGGGCCAGCAGGGCGGCGAGTTGGTCTGCGTCGGTCATGGGTGCATTGTGCATTGCGCTTCGGGGGACAGGTGCCACGGCCGCCGTGCACTACCATGGCAATCGCGCCCGCTGTGGGCCGACTCTTTCAAGAAAGACCAACCCATGTTCAGTCACGTCATGGTCGGGGTCCAAGACCTCGAAGCCTCCCGCAAGTTCTACGACGCCATCCTGGGCACACTGGGCATCAAGCCTGGCAACCCCGACAAGCAGCGCTATTTCTGGCGCAGCCCCACGGGGGTGTTCGGCATCACCATCCCGATCAATGGCGAGCCCTGCTGCCATGCCAACGGCGGCACCATCGGCTTTGCCGCTGCCACCACCGAATTGGCCGACGCCTGGCATGCGGCGGGCCTGGCAAACGGTGGCGTGGCCTGCGAAAACCCGCCGGGCTGGCGCGGCGAAGGCCCGGGCCGCATGTACCTGGCTTACCTGCGCGACCCCGACGGCAACAA
>CAZDDK010000456.1:0-1592 GCA_964504185.1 uncultured Rhodoferax sp. | reverse complement strand
GCTGCTTGTCGTCGGAATCGACCAGGCAGACCAGCGCGCCGAGCTGTATACCTTTTGCGATGTCGTAGGGACGCGGGCGGAACTGGCGCCAATTGGCCAGCGCCTGGCGGATGGCATCGGCGCGCCGAACCTGGCCGGTGGCCAGGTAGGAGGCTTCGAGTCCCAATGTGTCGTATTTGTTTTCGGCGATGTTTTCTTCGTGAGTCGCCGTTTCATGGGCTACCCGCACTGCCTGTTCGGCTTGCAGCAGGTCTTCGGCGAGCCGTTCCAGCACCTGCTGCTGCAGCAAGAATTTATCCATGATGAAAGGTAGGCATCTCGAACAAGCGATGGGGGGCAGGTGTTGATGATGAAGGGCTCCACCAGCCTTCGAAGCTTCTGTGGGCTGCAGGTTAACTTTAGCTATGGGCACGAAGCCGCCACAAGCCGGCGAAGTTCGACCGACTGCGTCCAGCCTGTTGCCGTCTGCGACGCACGGAAATGGCTTGCAGGGTCCGGACTCAAGTCGTTCCGCGCATCAGCGTGACGAGCAGCACCAGGACACCCAGGCCGAGGTTGACCGAGACCCATGTGCGAATCTGCGCCAGGGCCGCACCAGCGGCGGCCCACTCGGACGCTGCAACGGCACCGCCGAGCCGCTTGAAAAGCGCAAAGCGGATGTGCATGAAGATCGCCACCATGACGACGCCCAGCGCCGCCATGACGGTCCAGGCCAGCGGCATCTCGAAGCTGCCCCCCGACTGCACCACCTGCTTGGCCACACGACCCAGCATCCACACGCCGCTGGCCAGCGTCAGCAGTGAGGCCAAAAGTACGGCTTGGAAGAAGCGCCCGAGCACGTCGTGCATCAGCCGCAGTCGCGCCGGAGGCTCCAGCTGAGCAACCGCCGGCCGCAGGAAGAAGTGTGCAAACACCATGCCACCGATCCACACGATGATGGACAGCACATGAACAGTCTTGAGGAGCGCGTAGATCATCGTTCAGTCCCAGAAGGAGGTGGCATGCATCTTCAAAGGATGATACTTGCCGGCCGGGAGTTTTGCGCCTTGCATCAGCGCGGCGTGCCTTCCACGCTGCGCAGCGTGAGGGACTGCCCGCTCAACCACTGTTTGCGGGCCGAGCCGCAGTGCGGGCAGGGCTCGATGCGGTCGGGCGGTTCGTACACCGTGGCGCATTGCAGGCAGCGTGCCTGGGCGGGCGTGGTGTGCATCTCGATGGCCGCGCCTTCGGCCAGGGTGCCAGGCAAAGCCGTGAGCAAGGCGGTGCGCAGCGCGTCTTCATCGACGCACCCCAGGGCGCCGATGTCGAGCACGATGCGGGTGATGCGCGAGAGCGTGTTGCGCTGACGCTCCAGCAGGGCGATGACCTCGATGGCCAGGGAGGCTTCATGCATGGTGGGGAGCGGCTGCTTGGTTGACAGGCTGCCCATGGACATCTGGTTTGGTGACCCAGGCGAGGATCTCGTCCCAGGCTTGGTCCATGGCCGCTTGCATGCCGGCAGACACTGGTCCGCCCAGCTCGAAGCCTTCACCGCGCAGGGACAGCAGCCAGGCATCGGGAGGTGGGATTTGCAGAGTGTGGGCGCACAGGTG
>CAZDDK010000455.1:0-1603 GCA_964504185.1 uncultured Rhodoferax sp. | reverse complement strand
TGTGCAGTATCATCACCCCCTTGTCGTGAATGGGGCCGGACATGTCCACTTCGCGCTCGATGTTGAGCAGTCCGTTGTGCCCCGCGTGGGTGCGCGCGCTGATGCGCACCGGCAGCCCGAAGCGCCAGTCGCCCAGGTCGATCTGGGTCAGGCCGTTGATCTGCCCGACCTGGTGACCCGACACCGAGATCAGGTGGTCGCCTTCGCCAATGGCGTCGCGCAGGCGTTGCTCCGGGTAGTCGTGGCGCAGGCGCCGCGCGGCCAGGGCCTGTTCCACGTCGCTGGCCTCCACGATCAAGGGGCCGGTGCCCAGCCCACTGGCGCGGGCACGGCGCACGGAGGCTGCCTCGGCCACCAGGGTTTCGATACGGGCAAAGTTGGCACTCTGGCGGGTCTGGTCATCCACCGCGCGGTGCGCGTCTTCCAGCAGGCGGGCCACCGCCGGGCTGGAGAAATGGGGCAGGCCCAGCTTGCGGCAGGTGTGGGCCACGAAAATGGCGGTGCCGGTGCGGGTGTCGTCGGTGGCCGGGAAACTTTCGGCAAAGTCCACCTTGGCGCGGAAGCGCCGGGCAAACTCGGGGTCGCCCTCTTGCAGGGCGTAGTACTGCTCCACCGAGCCGATCAGCACGATCTTGACCTCGGCGTCCACCGCCTCGGGCTCCAGCGACACGGCCGCCATGGGCATCAGCGACGGGCCGGGCTCCTCGATCTGCACGCGCCCGCTGCGCAGGTAGCGGCGCAGCTTTTCCCACACCAGTTCGTCGGTCAGCAGGTCGCGCAGGTGCAGCATCAAAAAGCCGCCATGGGCCTTGAGCAGGCTACCGGCACGGATGCGGGAGAAGTCGGTCAACAGCACGTCTTCCTCGGCCTGGTATTCGATGCTGCCAAACATAGCCCGAAACACCGGGTTTTGCTCGACGATGACTGGCGCACCGGTGCGCCCGGCGTTGTCCACCACCACATTGACGGTGTAGCGCGCCAGCAGCTGCACCAGGGCTTCGCGGCGCTCCAGCTCGCTCTCTTCGTCATCAATCGGGGTGAACAGCTCCAGGTGCTCGAGCACGTCATGCGCCACCTGGTCCAGGTAGGTGCCGAGCTTGACCGAGTCCTTGATCTGTTTTTTGAGGCTGACGCGGATGTCCTGCAGCTCGTGGTCCAGCAGGGGTTTGACGCTCTGGCGGCGCAGGGCGGCCAGGGCCTCGTTCATGACGTGCTCCAGCGGGCGGGTCTTTTCCAGGTAGTGGGCAATCTCGGCGCGCAGCTCCTGCTCGGCCTGGTCAATCTCGGCGCGCTTGTCCTTGGGCAGGGCGCGGGCCTCGGCTTCGGTCAGGGCGTGGCCGGCGTCGCCAATCAGTGTAAAGACCAGGTGTCCCGACTCCCGGAACAGGGTGAAGTGCCGGGCCTCAGCAAACGCATCAAGGTCGGCGTAGGCCTTGGCCTCCTCAATCTTGTAGGCCCCCCGAATGCGCTCGCCATCGGCCTTGAAGTCTTCGCTGGAGAGGCGCTGCGGAATCTCGGTTTGCAGCGTGCGGGTGAGGGCCACCATGAGCTGGCGCAGCTGGCGTCCCTGGCCGGCCGGCATGCGCAGCGCGCGGGGGTGTTC
>CAZDDK010000454.1:0-1635 GCA_964504185.1 uncultured Rhodoferax sp. | reverse complement strand
TCTACGGCGGACAGGACTACGAAACGATCCTGCAAGACGATTTCGAAGACGGCGCGACGCACTGAGACACCTTAGCGTACTTTAATTCCGTTTTCTGAGACGACAAAGGGCGCGGCTATAGCTTTGTGTAGGGTGGGGCGATCAAAGAGGCCTGTGTGCCCTTCAAATTGGGTTTGGCAGGGCAGGGTGTGGATCCAGAACCTGCGAGCCCTGCAGGCCTCCAAAATGCCTGGACGTGGGCCAGGCTTCAAACGATCATTTTCCAGCGATTTTGGCGTGAGTTGGATTTAATGGTTCCTAGAGTACGTCATGATTATCCTTATAATCAATACAGAATATAAATTGCCGAAAAATTTCGGTTTTTCAAAGTAGCGATAAAAAGCGTATTTTTCAAATTTGTATTAAAGTAAAATCAACAAATCGTTAATAACAAGTTTTCTGATTCAAAACCCGCAAGCAACCCACGTAATGTTCCGTCAAGGTCAAATCAGCGGCCAATACACCTCCACAAGCACCGCTAGCGGCGAGCCGGTGCGCGCCTTTATTCCGCACCCATTGCCCCCGGTGCCCGCCCTCATCCTCAGCGGTTCGCGCCAGAGAGCACTGGAGAAAGCAACCCTGGCATTGGGGCGCCTGGACAGCGTCACCCTGTTGCTGCCCGACCCCCAGCTCTTTCTGTATGCGTTCATACGCCGCGAGGCCGTCTATTCCTCCCAGATCGAAGGAGCGCAATCTTCCTTATCTGATCTGCTGCTGTTTGAACTCGGCGAACACCCGGGCGCGCCAATTGATGAGGTGGTGGAAATGTCGAACGGTGTCGCGGCACTGGAGCATGGGCTGGATCGTCTGCATGAGGGATTGCCTTTGTGCAAGCTCTTGTTGCGAGAGATGCACACGCTCTTGATGACCGGTGGACGCTTTAACGGCAAAGATACTGGAGAATTTCGGCGTACCCAGAACTGGATTGGCGGCACCCGTCCCGGCAACGCCCGATTTGTGCCACCTCCAGCGCACGAGGTGCAAGCCTGCATGACGGCGCTGGAGCAATTCATACAAAACAACGCGAACATGGTCAATGGGCGCCCCATTGACGACATGCCGGTATTGCTCAAGGCTGCACTGGCCCATGGGCAATTTGAGACCATCCTCCCCTTCTTGAACGGCAATGGCCGATTGGGGCGACTACTCATCGTCTTGATGCTGCACGACAGCGGTGTTCTGCAACAACCGCTCCTGTATCTAAGCCTGTACTTCAAGCAGCACCGTTCGCTCTATGACGAACTGTTGGATCGGGTGCGCATCCAGGGCGATTGGGAGGCCTGGGTGGACTTCTTTCTGGCGGGAGTCGAGCAAACCGCAAACGCCGCAGTGCAAACCGCCAGGCAACTAGCCGCCATGTTTGCGCAAGATGCCCAGCGCGCAAACAGCGCAGGGCGGGGCAGCGCCAACGTGGTGCGCGTGCTCGAAGGTCTGCGCAAGCGACCCCTGTGCAGTTTGCGCCAACTCGCCAAAGATGGCGGTATCAGTTTTCCGACGGCGTCAAAAGCGGTGCTCACCTTGGTTGACATGGGCATAGCGCGCGAACTCACTGGCCAACGTCGAAACCGATTGTTCGTCTATGACGCTTATCTGAAC
>CAZDDK010000453.1:0-1640 GCA_964504185.1 uncultured Rhodoferax sp. | reverse complement strand
GGCTTCTACACCTACGACAACAAGACCAGCACCAAGGAGCTGGGCAGCGTGTGCTCTGGCCGCAGCGATTCGCGCGGATTGCTGTTGTGCGAAACCAGTCTGAACGAAGCGGGCGAAGTGGAACTGGTGGTCACTGCCAAAGACACAGCGGGCAATAGCATCCAGGCCGCCTCGTCGGTGTACGTCACCAAGCAGGGCGAACTGTGGTTTGGCGGCGAGAACCACGACCGCATCGACCTGTTGCCCGAAAAGAAGAGCTACCAGCCGGGCGAGACCGCCAAGTTCCAGGTGCGCATGCCCTTCCGCTTTGCCACCGCGCTGGTGGCGGTGGAGCGCGAAGGCATCATCGAGACCGAAGTCGTGCAACTCAATGGCCAGGACCCGACCGTGAGTTTGAAGATCAAGGACGGTTGGGGACCCAATGTGTACGTCAGCGTACTGGCCCTGCGTGGCCGCCTGCGCGAGGTGCCGTGGTACAGCTTCTTCACCTGGGGCTACAAAGCACCGCGCGAGTGGTGGACCAGCTTCTGGTATGAGGGCCGCGAGTACGTGGCCCCCACTGCGCTGGTGGATTTGAGCAAGCCCGCCTTCCGTTTGGGCGTGGCGGAAATCCGCGTGGGTACCCGCGCCCACCAGCTCGATGTGAGCGTCAAGGCCGACAAGGACAGCTATGCCGTGCGCGCCCAGGCCAGGGTGACGGTCAACGTGAAGCTGCCCAATGGCCAGCCCGCCGCCCATGCCGAGGTGGCGCTGGCCGCCGTGGACCAGGCCCTGCTGGAGCTGATGCCCAACACCAGCTGGAACCTGTTGGACGCCATGCTCCAGCGCCGATCGTGGGGCGTGGAAACATCGACCGCGCAAATGGAAATCATTGGCCGCAGGCACTATGGCCGCAAGGCCGTGCCCGCCGGTGGTGGCGGGGGCAAGAGCGGCGCGCGGGAGCTGCTGGAAACCCTGTTGCTGTGGAACCCGGCCCTGAAGCTGGACGCCAATGGCCAGGCCCAGGTCACGGTGCCGCTGAATGATGCGCTGACGACGTTCAAGATCGTGGCCGTGGCGGACGCCTCCACCGGCCTGTTTGGCACGGGGTCCACCAGCATCCGCACCACACAAGACCTGCAAATCATCAGCGGCCTGCCCCCGCTGGTGCGGGAAGACGACCAGTTCCGCGCGCAGATCACGCTGCGCAACACCACCCAGCAGGCGATGAAGGTGGAAGTGACGCCACGGGCCACGCTGCTGGACCTGAAATCCCAGACGGTGGACATCCCCGCTGGCGACGCACGCGAGGTGGCCTGGATGGTCACCGCCCCGGCGCAACTGGCCCAGTTGCGCTCCGAGGCCATCCTCTGGGAGATCGACGCCAAGGACAGCATCAGCGGTGCGCGCGATGCCCTCAAGGCGCGCCAACGCATCATCCCCGCCGTGCCGCTGACCGTGCAGCAGGCGACGCTGGTGCAACTGGACGGCCCATTCAGCCTGGATGTGAATCCGCCCGCCGATGCCATCCCCGGTCGGGGCGGGTTGAAGCTGTCGCTGCAACCCAAGCTGGCCGAGGGCTTGCCCGGTGTGCGCGACTGGTTTGCCAACTACCCCTTTGCCTGCCTGGAGCAAAAGACCAGCAAGGCCGTGGGCCTGCG
>CAZDDK010000452.1:0-1651 GCA_964504185.1 uncultured Rhodoferax sp. | reverse complement strand
TGAGCGATCGGGACAGGGAAAAGGTGATCGACCGCTACACCAAGGAAATCAAGGACAACACGGACAACGCCAACAAACAGTGGGCCGCGTACCAGTCCACCTACCTCACCGACAACGAGAAGGCGCTGGCTACCCAGTACGACACTCTCTGGAAAAAATACCAGAAAGACGGCATCGACCCGGCCGTGGCCGCGCTCAAGGGCAGCGAGTACAACGTAGCGCAAAACCTGCTGGCCGATGTGATCAACCCCATGTCCACGCAGCTCACCCAGGCGATGCAGCCACTGCTGCAGTTGCAGCTGGATCTGGCCCAAAGCGAGTACGAAGCGGCGGTGACGCGCTACACCATCATCCGCAACCTGGCCGTGGGTTCGCTGGCCATCGGCCTGCCCCTGGTGGCCTTGTTTGCCCTCACACTCATCCGCAAGCTCTCCCAGTCGCTCAACCAGGCTGCGGCCATGGCCCACGCCGTAGCGCAGGGAGACCTCACGGTCAAGAATGAAGCCGAGGGCAAGGACGAAGTGGCCGCGATGATGACCGCGCTCAAATCCATGAGCGATGCCTTGGTGCACCTGGTCTCCAGCGTACGCCAGGGCAGCGAATCCGTGGCCATGGCCAGTGCCGAAATCGCCCAGGGCAACAACGACCTCTCGGCCCGTACCGAGCAGCAGGCGGCGGCCATCGAACAGACCAGTGCCTCCATGGGCGAACTCGGTGGCACCGTCAACCAAAACGCCGACAGCGCCCGCCAGGCCAACCAGCTGGCCACCAACGCCTCCAGCGTGGCCGTGCAAGGCGGCGAAGTGGTCAACCGCGTGGTGGAGACCATGCGCGACATCAACGAGTCTTCCCGCAAGATTGCCGACATCATTGGCGTGATCGACGGCATTGCCTTTCAGACCAATATCCTGGCCCTCAATGCCGCTGTGGAAGCCGCCCGCGCCGGTGAACAAGGCCGTGGCTTTGCCGTGGTGGCATCGGAAGTGCGGGCGCTGGCCGGGCGCAGCGCCGAAGCGGCCAAGGAAATCAAGAGCCTGATCAACGCCAGCGTGGAAAAGGTGGAACACGGCACGGCCCTGGTGGACCAGGCCGGCACCACCATGAACGAAGTGGTCAGCTCCATCAAGCGCGTGACCGACATCATGGGCGAGATCAGCGCAGCCAGCAACGAGCAGTCGCTGGGGGTGAGCCAGGTGGGCGAAGCCATAGGCTCCATGGACCAGACCACGCAGCAGAACGCCGCGCTGGTGGAAGAAATGGCGGCAGCGGCCAGCAGTCTGAAGAGTCAGGCGCAGGAGCTGGTGCAGACGGTGGCGGTGTTCAAGCTGGCGCACGACGGTGCCAGCCCCAGCAAGATGCAAACGCGCGCCCCCGCCTCATCCGCCAAACCCTTTGGCGGGTCCGAACGCCGTGGCGCAGGCATCCCGCAGGGTGCGGCTGCCCGAAAGCCGGTCGCACCAGCCCGACCCAAGGCGGCACCCGGCGGAGCAGCACCCCGGCTGGCCGCTGCCCCCAAGGCGGTGGCACCGGCCTCCGCCAGTGCGGGCAGCGATGACAGCTGGGAGACGTTCTGAGGCGCAGATCACCCTGCCCCGTGCGCAGACACCCTAATCAGGCGCGCAGTGGCGCGCACCGGGCCTGCATGGCGCTG
>CAZDDK010000451.1:0-1658 GCA_964504185.1 uncultured Rhodoferax sp. | reverse complement strand
CGGCGGCCAGCATGACGGCCGGGTCGTGCTCCACCACCACCAGGGTGTTGCCCGCGTCGCGCAGGCGCTGCATGGCCTTGACGATGCGGTCCATGTCGCGCGGGTGCAGGCCAATGCTGGGCTCGTCCAGCACAAAGAGCGTGTTGACCAGGGAGGTGCCCAGCGCGGTGGTGAGGTTGATGCGCTGCACCTCGCCGCCGCTCAAAGTGCGGCTTTGGCGGTCGAGCGTGAGGTAGCCGATGCCGACGTCACTGAGGTATTTGAGGCGGGTGCAGATTTCTTCCAGCAACAGTTTCAGGGTTTTGGCGTCGGCTTCAGATGTAGCTGGGGCAGTTACGTGGTCTTCGAGGGCCGAAGGCATGGGAGCGGCGGGCTCCTCATACGCGTAGCTCGAAATCGTCGCCCGCCGCTCCCCTGCCTTCGGCTGCGCCACCCCAGCATGCAGCGCATCAAAAAAGCGCCGCAGCTTATCCAGCGGCAACAACATCAGGTCATGCACACACAGCCCCGGCAGCGCTTCCAGCTGGGCACGGCTCCACTGAACCCCCTGCGGCATAAACCGTTTCGCGGGTGCCAACACCGCATCCGCCTGCTCCTTGCTGCCGATGCGCCACAACAAACTCTCCGTCTTCAAGCGCGCCCCGGCACAAGTGGGGCATTCGGTGTAGCTGCGGTACTTGGACAAGAGCACGCGGATGTGCATCTTGTAGGCCTTGCTCTCCAGGTACTCGAAGAAGCGCCGGATGCCAAACCAGTGCTGGTTCCACTTGCCGTTCCAGTGGGGCGAGCCGTTAATGACCCAGTGCTGCTGCTCAGACGTGAGCTTGTACCAGGGGGTGTCGCGCGGAATGCCGGCGGCCTCGGCGTGGCGCATCAGATCGTCCTGGCATTCGGCCCAGGCGGGTGTCTGCATGGGCTTGATGGCCCCGGCGCGCAGCGTGAGCTTGTCGTTGGGAATGACCAGGCCCATGTCCACCCCCACCACCCGGCCAAAACCACGGCAGGACTCGCACGCCCCCACGGCGGAATTGAAGGAGAACAGCGAAGCAATCGGGTCCTGGTAGCGGATGTCGCTCTGCGGGCAGTGCAAGCCGGTGGAAAATCGCCATACCGCTGACTCGGCAATTGCTACCATTTCTATAGCGTTATCATCAGTATTTACGCGGGCTAGTGGCTCATTTTGTATATAAACATTGAGCCGACCACTACCCCGCTTGAGCGCCACCTCGATGGCCTCCAGCGCGCGCGCCTTCTCCACGGCGACGATGCGAAACCGGTCGGCCACCACATCAAGCACTTTTCGGGGACCGCTGGGGGTTGCCACCTCGCGTTCGGCGTGGACACGGGTAAAGCCGCTGGCCGACAGCCACTGCGCCAATTCATCGGCGGTGGTGTTGGCGGGCAGTTCCACTGGAAATGTCAGTACCAGGCGGGGGTCATTTTCAAGCCGGGCGCGGCGCAGCAGTTCGGCGTAGATGGTTTCGGGCGTGTCGTGCTGCACCGGCTCGGCGGTCTGGCGGTCGAACAGCTGGCCGGCGCGCGCAAACAGGAGTTTGAGGTGGTCGTTGAGCTCCGTCATGGTGCCCACGGTGGAGCGGCTGGAGCGCACCGGGTTGGTCTGGTCGATGGCGATGGCCGGGGGCACGCCCTCCACCTTG
>CAZDDK010000450.1:0-1658 GCA_964504185.1 uncultured Rhodoferax sp. | reverse complement strand
CGGGCGGTCTCGGAGCAGGCCAGCCCCAGCGCCCGCTTGCCAATGGCGGAGCGGTGCGAGCGGCCCAGGGTGTCGAGCTGCAGCGCGGCCACGTTGTAGCCGGGGCGCTTGCTGCAGGGGCCGGAAGAAAAATGCGGGTTTTGGGGTTTGACCGTGGGTTGCTGCATTGCTGATACTGTCCATCCATAAACGGTGGGCGCTGACCCACCTGCCCCAAGTATCGCATTCACTCGTGGCGCAGCGCTCTTTGGAACCGGCGCGCCCTTTCGGGGCTACGGCCTTAGCACCTTGCTCAATGCCTTGATCAGATCCGACTGGGTGAGTACGCCAACCAAACGGTTTTCCTCGTCTATGACCGGCAAATGGTGGTGGCCAGCCTCGGAAAATAGCGGCAGCATTTCTACCGCGTGGCGCTGCGAACTCACCACCCGCACCTGCCGGGTCATGATCTGATCCACCACCTCCAGACGCTGGCTTTGCAGTATTGCGGATGGGCGCAGCAGATTTTGCAAACGCACCGCGAGGCCATCGTGGCCGTCCAGGCGGACAACGCTAAAGAAGTCGGAGATGGTGACGATACCCACAATTCGGCGGGCCTGGTCAATGACCGGCAAGGCCTTGATCCGGTGCGCACGCATCAATGCCCACGCCTCATCCAGCGGCGTGCCACACTCCACTGCCAGCGGGTTGGCCGTCATCACCTCATCGCAGCGCAATTTGCCCAGCGTGCGCTGATAGGCTGCGGCCTCGGCGTGTTCCAGCAACTCCACCAGATCGTCCGGGGCCACATCCACCAACTCGTTATGCAGGCGCAGCGCGTCGTCCAGATCCGCGCGCGTGAATCGGTGGGCAGCGTCCGGCTGCGAAACTCGGTGCTCCTCCGCGTGCTGGTGCGGGTAGGAGTGGCCGGTCATGCGGTGAAACACCATGGCCACCAACACCAGTATGACGGACGTGGCAAATACCGGATACGCCACAAAGGGCCAGGCCGCGCCATGCGCCAGAACCACCATCAGCGCGATGGCTCCGCCCGGTGGATGCAGACTGCGCGTGCACAGCATCGCGACCATGGACACCGCCACCGCCACCGGAGCAGCCAGCTGGGTCTCCGGTATCAGCATCGCGGAGCCGGTTCCGACCAGCGCCGACAACGTATTCCCCGCAACCACCGCCCAGGGGTGGGCCATGGGACTGGAGGGAATACCAAAAACCAACACGGCGCTGGCACCCAGCGGGGCAATCAACCAGCCCGTCGGAGCCAGCCCCAGCCACCGGCTCAGCACACCGGTCACCAAAAGACCCAGCGCCACGCCGAACACAATGCGCCGACGCTCCTTGCCGGAGATCGGCAAGGCTGTTGGAACCAACCGACCAAGCCAGGTCCATAAGGTGTTTCTAACGGGGGAGTCTGCTTTCATACACAGGAATTTCGTCAACGAGAAATGGAATTGCTGCAATTGTCCGGTGCTATGGGCAACCTGCGGGCAATGGCCCTACATCCGTGGGGGCGCGGCTGCTTGGGCGATACTCGCACACGCATGACGGAACCAACCCTGCGCGCCGTGGGCGCAGCCACCCACGCCAGCTACCTGGCCTCCCTGAACGACAGCTTCCACCGCATCCTGCCCATGGCCTGGCCCGTGCTGATCGGGCAACTG
>CAZDDK010000449.1:0-1669 GCA_964504185.1 uncultured Rhodoferax sp. | reverse complement strand
CCCGGGTTCTTGATGACGAACTGGGCACCTTGCAGGTCTTCCTTGTAGTCGATTTCCGCACCGACCAGATACTGGTAGCTCATGGCATCGATCAGCAGGGAGACGCCATTTTTTGTCATGGTGGTGTCGTCTTCGTTGGTGATTTCATCGAAGGTGAATCCGTACTGGAAGCCCGAGCAGCCGCCACCCTGCACAAACACGCGCAGTTTGAGGTCCGGGTTGCCTTCTTCGGCGATCAGGTCTGCCACTTTGGCCGCCGCGCTGTCAGTAAACAGGATGGGGGCGGGCATTTCGGTGGGAGAGGTTTCTGCTACAGCGCTCATGGCATGACTCCGGTAATTTCAGTAACTACCGGAATAGTACAGCAATTCGCTCGGGAATATCTCTACTGGTTGTTTGCCGCCAGTTTCAATGTGGGTTTTGTCTCGTCTGCCAGCAGCGGGCGCAGCTGTCCGGTGATCAGGGCACCCTGGTGCATTTCCAGGGCGGCGTAGTGGACATCTCCGACGATGCGGGCTTTGGGCTGGAGCTCCAGCATCTTGCGGGCGTGAATGGGGCCGTTGACACTGCCATTGACGATGATGTGGTCCGCGACGACATCCCCCGTGATGCTTGCAATTTCGGAAATGACCAAAATGCTGGACACGTCGTCGCCCGCGTGGACATTGCCGACAATGGAGCCGTCAACCCGCAGACCATCGGTAAAACGGATGTTGCCGGTGATCTCGCTGCCTTCGGCGATCAGGCTCTTGATGGCGGGTTGCTTTTTCTTGTTGAACATGGAGAAACACCTCGTAGAACGACTACAACTTGATGGTATGGGTGGCCTTGGCCACAGCGCCATCCATCACCCTGGCCGAAACGCCTTTGACCTGCACATGGGGAGGCACTTCAAATTCGCCACCGAGACGGCCATACTGGCGCACCTTGATGGCCGGATGTTCGCCCGGCAGAACGGTCGACCACGGCTTGCCGTTTTGGAAACCCGTAAATGTCAGTTCCAGGCGTCCATTGAATTCCGCCGGGTTTTTACCTGGCTGAATCACCAGCACCTGCCATTTTAACTTGGCACCGTTTTGCAGCTCGGCCTGCAGCGCGCGAATGGCCAGCCCGTCGCTTCCACTGGCGGGAACCAGCTTTTCAAAGAAGCCCAGGTCATCGCGCAACGAGCGGTTTTCCAGCTCCAGTTGCCGTATTTGCTCCACCAGCCGTTCTTGGGAGGCCTTTTCCGTGGTGACCAGCGTACCCGCCGTGTTGGCAACCGACTGTGCCTGGTCGCGTTCGGCCCGGATGGTGGCCAATTCTGCTTGAAGGGAAACCAACTCACCGCGCAACCGGGTCGCCTCTTCCTTGGAGCCACGCTCCAGACCGGCAATGTCTTTGCCGAATTCGAAAGCCCACAGTGCAATGGCGGCGCAAAACCCCAGCACGATGGCCAGCATGGCCCAGCGAAAAGGCCACGGCAAGGCACTGCGCACCGCCATGCGTGGTGCACTGATGGTGAGGCGGCGGCGAAGAAGTTTGAGTCGCATGGAGCGCGGAGTCTAGCAGCACCATGTAAAACGGCCGCCAGGGTTTGCACCCTGCGGCCGCTTGATTTGCAACGGAGTGTTGCGCGTTTGTCTTAACGCTTGGAGAACTGCTTGCGACGGCGAGCGCCGTGGAAACC
>CAZDDK010000448.1:0-1682 GCA_964504185.1 uncultured Rhodoferax sp. | reverse complement strand
ACCAGCAGGCTCAGGATGGTGGAGGTGATGAGCCCGCCGATCACCGCTGCGGCCATGGGGGCGCGAAAGCTGTTGTCGGCATTGCCCAGGCCGATCACCAGCGGGATCATGCCGGCCACCATGGCGATGGTGGTCATGATGATGGGGCGGGCGCGCTTGTGGCAGGCGTCCACCAGCGCATCGAAGCGCGACAGCCCATGCTCACGCTGGGCCATGATGGCGTACTCCACCAGCAAGATGGAGTTCTTGGTGGAGACGCCAATCAGCATCACCAGCCCGATGAAGGACGGCATGGACAGCATCTTGCCGGAAATGAGCAGGCCCATGAACGCGCCGCCAAACGACAGAATCACCGCCGGGATGACCGAGATCGGGTGCATGAAGTCCTTGAACAGCAGCACCAGCACGATGTAGATACACAGCACGCCGGTGCCCATGGCCAGGGCAAAACCGGCCACCATCTCGCCCTGCACCTCGGCGTCGCCAATCTCCACCTGCTGCACACCCGCAGGCAGGTTGACGATGGAAGGCAGCTTGGCCACGGCCTCGGTCACTTCGCCCAGGGGCACGCCGGAGAGTTCCACCTCGAAGTTGACGTTGCGCACGCGGTTCAGGCGGCTGATCATGGCCGGGCCGCCCGACATCTCGAACGTGGCCACCTGGCTGAGCAGGACCGGGCCTTTCACACCGGGCACCATCAGGCGTCCGAGCTGCTCCAGGTCCTGGCGTGCATCGGTGCGGAGCTTGACGACTATGGGCACCTGGCGCTGGCTCAGGTTGAGCTTGGGCAGCGCGGTTTCGTAGTCGCCCACGGTGGCAATACGCAGCGTCTCGGCGATGGCGGCGCTGGTCACACCCAGGTCGGCCGCGCGGGCAAAGTCCGGGCGGATGGCGACCTCGGCGCGCGTGAGGCTGGCGCTGGACGAGATGTTGCCCAAGCCGGCGATGGTGCGCAGGTCTTTCTCCACCGCAGCCGCCGCTTGCGACAGCGCCACCGGGTCTTCACTCTTCAAGGCCAGCATGTACTTCTCACCCGAGCCGCCCAGGCCCACCTTGAAGCGCGCACCGGGCAGGGTTTGCAGGGCGGTGCGCATGTCGTTTTCCACCGCCTGCTTGCGTGGGCGTTGGCCGCGATCATCTAGCAGCACGGTCAGTGTGGCTTTGCGCACCTCGGTACTGGCACCGCCCATGAAAGGGTCGGAGCCCACCGAACCGCCACCGGCGGTGGTGTAGACGCTTTTCACGTGCGGCACCTGCATCACGATGGTGCGGGCCTGCTCGGCGGCCGCGTGGGTTTGCGCCAGCGTGGTGCCTGGGGGCAGCTCCAGGTAGACCTGGGTTTGCGAGTTGTCGTCGGGCGGGATGAAGCCGCTGGGAATCAGGGGCACCAGCATGAGCGAACCGATGAAGAAAGCGATGGCCGAAAACATGGTGATCCAGCGGTGGTGCAGCGTCCAGCGCGTGATCTTCAGGTACAGCGGCATCCACTTGGGCTCCTCGTGCACATGGGTGGAGGGCTTCATGATGTAGGCCGCCATCATGGGAGTGAGCATGCGCGCCACCACCAGCGAGGCAAACACGGCAAACACCGCGGTCCAGCCAAACTGCTTGAAGAACTTGCCCACCACGCCGCTCATGAAGGCGGTGGGCAGGAACACGGCAATCAGGGCGAAGGTGGTGGC
>CAZDDK010000447.1:0-1688 GCA_964504185.1 uncultured Rhodoferax sp. | reverse complement strand
ACAAAACTTCCTTGGAAGGAATGCTTGCCAATTGCTTGACGCCGTTAACGTCCAGAACTTTTCCGCCGTACGCACCAGCACGAATCACCAACTTGTCGTTGGTCTTCGCGAACTCGGCCACCACCTTGGCGGCAGCCACTGCGTCTTCAGAAAAGCCATAGATCAGAGGACCGGTCATCTGGTCGGACACGACTTCAAATCCGCTGCCAGCAACAGCACGGCGAGCCAGGGTGTTTTTCAACACACTCAGGGTCACGCCGTTGCTGCGCGCGGCTGTGCGCAGTTTGGTCATGTCAGCGACCGTGATGCCGCGGTACTCCGCGATCACGAGCGTTTGAGCTTTAGCGGCGAGGCCGGTCACATCACTGATGACCGCTTCTTTCTCACTGCGATTCAAACTCAAGGTCTACTCCTTTTTATGCGCCTAGTGGCTCACACCACGCAGCGCTCCACATTGCAGCGACCAACTGTTAACAGAAATTCTCATTCCATCTGCAGCGGGATCGCCATCTGCGTTGGCTCATCTATTAAGCACAGACGGACTGTGCGCCAACGGTCTTGGATGACCTACCGAGCCCCGAAAGCCTCGATAGCCCACCACATTGCAAGCCACTTGCGCGACCCGCAAATTCTTTTGCAATTACGCCGCGATGGACTGAATGTCCACTCGGACACCCACACCCATGGTGGATGACACGGCAACTTTGCGCAAATACAAGCCCTTGCTGGAAGCCGGCTTGGCCTTCTGCAGCGCATCCACCAAAGCAGCCAAGTTGCCTTGCAGCTTGTCCGAATCAAATGAGCGACGGCCAATGGTGGAATGCACGATACCGGCTTTGTCAACACGGAACTGCACCTGACCCGCCTTGGCGTTGCGAACCGCAGTTGCGACGTCGGGCGTCACGGTGCCGACCTTGGGGTTGGGCATCAAACCACGTGGTCCCAGGATTTGACCCAAGGTACCCACCACGCGCATGGCGTCGGGAGCCGCAATCACCACATCAAAAGGCATGTCGCCAGCCTTGACCATGGCAGCCAGATCATCCATGCCGACGATGTCAGCACCGGCAGCCTTGGCTTCTTCAGCCTTGGCACCTTGTGCGAACACAGCCACGCGCTTGGTCTTGCCGGTGCCGTTGGGCAGCACGACGGCGCCACGAACCACTTGGTCAGACTTCTTGGCATCGACGCCCAGTTGCACGGCCACGTCGATGGATTCATCGAACTTGGCCACGGCAGCGCCCTTGACCAGGGTCAGGGCTTCTTCGATGGCGTACAGCTTGGTCGTGTCAACCTTGCCTTGTTGTGCTTGTTGACGCTTGGTGAGCTTGGCCATGATCAGACACCCTCCACAATCACGCCCATGGAACGGGCAGAACCAGCAATGGTACGAACGGCGGCGTCGAGGTCAGCAGCCGTCAGGTCCTTCAGCTTGGTGTTGGCGATCTCTTCGATCTGCGCACGCGTCAGCTTGCCGACCTTGTCGACTTGAGGACGGGCCGAACCCTTGTCCAGCTTGAGCGCCTTCTTGATCAGCACGGTGGCTGGAGGCGTCTTGAGGATGAAGGTGAAGGACTTGTCAGCGAAGGCCGTGATGACCACGGGCAACACCAGACCAGGCTCCATGCCTTGGGTCTGGGCGTTGAACGCCTTGCAGAACTCCATGATGTTCAGACCGCGCTGACCCA
>CAZDDK010000446.1:0-1688 GCA_964504185.1 uncultured Rhodoferax sp. | reverse complement strand
GGGCGCGCCGCTGAGGGTGCCAGCGGGGAAGCTGGCGCGCAGCACGTCCAGACCCGTCATGCAATCTTTGAGGGTGCCTTCGACGTTGCTGACGATGTGCATGACGTGCGAGTAGCGCTCGATGCCGAAGGCCTCGGTGACCTTGACGGTGCCGGTTTTCGCGATGCGGCCGATGTCGTTGCGCGCCAGGTCGATCAGCATGACGTGCTCGGCGCGCTCCTTGGGGTCGGCCAGCAGTTCGGCTTCGTTGCTCACGTCCAGCTCGGGCGTGGCACCGCGCGGGCGGGTGCCGGCGATCGGGCGGATGGTGACGGTCTGGCTGCCGTCCTTGTTCTTTTCCTGGCGCACCAGGATCTCGGGGCTGGAGCCGACGACGTGGTGGTCCCCCATGTCGTAGTAGTACATGTAGGGGCTGGGGTTGAGCGAGCGCAGCGCGCGGTAGAGCGTCAGCGGTGAGGCGGTGAAGCGCTTTTGCAGGCGCTGGCCGATGACGACCTGCATGCAGTCACCGGCGGCAATGTATTCCTTGCACTTGAGGACCGCTGCTTTGTAATCGTCTTTGGCGAAGTGGCGCTCGACCGGGAAGGATTCGGTGGGCGCGACCGGGGGCACGGGCACCACGGTTTGCAGACGGGCCTGCAATTCACCGAGGCGGGCCTGGGCGCGGGCGTAGGCGCCAGGCTGGCTGGGGTCGGCGTAGACGATGAGGAAGAGGCGGTCGGCGAGGTTGTCGATGACGGCGAGCTCTTCGCACTGCAGCAGCAGGATGTCGGGGGTGCCGATGCTGGGGGTGCCGGGGCGCTGGGCCAGGCGCGGCTCGATCAGGCGCACGGTGTCGTAGCCGAAGTAGCCGGCCAGGCCGCCGCAGAAACGCGGCAGGCCCTGCGGCACGGCCACCTGGAAGCGTTGCTGGTAGGTGGCGATGAAGTCCAGCGGGTTGCCCTGGAAAGTTTCAACCACCTGGCCGTCGGTGACGACCTCGACCTGGTGGTCGGTGGCGCGCACGAGGGTGCGGGCGGGCAGGCCCACGAAGGAGTAGCGCCCGAAGCGCTCGCCCCCGACCACCGACTCGAGCAGGAAGCTCAGGGGCTGGCCCTGGGTGAGCTTGAGGTAGAGCGACAGGGGGGTGTCGAGGTCGGCCAAGGCCTGGGCGACCAGGGGGATGCGGTTGTGGCCTTGGGCCGCCAGGGCGTTGAAGTCTTGTTCGGTCAGCATGGGTGTGATCTCGGTAGGGGTCGCCCGCAGGACGCAGGAGACAGGCAAACAGCAGATGACGGCACACCTCGAACCCGGTCAGGGCGGGTGCACCAGGTCAGGCGGGCGCAGCGCAACAACGCCAGGGCCAGGCTCCCCGGTCGTGCGGACCTTTGGTCTGTTTGCGTGAGATGAACATCGGGTCAGTGTAGCAGCGGGGGGCACCGAATTGAGGGGGAGAGAAAGCCCTGGAACGGCACTGCAACGAGGGCAAACCTCCTGACGTCGTAAATAGACCCCGGTTAACAATTGTCATATCGCAGACTATCCGGTTACATCATGTCACTCCTACCCTTCAAGGATTCCCGCCGGGGTCGCGCCACGAAGCGGGCTTTTCAGGGTGCCTGCGTGACGATGGCGCTGCTGAACACCCCTGCCGTGCAGGCACAGTCGGCCGATGCGGTCGGTGTCATTTACGCGCCCACATTGGACGT
>CAZDDK010000445.1:1260-1693 GCA_964504185.1 uncultured Rhodoferax sp. | reverse complement strand
GTCGCCCCAGGTGGTGGCGGGCAGCAGCAGGTCGGCGTAGCGGGCGGTGGCGCCGGTGGCATAGGCGTCCTGCACCACCACGAACTCGGCGCGCTGCAGGGCGCGGCGCACCAGGGCTTGGTCGGGCAGGCTGTGCGCGGGGTTGGTGCAGGCAATCCACAGCAGCTTGATCTGGCCGTCGGCGGCGGCCTCGAACAGCTCTACCGCCGCCTTGCCGGGCGTGGCTGGCACCTCGGGCACGCCCCACAGGGCGGCCACTTCGGCACGGTGCTGCGGGTCGGCCAGGTTGCGGTGGGCGCTGAGTTGGTTGGCCAGCGCGCCCACCTCGCGCCCGCCCATGGCGTTGGGCTGACCGGTGAGCGAGAACGGCCCCGCGCCGGGTTTTCCGATCTGGCCGCAGGCCAGATGCAGGTGGATGAGGGCGGTGTTGTTG
>CAZDDK010000445.1:0-1250 GCA_964504185.1 uncultured Rhodoferax sp. | reverse complement strand
GCGTGGGGCTGCGGCCGGGAGCGCCCGCGTCCACGCCGGCAAACCAGCGTGCGGCCTGCAGCAGCTCGGCCGGGGCAATGCCGCAGTGCTGTTGCACGGCGGCGGGCGTGGCGTGTTGTACCTGGGCGGCCAGGGCGTCCCAGCCCTGGGTGTGTGCGGCGATGAAGGCCTGGTCTACCCAGCCTTGCTCCAGCATGCAGCGCAGCATGCCGTGGTACAGCCACACGTCCGAGCCCGGTTGCAGCGCCAGGTGCAGGTCGGCCAGCTCGGCGGTGTCGGTGCGGCGCGGGTCGCACACGATGATGCGCAACTGCGGGTTGGCGCGCTTGGCGTCTTCGATGCGCCGGAACACGATGGGGTGCGCCCAGGCCGGGTTGGCGCCGGTGATGAACAGTGTGGCCGCATGGGCCAGGTCTTCGTAGCAGGCCGGGGGCGCGTCGGCGCCCAGCGTGGCCTTGTAGCCCGCCACGGCGCTGCTCATGCACAGGCGCGAGTTGGTGTCGATCTGGTTGGTGCCCAGCAGCCCCTTGGCGAACTTGTTGAAGACGTAGTAGTCCTCGGTGAGCAATTGGCCCGAGACATACAGGCCCACGGCGTTGGCGCCGTGCTGCTGCACGGTGGCGGCGATGCGTAGGCCCAGCGTGTCCAGCGCCTGGTCCCAGGCCAGCGGCAGCGCCGCGCCTGCGCGCTGTGCGCGGTGCATCGGTTGCAGCAGGCGCACCTGGGCCTGCACTTCGGGGCGGGCCGTGAGGTGCAGGGTCGAGCCCTTGGAGCACAGCCGCCCGAAGTTGGCGGGGTGCTTCGGGTCGCCGCGCACGCGGGTGATGTGCTCGCCTTCACTGTCGATGAGCACACCGCACCCTACACCGCAGTAGGGGCAGGTGGAGCGGGTGGTGGTCATGCGCAGCGCAGGGCAGGGCCGGCCAGGGGGCGGGTTTCCGTGAGGGCGTGGCGCGCGAGTTCATCGGCGTCCAGGTACACGGCACCGTCTTCCAGCTTGACCTGGAAGTGCGGTGTGCAGCCCTCGTCGGGCGCTGCGGCCTGGCCGTTGCACAGGCCGATGGTCCAGTTGTGCAGCGGGCATGCCACGCTCTTGCCGAAGACGATGCCCTGGCTCAGCGGGCCGCCCTTGTGCGGGCAGCGGTCCAGCAGGGCAAACACCTTGTCTTCGGCCGTGCGGAAGACCGCGATGTCCAGCCCTACGGGGCGCGCCACGCGGCGTGAACCCAACACCGGGATGTCTTCCACGC
>CAZDDK010000444.1:0-1696 GCA_964504185.1 uncultured Rhodoferax sp. | reverse complement strand
GAACGGGCAACAGAAAAGAATAGAAACACCGGAAGGGGATTTTTCGGTCCCCCCAGTAGTCGGAGGTGTCGCGGAAGATGTCGAGCAGCTGTTCGCGGGCTTCCTTGTCGAATTTGACGTTGGCCGGAATATGCTCCAGCACCGCAATGAAGCCGGGCTGCGGGCCAGACTTGTGCACCGGGTCGGTCATGCTGTCGTAGAGTGCGTCAAAGTTCTTGCCAACGTGGGCTGGCAACTTGAACTGCTGGCCGATCATGTCCAGCACATCCTGTTTGGTCTGTGCCTCGGCCAGGTTGGCGTAGAGGAAATGGTGCCCGAGTTCCTGGGCGGCCGATTGCAAATCAGGCACCCGGAAGGCCCGGATCGACTGCACGATGTTGGTTCTGACTGTTCGAAGTGGCATATCCATCCCCGCTTCACTTTCTAAAAATATACAAACCCAGATCAGGGCACAATCTTGCGAAAACTCGCATAGTGATCGGCCGTGTAGTAGCACGCATCCGGTGTGGTAGTCGGTCCACCGCACACAATTCGACGAGCCCCCCGGTTACGGGATTGGGGGGTCTTGACGGTGTATTCACGGTAGTAGCCGCGCTTTTCAGCGGGCAGCAATCGTTCCCGATTGCCAAAAACCACACCGTCTTTCTCAAACGGAAAAGGCCCACCCTGGTGTATGAGCCGGTACGTTTCCAGCGCTTGCGCCGGCAACTGGTTCAGTGCCACCGTCGCGCCAAAACCGCTTTGTTCCCGAGCCTGAACGCCACTCCAGGCCACTGTTAGGACCAGCAAAAAGCTGGTAAGCACTAACTTGAGAACACCTCTAACCACCATGACACCTCGTAAGCGACTCCGGGTAAACCCGAGAAATCCAAGGGCGTTAGTGTCGTGTATTTCGTCCAAAAAAGCAAGGCCCTGCCCAAATTTTAGGCAAGGCCATTGTGGTCTTTACAGTTGTAAGTATGCGCTAACTGTGTTTGCAGATGTTACCGAGTGGCGTTTGCGTCGGCCACGGTGAGCGCCGTCATGTTGACAATGCGCCGGACGGTGGTACTGGCGGTCAAAACATGCACCGGCTTGGCCGCACCGAGCAGCACCGGGCCAATGGCGATGTTGCCACCGGCAGCCGTTTTCAGCAGGTTGTAGGCAATATTGGCCGCGTCGATGTTGGGCAGCACCAGCAAGTTGGCGTCGCCGTGCAAGGTGCTGTTGGGCATCAGCAGCTCGCGGGCAGCTCCATCCAGCGCCACGTCGCCGTGCATTTCGCCGTCCACTTCCAGCCAGGGCGCTTGCTGCTGGAGCAGGGCCAGGGTTTGGCGCATTTTGACCGCGCTGGGCTCGTTGCTGCTGCCAAAACTGGAATGGCTGAGCAGCGCCACCTTGGGCTTGATACCAAAGCGCAGCATTTCCTCGGCGGCCATGGTGGTGATTTTGGCCAGCTCCCGCGCAGTGGGGTCGTAGTTGACGTGGGTGTCCACCAGAAAGACCTGGCGGCCGGGCAGCATCAGACCGTTCATGCAGGCATATATTTGCACATCGTCGGCCGGACTGCTGGGCAGGCGCTTGCCGATGACCTGGTCCAGGTAGTGCAAGTGCAGGGAGGTGCTGCCCCAGGTGCCGCAGATCAGGCCGTCCACGTCGCCCTTGTGCAGCAGCATGGCACCGATCAGGGTGAGACGCCGGCGCATGTCGATTTTTG
>CAZDDK010000443.1:0-1719 GCA_964504185.1 uncultured Rhodoferax sp. | reverse complement strand
GGACATGACGCAGTTCTTCAAGCAGTACCACTCGATCAAGCCGTACCTGATCAACCACGAGCCCGTACCGGAAAAGGAGCGCCTGCAGTCCCCCGAAGAGCGTGAAGAGCTCAACGGCCTGTATGAGTGCATTTTGTGCGCCAGCTGCTCCACCTCCTGCCCCAGCTTCTGGTGGAACCCGGACAAGTTCGTCGGTCCGGCGGGATTGCTGCAAGCCTACCGTTTTCTGGCCGACAGCCGCGACCAGGCCACCGGTGAGCGCCTGGACAACCTGGAAGACCCCTACCGTCTGTTCCGCTGCCACACCATCATGAACTGCGTGGACGTGTGCCCCAAGGGCCTGAATCCCACCAAGGCCATTGGAAAGATCAAGGAAATGATGGTCCTGCGGACCGTCTGACCCGCCATGCACGCTGCCGAAGACCTGCTGGACGAACGGGCAATGAGCAAGCTGCAGTGGCGATGCCGCCGTGGCTTGCTGGAGAACGATCTGTTTATTGCCCGATTCTTTCAGCAATTCGGTGCTTCACTCACGGTGCGGCAGGCCGACGCCCTGGGTTTATTGATGGATCTGAGTGACAACGACCTGCTCGATGTCAACTTGGGACGCAAGTCCCTGGCCGAGGTCTCTGCGCCCCTGGATCGCCAGGACGTGCAGGAAGTTTTAAGTATGTTGAGAAAAAACTGTTGAAAGGTCGAATATGAAATTAGCTGACAACAAAGCCACCCTGTCGTTTAGCAACGGCGCGCCCAGCGTGGAAATGCCGGTGTACCAGGGCAGCATCGGTCCGGACGTGATCGATATCCGCAAGCTGTACGCGCAAACCGGCATGTTCACGTACGACCCCGGTTTCCTGTCCACCGCTTCCTGCCAGTCGGCCATTACCTACATTGACGGCGACAAGGGTGAATTGCTGTACCGCGGTTACCCCATTGAACAGTTGGCCACCAACTGCGACTACCTGGACACCTGCTACCTGTTGCTCAACGGTGAACTGCCCAACGAGACGGAGCGCGGCGAGTTTCACAAGACCGTGATCAACCACACCATGGTCAACGAGCAGATGCAGTTCTTCCTGCGTGGCTTCCGCCGTGATGCTCACCCGATGGCCGTCATGACCGGTCTGGTGGGTGCCCTGTCGGCTTTCTACCACGACAGCACCGACATCAATAACCCCGAGCACCGTCAGATCGCGGCCATTCGCCTGATCGCCAAGATGCCCACCCTGGTGGCCATGGCGTACAAGTACTCGGTCGGCCAGCCTTACATCTACCCGCGCAACGACCTCTCGTACACCGAGAACTTCATGCGCATGATGTTCGCGACGCCTTGCGAAGACTACAAGGTCAACGAAGTCCTGGTTCGCGCCATGGACCGCATCTTCATCCTGCACGCCGACCACGAGCAAAACGCCTCCACCTCCACCGTGCGCCTGTGCGGATCTTCCGGCACCAACCCGTTTGCAGCCATTGCCGCCGGCGTAGCCTGCCTGTGGGGTCCGGCCCACGGCGGAGCCAATGAGGCCTGCCTCAATATGTTGGAAGACATTCAGCGCCAGGGTGGCGTGTCCAAGGTGGGCCAGTTCATGGAGCAGGTCAAGGACAAGAATTCCGGCGTCAAGCTGATGGGCTTTGGTCACCGCGTGTACAAGAACTACGACCCCCGCGCCAAGCTGATGCAGGAAACCTGCAAGGAAGTGCTGGGCGAGCTGGGCCTGG
>CAZDDK010000442.1:0-1746 GCA_964504185.1 uncultured Rhodoferax sp. | reverse complement strand
CGATGTGCCCACTGTCCGGTGCGAACAGGGCCCCCAGCATGCGCAGCGTGGTGGTCTTGCCCGCGCCATTGGGACCGAGCAGGCCGGTGATGCGCCCGTTGGGGGCGTCCAGGCTCACGTCCCGCACCGCGTGCACCGTGTGCCGTGTGGCGCGCCGGAATGGCTTGGCCGGGCCTGGCACGGTAAATTGCTTGCGGATGGCGTCGATGCGGATCATGGGGTGGCTCCTGTGCTGGCATCGGCTTGGACCGGGGCAAATGCCAGCGGGCGGGGCAGGTGGCGGGCGCAGGCGGCGTCCTGCGCAAGGGCCTCTGCGTCTGTCGGTGCCGTGATGAAGCGATACAGCACGTCGCGCAGGCAGCCCACGGCCAGCACGCCGTGGCCGGCGTGTGCCACCACCACGTGGCGCGCCTTCTCGCCCAGCACCTGGGCCACGCGCTGCCCGTGGCGGGGGGGGGTGGCCGGGTCGGCACCGCCACTAAGCAACAACACCGGGGAGGTGGCTGGGGGAACGCCGTAGAAAGCCGGATCGACGGCCCCGCGCGGCCAGAAGGCGCAGACCTGTGCGTAGAGGTCGGCATCGCTGCGGCCAAAGTCCTTGCCGGGCGGGTCGGTGGCTGTTGCCATGCGCGGCAGGTCTTCCGCGCACACCACGGAAAAATGCATGCCCATCGCCAGCCGCTGGGCCTTGCCCGACCCCATGGTGCTGGAGAGCCCCACCAGCGCCTGCACATCGCCCTGCGCGGCCTGGTGGATGGCGTGGGGCAGGGCGGACGCCAGCGCGGGAACATAGAGCGGTGCCCGCACGGCGTGCAACACGGTGGTGCGGGTCAGGGTGAACTGCTCCACCCGCCCACTGACGGGATGGGCCACCCGCACCGTGCGGGGCAGGGACGCCAGGAGGTGCTCCCAATCCCGGCGCAGGTGGGGCCAGCGCGCCGCGCAGCCGGTGTGCGCCACCGTGTCGGCCTCGCACGCTTGCAGCACGCCATCCAGCGCGGCCTGGGCATCGGTGGAGAAACTGGTGGGCAAGGCCATGTCGGGTGGGGCCACGCCGTCCAGCACCGTGCGGCGCACGTGCGGTGCAAACTGCCGCTGGTATTCCAGGGCGGCGCGCGTGCCGTACGACGCACCCACCAGGTTCCACTGGCGCACGCCCAGGTGCTGGCGCACGGCCTCGGCGTCCTGCATGGCAAGTTCGGTGGTGTAGAAGCGCATGTCCCCGTGTGGCAGCTGGGCCAGTTGGGTGGCACATTGGCGCAGCCGCGCCATGTGCTGGGCGGGGTCCAGCGCCTGAGCCACCGGCAGGCGGGACTCGTCGGCGCAGTGCAGGGGGGCCGAACGGCCGGTGCCGCGCTGGTCGATGAAGACCAGGTCGCGCCGGTTGTTGAGCCGGGCCAGGCGGGGCAGCACCATCGGGGCCACCGCAATGGCGCTCTGGCCAGGCCCACCGGCCAGCATCAGCACGGCGTCGGACTGCTTGTTGCGGGCCACGGCGGGTACCACCAGAAAGTGGACCATGATCTGGGCACCATTCGGGCGAGCGGGATCGAGCGCGCGGCGCACGCTGCCACACTGCAGTTCGTGGGGAATGCCGTCCACCCGGCAGGCCTGGGTGGGCTGGGCGTGCGCCAGTGTGGAAATCTGCATGGACAGCGTGACCAGTGTGCAGGCCAGCCACCGCACCGCGCCGCGCCGCAACGCCTTCATCAATGCCTGCATGGCAATCCTCTCCCTGTTTGAAAC
>CAZDDK010000441.1:0-1746 GCA_964504185.1 uncultured Rhodoferax sp. | reverse complement strand
GTTTCAAACAGGGAGAGGATTGCCATGCAGGCATTGATGAAGGCGTTGCGGCGCGCTGCGGTGCGGTGGCTGGCATGCACATTGGTCACGCTGTCCGTACAGATTCCCACGCTGGCGCACGCCCAGGCCACCCAGGCCTGCCGGGTGGACGGCATTCCCCATGAACTGCAGTGTGGCAGCGTGCGCCGCGCACTCGATCCCGCTCGCCCGGATGGTGCCCAGATCGCGGTGCACTTTCTGGTGGTACCCGCCGTGGCCCGCAACAAGCAGTCCGATGCCGTGCTGATGCTGGCCGGTGGGCCTGGGCAGAGTGCCATTGCAGTGGCCGCAACGGTGCTGCCCCGCCTGGGCCGGCTCAACAACCGGCGCGACCTGGTCTTCATCGACCAGCGCGGCACTGGCCGCTCGGCCCCCCTGCACTGCGCCGACGAGTCCCGCCTGCCGGTGGCGCAGGCGTTGGACCCCGCCCAGCACATGGCGCGGCTGCGCCAATGCGCCACCCAATTGGCCCAGCTGCCACACGGGGACATGCGCTTCTACACCACCGAACTTGCCATGCAGGACGCCGAGGCCGTGCGCCAGCACCTGGGCGTGCGCCAGTGGAACCTGGTGGGTGCGTCGTACGGCACGCGCGCCGCCCTGGAATACCAGCGGCAGTTTGCACCGCACGTGCGCCGCACGGTGCTGGACGGTGTGGCCCCTCCCGACATGGCATTGCCCACCAGTTTCTCCACCGATGCCCAGGCCGCGCTGGACGCCTTGATGCAGGCGTGCGAGACCGACACGGTGGCGCACACCGGCTGCGCGGCGCGCTGGCCCCACCTGCGCCAGGATTGGGAGCGCCTTCTGGCGTCCCTGCCCCGCACGGTACGGGTGGCCCATCCCGTCAGTGGGCTGGTGGAGCAGTTCACCCTGACCCGCAACACCGTGTTGCACGCCGTACGGGCACCGCTCTATGTTCCCGCGCTGGCGTCTGCCCTGCCCCACGCCATCCACCAGGCCGCACAGGGCGATGTGCAGGCGCTGGTGGGGCTCTCCAGCACCATGGGGTCGGGCAAGGCCCAGCGGCTGGCGATGGGCATGCATTTTTCCGTGGTGTGCGCGGAAGACCTGCCGCGCATGGCAACAGCCACCGACCCGCCCGGCAAGGACTTTGGCCGCAGCGATGCCGACCTCTACGCACAGGTCTGCGCCTTCTGGCCGCGCGGGGCCGTCGATCCGGCTTTCTACGGCGTTCCCCCAGCCACCTCCCCGGTGTTGTTGCTTAGTGGCGGTGCCGACCCGGCCACACCCCCCCGCCACGGGCAGCGCGTGGCCCAGGCGCTGGGCGAGAAGGCGCGCCACGTGGTGGTGGCAAACGCCGGGCACGGCGTGCTGGCGGTGGGCTGCCTGCGCGATGTGCTGTACCGCTTCATCATGGCCCCGACTGACGCAGAGGCCCTTGCGCAAGACGCCGCCTGTGCCCGCCACCTGCCCCGCCCGCTGGCATTTGCGCCGGTCCACCCCGATGCCAGCGCAGGAGCAGCCCCATGATCCGCATCGACGCCATCTGCAAGCAATTTACCGTTCCAGGCCTGGCCAAGCCGTTCCGGCGCGCAGCCAGTCAAACCGTGCAAGCGGTGCGTGACGTGAGCCTGGACGCCCCCAACGGGCGCATCACCGGCCTCCTCGGCCCCAATGGCGCGGGCAAAACCACCACGCTGCGCATGCTGGGGGCCCTGTTCGCACCGGACAGTGGGCACATCG
>CAZDDK010000440.1:0-1764 GCA_964504185.1 uncultured Rhodoferax sp. | reverse complement strand
CTGGCGCTTGAACTCGGCCACCCCCTCCTTCATGCTGATGGAGTTGACGATGCCCTTGCCCTGCACGCAGCGCAAACCGGCCTCGATCACGCTCCACTTGGATGAGTCAATCATGACCGGAACCCGCGAAATATCGGGCTCGGACGCTATCAAATTGAGAAAACGCACCATGGCGGACTGGCTGTCCAGCATGGCCTCGTCCATATTGATGTCGATGATCTGGGCACCGTTTTCCACCTGCTGGCGCGCCACGGCCAGGGCCTGCTCGAAGTCGCCGTTCAGGATCATGCGGGCGAAGGCCTTGGAACCGGTGACATTGGTGCGTTCGCCAATGTTGACGAAACCCGCAACGGGGGAACTGCCTTGCGCGTTGTCCTCCTCGGAAAACGGCCGACCGATCGTGACCGGCTCCAGACCGGACAGCATCATGGGCGCAATGGGCAAAGTGGGGGCGACCGAAATCGAGGACATGCATCTCACCTGGAAAAAAAACACGGGGCAGGTGAGCGTCGTTGGGACATCCAAGCCTGACGGTCCGACCGGGTGGAAGGGCAAACCGCTGCAACGCTCCTTGGATGGGCGGATTTTACGGGAGAACGGCTGGCGTGGCATGGCCACCCTGGTTTACCATTGGTTTCATTTTCCTGCGGCGGGGGTTTTGCGCAGGCATTCAGCGGGCACCACGGTCATGAACGCAGACGACACGCACCACGACACCCAGCGCGCACGCGCGTTCGAACGCGCCGCCGAACTGCTGACGGCCCCCAACGCGCTGATGCACCTCAACCTGGACGAGGCCCGCGTCGTGGTGGGCTACATGACGCCGCGCTTCATCCCGGCGGAGACCACGTTCATCCGCGAGGGCGATGCCGCAGACGATGGTTTCATGGCCCTGCTGCTGGAAGGCGAAATTGTGGTGGAAAGCGTCACCGTCAGCCGCACCGAACCGCTGACCATTAGCGTGCTGGGTCCCGGAGCCCTGGTGGGCGAGGTGGGCCTGGTGGACCGGGAGCCGCGCTCGGCCTCCTGTACCACCGGCATCGACTCCCTGTGCGCCATCCTGACCCGCGAGTCGTTTGAGGCGCTGATCAATGAGCAACCGCGCATCGGCTCCAAGCTATTGCTGGCCATCTCCGCCCGCCTGGCCGAGCGCCTGCGCGACAACGCCCGCAAGCTGCGCCTCTACGCCAAACTGGCCAAGGCCATGCAGATGGAGATTGACCGCTTGGTGCTGCCGAAAAGGACATAGAGCCCCCACGCTGCGCGGGTCGCTGCCCCCACGCTCCTGCGCAGCCGCTAAGCCGCTTCCTTGTAAAAGAATGGGCGCTGCAATGTGCGCGCCGCCACGGGGGCCACGGCGTGGGCAATCGCACCGATGTGGTCGGGTGTGGTGCCGCAGCAGCCGCCCACGATGTTGACCAGGCCTTCGGCGGCAAATTCGCGCACCAGGCGGCTGGTCACGTCCGGGGTCTCGTCAAAGCCGGTGTCGCTCATGGGGTTGGGCAGGCCGGCGTTCGGGTAGCAGCTGATGAAAGTATCGGGTGCGGCCCGATTGAGCTCCTGGATGTAGGGCCGCATCAGCGCCGCGCCCAGGGCGCAGTTCAGGCCGATGGCCAGGGGCCGGGCGTGGCGCACGCTGTGCCAGAACGCGGTGACGGTCTGGCCGGAGAGGATGCGCCCGGAGGCGTCGGTCACGGTACCGCTGATGATGATGGGCAGGCGCTCGCCGCTGGCCTCAAAGTATTCGTCAATGGCAAACAGCGC
>CAZDDK010000439.1:0-1768 GCA_964504185.1 uncultured Rhodoferax sp. | reverse complement strand
CCGGTTCGGGCACGGCGCGCCAGATTTCCGAAAACACACAACCCACGCAATCCGCACCGCGCCAGGCCATGAGGGAGCCTTGGGGAAAGGTGGCAATGCGCAGGGCGTAGGCCGCGCGGTCCTCGCGGTGTCCTGCGGCAAAGCCCTGGTGCTCCAGGTCCATGATGCGGTCGAGGTCAGCGGGAGTGGCTTCGATGAGATGCAGGGTCTGGCCTGTGTGCATGGGTGTACGGCAGTCAAGAGGCGGGGCGAGGCTTGCCGCTTGCGCTCGCTCGGTGGTATCGGCCTACGTCTTGATCTTTTCTGCTGCGTAGAGGGCAAGCCTGGGAGGCTCCACGGCACATTCCGACAGTTGGGCTGCAAATTGCCGAGATGCAGGAACCTCGAAGTGGGCTTGCAAGGACGCTTGATCCGCCCACTCCTCGAGAAAGACGAGCCGGTTCGGATCCTCACAGTCCACGTGCATGGCATGCGAAATGCAGCCCGGCTCGGTCCTGGAGCGACGAACATGTTCGAGACCCAGTTCCTGGGCGCGGGCCATGTGACCAGCCTTTACCTTAACGCTTCCTACCACCACGATCATGGCGACTCCTCTGTGTTTTCGTTTGGAGCCCACAGTGTATGTAGTAACCCCTTGAGTCAGTCGGCAGCTGCGAGGTGTATTGACCCATCGGCATCAGCCAGTACGACCGCCCACTGCGGGCCCGCACGGTGGGTGGTGTGGGAGGCGACGGTTAGAAGCAGTTGCCTACCCGATTGGGCCTCACCTCATGCCCTCCGCGAGTGACGAGCAACGTACTGCTGCAGCACACCATCCATTCGCGACTGCCAGCCCTCGCCAGTTGATCGGAAGTACGCAACAACCTCGGGGCTATACCGTATCGAGACAAGCAATTTCTTGCTCTCCAATTTGGGGCGCCCGCGCACCGCCTTCATCGGAACCATCGCTTGCAATTGCATTGGCGTCAAAGGCAGCGCATCAGGGTCCGCCTTTGCCGCTGCAGTGATCGCCCTGTCTTCTGCCACAGTCGGCATAGCAACCGTCGGCCGCTTAGAAACTTTGGACATAGTGTTTCACCTCACGTCGATTGGCTCTGCGCAAACTGATGATCCTTCGCGCCTCACCACGATCCACAAACGCTACGTAATAAAGAATCCCCGTATCAGGCGCGAGCGCGATCATGCGCAATTCTCCATACTCGTAGCGGTCATCAACCCAAACCAAAGATGCATCCCAATCGAGTTGAACGGCCAGCGCCAAAGACAAACCGTGCTTCTCTTGATTGGATGCGTCCTTGGCTGGGTCAAACTCAATTTGCATTCTTAATTGTAGCTACGGTAATTATATGCGTCAATCACCCAGCGAACACCGTTTTGGTGAGCCCGAACGTCAAAAGCCATCGACGCAAAGCGTCCGGTGGAATGGCCAGTTAACGGGCACGTTCATTCAGCCATCGCCGTGGATTACGCGCATTGTGAATGACGGCCAGCACGTGAACCAAATCATTCTTGACCGTGTAAAAGACACCATATGGAAACCGTGGCAAGAGCGTGCAGCGTACGCCTGGCATAACTTCTGCATACAAAAGTGGAACTTGCTATCGGCGCTTAAGCTGAAGTTCAAAAGCCAACTCAAATTCAGAACCCAGCCCTTTGCTTTGTTCCTCATACCAATCGAACGCTTCGCCAATTTCGCGAACGGCGCGACCGGAAAACTTCAAGCGGTACGCCACGAGCCGCTTTTTAAATGTGCCTTTACTTGATCCCA
>CAZDDK010000438.1:0-1772 GCA_964504185.1 uncultured Rhodoferax sp. | reverse complement strand
CTGGAAATTGAAGTGCTGGAAACCAGTGCGCTGGAAGACATCGAAACTGTGGCGCAGGTGATGCAACGCTGCCGCGGACTGGGCGTGCGCTTTGCGCTGGACGACTTTGGCACCGGCTATTCATCGCTGACCTACCTCAAGCGCCTGCCCGCAGAATGCATCAAGATCGACCAGAGTTTTGTGCGGGACATGTTGCACGATGCCGAAGACCTGGCGATAGTCCGTGGCGTGATAGGGCTGGCCAGCGCCTTTCACCGCGACGTGGTCGCAGAGGGGGTGGAGACCGTCGAACACGGCGCAGCCCTGCTCGCATTGGGCTGCGAACGCGCGCAGGGATGGGGCATTGCGCGCGCCATGCCCATCGCGGCCTGGGACGACTGGGCAGCGGCGTGGACACAGCCCGCCGCCTGGCGCACGGATTCTGAATAAAAACCCCGTCTAGCCCGCGTGGAATGGGCTTATGACGCTATAAAAATAATAGTGTCTTTGACGGGCGATTACATGCGCTCGAAAATCGCCGCAATGCCCTGGCCGCCGCCAATGCACATGGTCACCAGGGCATAGCGGCCCTGGATGCGCTGCAGCTCGTACAGCGCCTTCACCGTGATGAGCGCACCCGTGGCACCAATGGGGTGGCCCAGCGAAATGCCCGAACCATTGGGGTTGACCTTGGCCGGGTCCAGGCCCAGGTCGCGCGTGACGGCACAGGCCTGGGCGGCAAAGGCCTCGTTGGCTTCGATCACGTCCAGGTCGTTCACGGTCAGACCGGCTTTCTTGAGGGCCGCTTGTGTGGCGGGCACGGGGCCAATGCCCATGTACTTGGGGTCCACGCCCGCATGCGCATAGGCCACCAGGCGCGCCAGCGGCTTCAAGCCACGGGCCTGGGCTGTCTGGGCTTCCATCAGCACCACGGCAGCGGCGGCGTCGTTGATGCCGGAGGCATTGCCAGCGGTCACGGTGCCGTTTTCTTTCAGGAAGGCAGGTTTGAGTTTGGCCATGTCGGCCAGGCTGCAATTGGAGCGGAAGTGCTCGTCCACCGCGTAGGCCACGTCGCCTTTCTTGCTCTTGAGCATGACCGGCAGGATCTGCTCCTTGAAGTAGCCCGCCTCGGTGGCGCGTTGGGCGCGGTTGTGGCTTTCCACGGCAATGGCGTCTTGCTCTTCGCGGCTGATGCCCCACTTGGCGGCAATGTTCTCGGCCGTCACACCCATGTGGATGGTGTGGAAGGGGTCGTGCAGCGCGCCGATCATCATGTCCACCATCTTGGCGTCGCCCATGCGGGCACCCCAGCGCATGTTCAGCGAGGCAAAGGGCGCGCGGCTCATGTTCTCGGCACCGCCGCCAATGGCCACGTCAGCGTCACCCAGCAAAATGCTCTGGCTGGCCGACACAATGGCCTGCAGGCCCGAGCCGCACAGGCGGTTCACGTTGAAGGCGGGAGTGCCCTCGGCGCAGCCCCCGTTGATGGCGGCCACCCGCGAAAGGTACATGTCCTTGGGTTCGGTATTGACCACGTGGCCGAACACCACATGGCCCACATCCTTGCCCTCCACCTGGGCGCGCGCCAGCGATTCGCGCACCACCTGGGCGGCCAGTTCGGTGGGGGCAATGTCCTTGAGGCTTCCGCCAAAGGTGCCAATGGCGGTGCGCACGGCGCTGACAACAACAACTTCACGGGTCATAACAGTCTCCTAGTGGGGGGGGGAAAGGGCTGGCACCAGTATGCCGCCGAAAAAATGCGGGGGACTTACGTGGGATTACCTACACGTCAG
>CAZDDK010000437.1:0-1772 GCA_964504185.1 uncultured Rhodoferax sp. | reverse complement strand
CAGTTCGCGGTGCACCTGGCTCTCGGTGGTGCGTGCGCCAATGGCACCCCATGCGATCAAATCACCTAGGTACTGCGGAGAAATCACGTCCAAGAATTCGCTGCCCGCGGGCAGGCCCAGGCGGTTGATCTCTATCAACAACTGGCGCGCAATGCGCAGACCTTCGTCAATGCGAAAGCTCTCATCCAGGTAGGGGTCGTTGATCAACCCCTTCCAGCCCACGGTGGTGCGGGGTTTCTCGAAATACACGCGCATCACGATTTCCAGCGTGTCCTTGTACTTCTCGCGCTGCTCCTTCAGTCGGCGCGCATAGTCCAGTGCGGCGGCCGGGTCGTGGATGGAGCAGGGACCAATCACCACCAGCAGGCGGTCGTCCTTGGCCGCCATGATGTGGTGGATGGAGCGGCGCGTGTGGCTGATCAGCTTTTCAACGGCCGTGCCCTGGATGGGGAAAAAGCGTATCAGGTGCTCGGGGGGCGGCAGCACGGTGATGTCCTTGATGCGCTCGTCATCGGTCTGGCTGGTGCGGTCGGTCTGCTGCGGCGCATGGGGGTACCAGGCATCCGAGGTGGGAGAGTTTTTTGCGGTCATGGGTCGGTCGCTCCTGAAGGTCAAAGTGAAACAAGAAAACTGGCCAAAAAAAAACCGCCGGTGGTGCCGGCGGTCTGGGGAGGATTTGGGACGTCTGGGGTTCAGGTACGTTCAGATCTCTCTACCGCCATAAGCGCTTGAGAACCAAAAGTAGCTAAAGTAAAACCGTCCGATGTGCATGGCCCGACTGTAGCACAGCGCCGACGGTGGCACACCCGAACGGCCCAGCGCGTGGGATGTGCACACCATTCCCCCCCTTTATCGCACTAGCGGCAAAAACCGCGTTGCGCTAGCACGCTCCTCGGCAGCGCAACTACCCGCGGGGTGCTATGAACCAGTTCAAAATTTCGGTGCGTCTGACGGTATTGGTCGGCATTTTGTCGGTCATGCTGATCGCTGGCGCGGCAATGGGCCTGTACGGCATCACCAAGGCCAATGCGGCATTGCACACCGTGTACGTCGATCGCACCGTGCCGTTGGGGCAGCTGGCGGAAATCTCCCGCATTTCAACCCGCAACGCCCTGCTGATCGCCAGTGGCCTGGGTGACCCGCAAGAGGCCAAGGTCCAGAAAATTGTGGCGGAGGTTGGCTCCAACATCGCCAGTGTGGACAAGATCTGGGCCGAGTATCTTTCCAGCAAACTCACGGCCGAGGAGAAGAACCTGGCCGACAAATTTGCGCCGTTGCTGGCCAAGTTCAACAAGCAGGGGATAGAGAAGGCGACTCTGGCGCTCAAGAGCAGCGAGCTTTCGACGACGAGGGACCTGATTCAGGAAGTGATTGAGCCTTTGTCGCAGGAGATAAAGGACACATTGGCTCCCCTGCTCAAGTTGCAGCTCGACGAGGCAAAGTCCGAGTACGACGACGCGGTGGCGCGCTACACCCTCATCCGCAACGTCTGCCTGATCTCACTGGCGATCGGCCTGCCGCTGGCCGCCTGGTTCGCCTTCGTCATGATTCGCAATATCTCGCGCTCCCTCAACGATGCGGCAGACATGGCGCACGCGGTTGCAAAGGGGGACCTCACGGTGCAGATCCACAGCAGCGGCACGGATGAAATCGCAAAATTGATGGATGCACTTCGCGCCATGAGCGATTCGCTGGTGCATGTGGTGTCCAGCGTACGCCAAGGCTCTGAATCCGTAGCCATGGCCAGCGCCGAAATCGCCCAGGGCAACAAC
>CAZDDK010000436.1:0-1787 GCA_964504185.1 uncultured Rhodoferax sp. | reverse complement strand
CCTAGCCCAGCAGCCGGGCCAGTGACAGCAGTGCCAGGAAGACCATCCACATCACCACGGTGCGCCACACCAGCCCCACCACGGCCCGCAGGTGGACGGGTTGCGGCGTCTGGCCATCACTGACACCGCCGCAGCCACCCAACTTCACGTTGACCGCGCCTGCCGTGGCTGCCAGTACCACCCCATCGTTCTCGCCGGGGAACTGGGCTTCCTGCTGGCGCCATGCGTCAACCGCTTCCTCAAAACTGCCAACGAAGGCAAATCCCAAGGCGGTAATGCGCACAGGCACCCAGTCCATGGCATGCCATGCGGCACTGGCCGTTTGTTTCACGGAAGGGCTGATCGGTGCACTGGAGGGCCGGCTTGGCCGGTTCACATAGCTGGCAAAGTACTCCCCCACCCGGTACAGGACCGCGCCAGCCGGCCCCAGGCCCAAGGCCGCCAGCAAGGAGTACCAGGCAAACACACCAAATACGTGGCGGTGCGCGCACAGGACTGAATGGGAAATGACGTGGTCCACGATTTCACTGCGCGGCAGCGTACTGGCATCCATGTGCATCCACTGCGCCAACTTCGCACGCGCCAAGTCTTCATCGCCCGCCAGCAGCGCGTCCCGGATTTCAGTGAAATGGTGGCTGAACTGGCGAAACCCCAGCGTCGAGTAAAGAATGGCAATGCTCCACAAGGCTGCCACGGTCCAGCCCAGCGACCACACCAGGAGCCAATGGACGCCAAACACCAACGCCGTCGGCACCCCCACCGCCAACCACCAGGTCAGCCAGCCGTGTTGCGGTCTGCCGGCATCAAAGTTGCGCAGCACCCAACGCACCCAACTGCGCACGCCCACATGGAGCGGACTGCCCGGCCCCAAGGGGCGCGCCTGCTCCAGCAACAGCGCAAATAGGATGGAGATAAAACTCATGGAGCAATGATAGCGAGCGCACACCCGTGGGAACACCTTGTACACGGTTCGCACGCAGGCGTGGTGGTGTCAGTCCAACAGAAATCGGTACAGGTTGCGCAGCATGCCGGCGGTCGCGCCCCAGATGAAGCGTTCCGCCGTGGCGTCGGTATACGGCATGGAGAACCACTCGCGTGCCGCGCCGTTCCATTCCATGCGGTGACGGCGGTGGTGGGCAGGGTTCATGAGGTAGTCCAGAGGCACCTCGAAGACATCGGCCACTTCGTGGGGGTTGGGAGTCCAACGGGCATCGCTTGGGACCAGTCCCACCACGGGGGTCACAAGAAAAGCGCTTCCGGTGGTGTAAATCGGCAGAGAACCTGCCACTTGCACATCGTGGCGACTGAGGCCTATTTCTTCCTCGGCTTCGCGCAGCGCGGTGTCGATGGCATCGGCATCACCGGGATCGGCCTTGCCCCCCGGAAAGGCAATCTGGCCCGAATGGTTGGACAGATGGGCCGTTCGCTGTGTCAACAACACCGCCAATCCGGTGGCGTGTTGTACCAATGGAATCAGCACGGACGCATGCACCGGTTCGCGCTGCAAAAACCGCGGCTCGCCCTGGATTTCCGGCGTCCAGGGGCGCTTGCTCCTAAACCGCTGCACCAGCGCTTCGGACTGAAGAGCCGGTGCAGACACCCTGGGCAAATGGGCGTCCACTCCTGCAACCGGTACCTGGCGTGGATCAAAAGTGGGAAGGGCCGTCATAAAAAAACCGCCACAAGCTTGCGCCGGGCGGTTTCGCGAATGGTAAAGGCTTGAAAAACTTAAGCCGCAGGCTTCTTCGCTGGCAGTTTTTCCTTGATACGAGCCGATTTGCCGCTGC
>CAZDDK010000435.1:0-1788 GCA_964504185.1 uncultured Rhodoferax sp. | reverse complement strand
GTGCCTGGGCGATCCACTGGCTGACGGAAGTCTTGCCATTGGTGCCGGTGATGCCGCACACCCACAGCGCCCCGGAAGGCTGGCCATAAATCTCATCCGCCAGCGCCCCCACCACGGCCTTCAGGTTCGTCACCGCCATGCTGGGCACACCGGCCAGCTGCGTGCGATAACTATCCGCATCCGCATCCACGTCCACGTCAGCGCCCTCGCGTTCCCAGAGCACGGCCACCGCGCCCTGTGCCACCGCTTCGGCAATATGCGCCCGGCCATCGCTGCGTGCGCCCGGCAAAGCCACGAACACCTCGCCCGGCCCGATACGCCGCGAATCCACACGGATGCCGCAAGGATTTACTCCCTGACGGCGCAGTTCGGCAAGAATTTCGGCAGCGTTATTCACATGCTCTCCTGTACCGGGGGGGCACTGATGGCGGCAGGTTGATTGAGAGGCGCATCCGGGGACACGCCCAGGCTGCGCAAACTGCCCGCCATGATGCGGGCGAACACCGGACCAGCCACATCGCCGCCGTAATAGGAGCCACCCGTCGGTTCATCGACCATGACCGCCACGACCAGACGCGGGTCGGAGGCCGGCGCCAGCCCGACGAAGGACGCCACATATTTATTGACGTAGGAACGGCCATCGATCTTGTGCGCCGTCCACGTCTTGCCACCCACCCGGTAACCCGGCACCTGCGCCTTGGTGGCCGTCCCGCCAGGCTGCACCACCAGCTCCAGCATGGCCCGCACCTCACGCGCCGTCTGCGCCGAAAATACCTGCCGCCCGGTCGGCGGTGGGGCGTCCAGACGCAGCAGGGAAAGCGGCACCAGATCACCATCGCGAGCAAAAGCCAGATAGGAATGTGCCAGCTGCATCAGCGTCACGGAAATGCCATGACCATAGGCCATGGTGGCCTGTTCGATCGGCCGCCAGTTCTTGGCCGGCCGCAGCCGTCCCCCCACTTCTCCAGGAAAGCCCAACCTGAGCGGCGAGCCAAAGCCGAGCGCATTGAACATGTCCCACATTTCCTGCGGCGGGAAGGTCAGGGCCATTTTCACCGAGCCCACGTTGGAAGATTTCTGGATCACCTGAGCCACCGACAACATGCCATGCACATGGGCATCGTGGATGGTTGCACTGCCAATGGTGAGATAACCCGGTGCGGTCTGGATCATGGTGTCTGGCCGGAATTTCCCCTTCTCCAGCGCCAGCCCGGCCGTAAACGGCTTCATCGCCGAGCCCGGCTCGAAAGTATCGGTCAGGGCGCGATTGCGCAGCTGCCCACCGGCCAGCCGCACCCGGTTGTTCGGGTTGTAGGTCGGGAAATTCACCAGTGCCAGAATCTCGCCCGTCTTGGCATCGAGCACCACCGCCCCGCCTCCCTTGGCCTTGTTGTCGGTCACAGCCTGGCGCAGGCTGGCATAAGTCAAGTACTGAATCTTGGAATCGATGGACAACGTGATGTCCATGCCATCGCGCGGCTTGCGGATGCTTTCGACATCCTCGACGATCTGCCCACGCCGATCCTTGATGACCCGCCGACTGCCCGGCTTACCCACCAATTTTTCCTGAAAGGCCAGCTCGACCCCTTCCTGACCGACATCCTCGGCATCGGTAAACCCCACCAGATGCGCCGTCACATCTGCTGCCGGATAGTAACGGCGATACTCATGCAGCTCGCTGATGCCCGGCAAATGCAAAGCGGCAATCCGCTCTGCCACGTCGGGCACCACCTGACGCTTGAGATAGACAAAATCACGATCACTGGCCAGCTTGCGGTTCAGATCGCG
>CAZDDK010000434.1:0-1788 GCA_964504185.1 uncultured Rhodoferax sp. | reverse complement strand
CCCATTTCGCCCTCCAGCTCGGCCTTGGGCGTGAGCGCCGCCACCGAATCCACCACAATCAGATCCACCGCGCCGGAGCGCACCAGGCTGTCCACGATTTCGAGGGCCTGTTCGCCCGTGTCGGGCTGGCTGATCAGCAGGTCCTGCAGGTTCACGCCCAGTTTCTGCGCGTACTGGATGTCCAGGGCGTGTTCGGCATCGACAAAAGCACATTGGCCACCCTGTTTCTGCATCTCGGCGATCACCTGCAGCGTCAACGTGGTCTTGCCGCTGGATTCCGGGCCATAAATTTCGACGACGCGGCCGCGCGGCAGGCCGCCCACGCCCAGTGCAATGTCCAGCCCCAAAGAACCGGTGGAGACGACCTGGATGTCCTCAATCACCTCGCCCTCGCCCAGGCGCATGATGGTGCCCTTGCCGAATTGCTTTTCGATTTGGGCCAGGGCCACTTGCAAGGCCTTGGCTTTTTCGCTGTTGGCGGCGAGGCTTTTGACGGGTGCGTCCATGAAAATCTCCTTAAGGATCAACGGTTGGGGCCAGACGGGCGATTGGGATTAATCACAGGCTGGATGCTTGAACAGTAGTTTAAGTGCCGTTATCAACGGTTTGGTGGAATTTTTTAGTCAGTTTGCATTACCATTTACCCATGCCGACCCGTGCACCCCCTGTTTCTCCCCCCTGGCGCCAGGCCCATATGGGCCAGTGGCTGCGTCTGGCACTGGAGCAGTTCGACGCGCGCGTGCTGGCGTTGATGTCCTGCCACCCGGCGGTGCCGCTGGGGCTGTCCAATCTGGCCCGGCGCGGGCAGGTGGGAGCCGCCCACATCCATATCACCCGCCACCTGGCACCGCAGGGCTCGCGCCTGACCGACCTGGCCCAGCGTGCCGGCATGAGCAAGCAGGCCATGGGCACGCTGGTGAACCAGTGCGAGGCCTGGGGCATGGTGACCCGCGAGGCAGACCCCGCAGACACCCGGGCGCGCCGCATCTGCTTCACCGCCGTCGGCCATGCCTGGCTGGCCGCCTACCAGGATGCGGTCACGCAGGCCGAGGGCGAATTGCGCCACTCCATCGGGGACGAAGTGGCCACCGTGGTTGCGCTGGGCCTGGAAGCCTACTGTGGCCAGTGAGAGGGCGCGCCTAGAATGGCAACCGTCACTGCAGACAACAAGGAGCCCCCATGCGGATATTGATCGCCGAAGACGACCAGGTGCTGGCCGACGGCCTGTTGCGTGCTCTGCGGGGTGCCGGTGCGGCCGTTGACCATGTGGCCAGCGGCACCGAAGCCGACGCCGCACTGATGACCAACACCGAATTCGATCTGCTGATCCTGGACCTGGGCCTGCCCAAGATGCATGGGCTGGAGGTGCTCAAAAAATTGCGCGGGCGCGGCTCCTCCCTGCCGGTGTTGATCCTGACCGCCGCCGACGCCGTGGACGAACGCGTCAAGGGGCTGGACTATGGGGCCGACGACTACATGGCCAAGCCTTTTTCGCTGCAGGAGCTCGAGGCCCGCGTGCGCGCATTGGTGCGCCGCGGCATGGGTGCCACCAGCAGCAGCATCAAGCACGGCCCACTGGTCTACGACCAGGCCGGGCGCGTCGCCACCATCGACGGCAAGATGATCGAGCTGTCGGCAAGCGAGCTGGGCCTGCTGGAAGTGCTGCTGCAACGCGCCGGGCGTCTGGTCAGCAAAGACCAGCTGGTAGAGCGCCTGTGCGAATGGGGCGAAGAGGTGAGCAACAACGCCATCGAGGTCTACATCCACCGCCTGCGCAAGAAGATCGAA
>CAZDDK010000433.1:0-1799 GCA_964504185.1 uncultured Rhodoferax sp. | reverse complement strand
TGAGCGCGGTGGCCAGGTTGTCGATCTCGCGCTGAACAACCGCCAGGCGCGAGGCGGTGGACGTCATCATGCGGTGGTCCAACTGCGCCACAAAGTGCAGGGCCGTTTTGAGCGCATCGGTTTCGTGAATGCGGCCTTCGCGCTCGGTGATCAATCCGCGCTTGATCCAGTCGCGCAACTCTTTTCGCGCCTGGGCAGGTACGTCGGTGGTGTCGATTTCAAAGTCGGGGTGATTGGCATGTGCGGCCAGCAAGTCGGTTAATGCCTGCACGGCCGCATCGAACGGCACACCGTCGCGCTGGTGCTCGAACAAGGCCTCCAGCCCACTGAGCATGAGTGGCCCACGCCGCGCTGCGAGCAGCAGCCACGCGGCGTTTTGCTGGCGGGCAAGCAGGTATTTTTGCGTGCGTTGTTGGTTGAGGGAGGGCATGGTTGGGTGCGCGGTCAAAACAAAGCGGCGTAGTCTCGCAAATCTTTGGCGCCAAAGCCTTTACCCGCAAAATGACTGCGGTCCCCTGCAGTGAACACCGGCGAAAACACCACCAGCTCCTTGCTCCAGTCCTTTAGGTGCATGTGTTCCTTGGCAGCAAGAAAGCCATCCACATGCTTCTGGAAGCCCGCCAGCGAGGCGTTGTCGTGCGCCGATGCGGCACGCTTGCAGGAGCCAAAGCGAATGCGTTTGTTGGGCTCGTCAAGCGCCACCAGGTCAATCTCGATACTGCGGTTCACGTCCTTGGACCGGTTCCAGTAGCCCATCTGAAGGGTGGAGAGTTCGAAATCGCCCTTGCCCTTCTGCGAGCACTCCGCGTGCAGCCTGCGGATGAGCTTCTCGAAGGCGAAGCCCTCCAGCCCCTCAAGGCGCGGTGTGGCAGACTCCAGCACCTTTGCCAGCGGCTTCAGCCGGAACGCCTCGCGCGCCGGCTTGGCCACCGCCAACCAGGCTTGAAGGAAGTTGTCCGCGATGTAATACCGTGCATTTCGGCTCTTGCTGTCCGCAAACACCGGATTGAGCTTGTCAATCATCCCATACGCGTTCACAAGCTTGCTGAGATAGGCGCCAATCTGCGTCTTTTCCTCCGGTGCGCCGACACCGGCCAGCAGCTCGCCATTGCTGCACCCGGCATGGTCTGCGAGAAATGTCAGAACCGAGATGGAGCGCCCTCGCAGCTCCCGCAAAAACCAGGTATCTGCCTCTTCCGACAGCGGGCTCGAGCTGCGCACAAACATCTTTGTCAGCAGCGCATCCCCAAAATTCTCCGCCCCCTCGTCGAAGAGCCCCTGCTCGTAGGCATCGTGATAGAACTTCGGCACGCCCTCGAAAAAAGTCCACAGCGTGAGCCACTGCGAGGGTTCTTCTACGTTTTGCGCACGGAAAAGCTGCTGCAGCTCTTCGAAGTCCCAATGCTGCAGTTTGATGCGCTGTGTGATTCGGCCATAGAGCGGGGCCCCGCTGTCATCCAGCAAGGCGGTCATATCCGCCTGCAGCGAGCCCAGAATGAACAAGCCCCCTTGCTTCAGGTTGGCATCACGCAACTTGTCCACTTCTGCCTGCAAAAACGAGTTGAAGCTGTACAGCGCCGCTCGGGTGAAGTACTGGAACTCGTCGAGCACCAAGACCAGGCCGGCTCGGCAAAGCTCACCGATTGCGCGGGCCATCGTCGGGAAGTTGATGACAGTCGGACCGAGCCGTTTGGCCAACGCGTGGTCACAGTCCAGCAGGCTGCGCTGAAACGCAGTGGCGACATCGCGTTCGTCCGAGTCGGGCACCTGCATGTAAATGAGATGGTCCGAAAGCCGCG
>CAZDDK010000432.1:0-1801 GCA_964504185.1 uncultured Rhodoferax sp. | reverse complement strand
GTTTGTAGTGGTCTTCGATGGCAATGGCCACACCGTCGCGCAGGCCGTCGTGGCGGGCGTAGTAGCCGCCCATGATGCCTTGCAGCTCGGGGAACTCGCCCACCATGTCGGTTAGCAGATCAGTCTTGGCCAGGGTGGCGGCCTGTTGCACCTTGCTGGCCAGCACGTCCATTTCGTCCTTGGCGTGTGCCGTGTAGGGCACGGTGGCCAGGCGCAACTGTTCGACAATGCGGCCCGCAATGTCGGCCACGCGCTGTGCGCGCTCGCCCTGGGTGCCGAGTTTGTTGTGATAAACGACTTTGGACAATCCATCGACCCGTGACTCCAACGTCTTCTTGCGGTCCTGGTCGAAGAAAAACTTGGCGTCGGCCAGACGCGGGCGCACCACACGCTCGTTGCCACCAATCACCGCACTGGCGTCCGCCGGGCTGATGTTGCTGACCACCAGAAACTGGTTGGTCAACTTGCCATGGGCGTCCAGCAGCGGGAAGTACTTCTGGTTGGCCTTCATGGTCAGAATCAGGCACTCCTGCGGCACATCCAGAAACTCTTTCTCGAATTGGCAGACCAGTACATTGGGGCGCTCGACCAGCGCGGTGACTTCATCCAGCAGGGCGTCGTCGTCAATCGGTTTGCAACCACCGCCGACTTTGGCAGCGGCAGCAGCCAGCTGGCGCGAAATTTCGGCCTTGCGCTCGGCAAACGACGCGATGACGGCGCCGTCCGCGCGCAGGGTGTCGGCGTAGCTGTCGGCATCCAGAATCATCACGGGCGACAGGGCGGCTTCAAACCGGTGGCCCTGCGTGGTGTGGCCAGCGCCCAGACCCAGCACCTTGACCGGCACCACGGTCTTGCCGTGCAGCGCCACCAGGCCATGCGCGGGGCGCACGAAGTTCACGCTGGTCCAGCCGGGCAGCGCACAGTCGCGCTCCAGTTGGTAGCTCATGACCTTGGGGATCGGTAACTTGGCAATGGCCTCTTCCAGCGCCTTTTGCAGACCTGTGTCCAGCGTCGCACCGGTGACCAGGCTGTCGTAGAACAGGGCCTCGGCCCCCCCTTTCCCGGACGCGTCCGGTGCGCGCTTGAGCGCTGCCACGGCGGCGGCGGGATCGCTGACATCCGCTCCCAGAGCCTGCAGCTTTTTGATCAGTGCCGGTGTGGCGCAGCCGGCGGCATCCAGGCCCACGGTGACGGGCATGAGTTTTTGCTGCACGGCCTTGTCGGCCGCCTTGAGCCAGACGTGGCTGATGTGCGCGGCCAGGCGGCGCGGGGAGGCAAAGGCAGTGGTCACCGAGTCGCCGTTAATCAGACCCAGCGAACGAAGCTGGTCGGCCAGTTGCGTGGCAAAGGCATCACCCAGCTTTTTCAACGCTTTGGGGGGTAGCTCTTCAACAAACAGTTCAACGAGAAGGTTCTTGGTCGTCATCATGCAGCTTTCTTCGTCGTCATCTGTTCCACCCATTCGCGCGGTGCCAGGGGAAATCCCAGGCGTTCGCGGCTCTCGAAATAGCTTTGCGCCACGGCGCGCGCCAGGTTGCGGATGCGGCCGATGTAGGCGGCGCGTTCCGTCACGCTGATGGCACCGCGTGCGTCCAGCAGGTTGAAGCTGTGCGCGCATTTCAGCACCTGCTCGTAAGCGGGCAGCGCCAGTTGCGTTTCCATCAGGTGCTTGGCCTGCTTTTCGTGTGCAGCAAAGGCGGTAAACAGGAAGTCGGCGTCGCTGTGCTCAAAGTTGTAGGTGGATTGCTCGACCTCGTTTTGCTTGTACACATCGCCATAGCTCAGGCCGTCGGTCCACGTC
>CAZDDK010000431.1:0-1804 GCA_964504185.1 uncultured Rhodoferax sp. | reverse complement strand
TGGGCGCAATCGCCAGCACCGGCACGGTTTGCGAGGCCACGATCCACGGCAGCAACGCACGGTCCAGCGTGCGCGAGTGCACGATGGCGATGGCCAGCAACAGGCCCAGCAAGGTACCCAGCACAAAGCCCACCAGGGTCGTCTCGCCCGTTACCGCCACGTGGAACAGCAGGTTGCGCGGAGAGTCCAGCGGCCAGTCCACCAGGCTGGACCAGAAGTCCAGCGCGATCTGGTGCGGCGCAGGCAACACCGGGCGCTCCATGCTCCAGGTGGCTGCTGCCAGGTCCTTCCAGGTCCAGGGGTTGCCGCTGGGGGTGAGCACGCGCTCGATGACGGCACCGGCGTTCATGGCGCAGGCCGCCGCGTACCAGATGAGCAGCAATGCCAGCAGCACCACGGCCACCGGCAGCCCGTTGTGCCCAACCTGCTCCAACCAGGAACGCCCGGCGCGCTTAGTCGTGGTGGCCATCGGCAAGCGCCTCGCGCACTTCGTGGGCCACGTCCACAAAGGCCTGCGTGTCGCGCAGGGCCAGGTGGCGTTCGTCGGGCAAGGGGGAGTCGATGACCTTGACGATGCGCCCCGGGCGCGGCGACATGACTACGATCTTGGTGGACAGGTATACCGCCTCGGCAATGGAGTGGGTCACGAACACCACGGTGCGCCGCTCGCGCTGCCACAGCTGCTGCAGTTGTTCGTTGAGGCGGTCGCGGGTGATTTCATCCAAGGCCCCAAAAGGCTCGTCCATCATCAAGATCTTGGGCTCAAAGGCCAGGGCGCGGGCGATGGACACGCGCTGCTGCATGCCGCCGGAAAGCTGCCAGGGGTACTTGCCTTCAAATCCCTTCAGACCCACGCGCTCCAGGTGTTCGAGGGCCACGGCGCGGCTCTGTGCGGCGTCCATGCCCTGGATCTGCAGAGGCAGCATGACGTTGCCCAACACGGTGCGCCAGGGGAACAGGGCCGGTGCCTGAAACACATAGCCGTAGGCCCGGGCCAGGCGGGCATCGTGCGGACTGACGCCGTTGACACGCACGCTTCCCTCGGTGATGTGCTCCAGATCGGCAATCACCCGCAACAGGGTGGTCTTGCCACAGCCGGAGGGGCCAATCAGGGAGACAAACTCCCCCTCGTTGATGCGCAGGTCGATGGCGCTCAATGCCTGGACCGGCGTGTCGGCAGTCTGGTAGACCAGACTGGCTTTGCGAACCTCGACGGCGGGGATGGAATCTGGGGTCATGGGCAAAAAGCTAACCGATTGGTCAGTTTATTGTAGGGCGGCCTGCAAGTTCCGTACCGCCATTGGACGCCCTATCCGCATTTACCCTCCCCGGGAATTACCCGGGGTGTGCCGTTCCGGCTGCATCGGGTCGCCGCCCACCATTCCATGACATATTGGCCACTAGCCCGCGTTAAATAACAATAGTTTGCTACTATTTATATAGCGTTCGTGCGCTCCATTAGCCACGCCAGGGCGGCCGGCCCCACCAGAGGGCGCAGGCGCTCGCGCACACGGGCGTGGTAGGCGTTGAGCCAGCCAATCTCATCGGCGCGCATCAGGCGTGGGTCGATGCATCGGGTATCGATCGGGCACAGCGTCAGCGTCTCGAACTCCAGGAACTCGCCAAACGGCTCGTCGGTAGGGGCAGGCACGTTGAGAACCAGGTTTTCAATGCGCACGCCCCACTGGCCGGCCCGGTACAGGCCGGGCTCGATGGACGTGATCATGCCGCTCTGCATGGCCATGTTGGCATCGGGAATGGCCTTGGAGATGCTTTGCGGGCCTTCGTGCACGGCCAGAAAGTA
>CAZDDK010000430.1:0-1805 GCA_964504185.1 uncultured Rhodoferax sp. | reverse complement strand
TCCACCAGCAGCATGGCAGCACCCATCAGGTCAATGCCAGGCATGGTTTGCAATAGTCGCAAAGGCACTGTGTAGCCAGCTTCCTGCAAAGAGCGCAACAACTCCGCGTCAAAGCGGGCGATACGGCTTTCGAGATCTTCGATATGCGCCATGATCTCGGTCAGACAGAAACGATGTGCCGGTGTGATCTCTTCGGCCTGCAAGGCCTCAAAGATGTTCTCTCGGCTGGCACGCAAACGATTGCTGGCCAGGTTCAATACGTCGGGCACGCTTTTGCCCGCGATCAGCGCTTTGACCATATTGCGCGCCGACTGGCCATGCAAATCCGACACCACGACACCCAGACGTACACCGGCATCGGTGAGAAGTTTGTGCAGCCGGTTCTTTTCGCTGGCGAGCATGCCGCCGAGCTTTTGCCGATGGCGCGCAATATGACGCAAGCTTCGCAGGTCTGCCTTGACGATAAAGGAGGCACGCAGCAGGCCCGCGCGTGCCAAGGAGGCCAGCCACTGCGCATCGGCCACATCGGTCTTGCGACCCGGCACTGCCTTAACATGGCGGGCGTTGACTACCCAAGCGATGATGCCCGCCGCTTCCAGTGCAGCATACGGACTCTTCCAGTAAATGCCGGTGCTCTCCATGACCACGACATCTGGGCCAACGCTGCGTGCCCACTCGGCCAGGGCTTTGCGGTCTCGCTTGAAGCCGCCAAACTCCCGTCTCTCGTACGTCACGCTGCCGTCGGCTTGCTCGGTGATGGCGCATCCGGTGATTTGCGCTTGGTGTACATCCAGGCCAATGACGCGCTTGTAGATAGGGACAATGTCCATCGATTCCCTCCAGTTGATGTGTAAACTTCAAAACTGGAGATGACGGGGTGCCCCACCGAAATTGCTTGTCTGAGCTCGCGCTCAGCAGCCCTGTTTAACGTGAGATCTCAACAGCGCAAGCGTTGGAGTCAATTCGGGGTACGAGTCGGTGAAGGCGTGCCAAGTTAGGAATCGGGGTTGTGGCTCCAAAGAATTTTCTCGGCATCTACCCCGTCACCTCCACCCTCAAGTTTCTTTCATCATCCGGGGCGTCGCCCAGATTCATGAAAGTTAGGCAGTGGGGGCATATTTGCAAGCCAGTATTTCGGCTGAGGGCCCAGCGGGCAACTGTCATTCAACAATTCGTCGTCGTAGATCCATCCGCTCCACTCATCTCCCGAAAGCCACTTTGCTGCAACCCAAGGTGCGGCAACTCCCAGTGTGCTTGTTGCATTTGAATCATTCACCAGAATCACAGTTCCATCCTGCGGGGCTGCATCGATTTTTTGCCATTGCGGCGCACCGCTCAGCTGCCCCAAAGCATCGCGCACTCGCCCTTCGTCGGCTGAAGAAAGGATCAGTCGGCCCGAAGTGCCTCGTCCTACATCGAGAACTGCTTGAAGTGCATCGCGTGCAACCTGCAAAAAGTCTTTCATTGCGTTTACTCTGTTTGTTCACATGGGTGCATTTTAGCGTTTATATAAACGCCGTCAAGCCTTCGTATTGGAATCGGCATGCGCAGCAATAAGAGCTCGAACCACCACCTCTTTCTGCGTCTCGCCATACCCTGCAGAAAGAAGCTCTTCCAAGGCCCTGCGCCCTTCAGCATCCAGGTCTACCACCAGGCGCTTGCCTTTGGCCTCTTCCAGACGCTCCAAGTGCGCTGCAGCACGGGCCGTGCGCGTCCGGTCACCTACCGGCTTGGTCTTCTTCACCGTGGCCACTGTCTAATCAATGAATGACAAGCCATGCCACACCCCCTGCTCCCCAGCCTTT
>CAZDDK010000429.1:0-1817 GCA_964504185.1 uncultured Rhodoferax sp. | reverse complement strand
GCTTCAGGCGCAGCGGCTTTGGGGACCGGCCACCGGGCGGGTCTGGTCCAGGGCATGGCAGGACAACTCGTGTGTGTTCAGGAACACCTGGTCCCCTTCCACTTTGACCGCAAATCGGGGCGTGCAGCCCTCGTCCGGTGCCGCAGCCTGGCCGGTGCACAGGCCAATGGTCCAGTTGTGCAGCGGGCAGGCCACGCTGGTGCCAAACACAATGCCCTGGGAGAGGGGGCCGCCCTTGTGCGGGCAGCGGTCCAGCAGGGCAAAGATTTCGCCCGCATCATTGCGGAACACGGCCACGTCCAGGCCCTTGGCACGCTCGACCCGCCGCGAGCCCAGAACGGGGATGTCTTCAACACGGCATACAGGGGTCCACTCACTCATTTTGCTATTCCTTTAATAGCTGTAAACCCAATGATTACGCGGGCTACAGGCTTGTTTCATAAAAATCACGTCTTGATGGACGCATACAGGGTGGCCACGCGGTCCATGACGGTCAGCAGGTTCTCGCTGGCCGTGAAAACCTCGGCCATGGGCTTGGCTGCCGCCGCTGCCGCGCCGGTCCGTTTGAGCGCGGCATCAAAAAACACCCACTGCCCGTCGGCCAGTTGCAGCTCTTCCTCGATGCGGGGGGTGGTCTCCGGGGCCTTGTGCAGCAGGGCCATGGCGGCCACGAACTCGGTGCGGGCCTTGTCGATCTCGGCATTGGCGGTTGCGGCGTCCACCGGCACGCGCGCGGCCAGGTAGTACATGGCCATGCGCTGGCTGAGCATGCGCTGGCGTCCCGAGGTGTTGACCAGCTTGCCCAGGGGCTTGCCCTGCACCGCCTCGTATTGCACCGTGCCCTGTTGGGCCAGGCTGAGCACCGTGTTATTGAGTTGCAGCATGGTGCCGGCCCGCTCGCGGGTCGCCGCGCTGCCCACCAGGACGGTCTTGTAGGAACCCCAGGCGGTGTCGAGCCGGTTGTAGGTGTCCTTGATGTCGGCGGTACTGGCGTAGGAGCGCAGTTCCACCAGCTGGCGGTCGAACAGGGCCACCGACTTGTCCAGCACCTGCTGCGCGGTGGTGGTGTCAATGCCGTGGGCCAGGGCCAGCCAGGCCTTGCCCATGCGCTGGCTCAGCGCGCGCTGCCGGCCGGCCTTGTTGATGGCGTCCCCCAGGTCGGTGACCTGGGCGTGGACCGGCAGCAGGGGCAAACCGACGGCGGCGGCAAGAAGCGTTCTACGGCGGAGCAAGGTGGGGTTCATGGTGTCCTCATTCGCGAAAAAGAAAGCAGTATCGTGCGCTGCAGCATTTTCGAAAATGGGTTAGTTGAAGAAATTTGCAACCGGGTGCGCCTCTACACCGTCAATGGTGTGAATTGCCGAACGTCCACCTCGGCCTCCTTGAAGTCAAACCACGGATCGGGTTCGCCCGCCAGTGCAAACTGCAACTGTTCCCACAGCGCCTTGCGGCCCGCAGCATCTTCCAGAATGCGCTTTTTCACATAGTCCAGGCCAACCCGCGACACGTAGTGCACGGTGCGCTCCAGGTACCAGCCCTCCTGGCGGTACAGCTCGCAAAACGCGCCGGTGTACTCCAGCACTTCGGCCGCGGTTTTCACCTTGACCAGGAAGTGGGCGACTTCGGTCTTGATGCCGCCGTTACCGGCCACATACATCTCCCAACCACTGTCCACACCGATGATGCCCACGTCCTTGATGCCGGCTTCGGCACAGTTGCGCGGGCAACCCGACACCGCAAACTTGACCTTGTGCGGTGCATACATGCCGAAGAAGGCACGTTCCAGGTCCTTGCCCATCTGCGTGGAGTCCTGGGTG
>CAZDDK010000428.1:0-1823 GCA_964504185.1 uncultured Rhodoferax sp. | reverse complement strand
CACCTGCGCCAATAGCAGCGCCAGAAGCTCCGAAACGTCGCGTACTTCCGCTCCATCCTCATCGGCATCGCCACTGCCGAGGGCCCTGGAAAAGCGCCATGGCTTTCCTGGCCCCAATCCATGGAGATGCAGCACTTCTCCGGACTCCAGCCACAGCACAGGAGCCAGCACACGGCAGCCAGCGGCCACACAGGCAGCCACCTCGGCGCGCCCAGCCTCAGGGGCAAAATCGGCCTCCCAGGCCAGCAAAACCGTAGTGTCATCTACACGCTGCAGGGTCTCGGGCTGGGCGAAGGGTGCGAGCGCTTGCAGCCCATCGATGGCCACATCCAGCGCTATCGCGGCGCCTGCCTGCGGCTCCGCGCCCAGAAAGCTCTCGACGCCACGAGAATGCGCCGCCGTCGGGCTTCTCACCAAACAGAAGAAACCGGTGCCGACCGGGCCAGCACCAGGCTGGGCAAAAGGCACAGGCGCTGCCACCGCCGTTTCATTGGTGTCAGCAGCGCTCTCTGCCAGAGGGTGCGTGAAAACGATGGCACCGTGCTCAACCCTCAGGCGCTGGTCTTGTGGGATGGCGTGGTAGATCGTGTCCAGCAAAGTCAGCAGGTTCGGCCCCCACTCGCGTTGGAAGTAGCGCTGGCAGAACTCGATGACGCGGCAATCCTGGTATCCAAGAGGCTCCTCCGCCTGGCCGCTGAACAGGTCTGTGGCCAGGTTGTGGATGCTCTCCATGTCCTCGCCGAGTCCGACGAATTGCTCCACACCCTCCCAGCAGTCGACGACCAAGGCGTTCTCGGTGGTACCGCGATAGCAGGCCAAGGAGAGGAACTTGGAAAACATGCGTCCACACAGGTGCTGGAACGCCGTGGCCGAGATGACTTGCTGCAATGCGCGCACCAGGCAGCGAACGCGCGCGTGCAGGTTCGGGCCAGGCCGACGAAGCTGGGAGCCGTCGAAAGAGCGCACCAGTTCGATGGCCATGTCGGTAACCGATGCCTGCTTGTAGTGCTGGAGGATGGCGACGAACGCCTCCTCACTGACCACCGGCGATGCAAGGCACAGGTAGGCGTGGACGTACGTGCCCAGCGGATTGATGCGGCTGATGAGTTCACCCGGATCGCGGATGCGCTCATCGAGGGATTCAATCCTGCCCTCAAAGCACAGACGCTTCAGCGCGGGGCCAAACGTTTTCTTTTTGAACTCTCCCAGCTCGACGTTCTCAAGAATGTCGGCATACAAACGCTCGCGCTCTTCTGTTCGCAGGGCAGCGTCTGCGGGGTAGATTTGAATGAAGTCAGAGGTCATGAATCGGAGATGGTGTTCGGCGCCACGGCTTCCTTGGTCTTCCAGGGGGGCGCGGCGATGAATCTACTCGGTCTTGTGGGCCCGTTGATCGTCTCTGCCAGCGCGTTGCCACAGCTGCCAGTAGCGCTGGCACGCGGGGTGCGCCGAGCATGCGGCGGCTTCGACACCGCCTCCTGCCAGCGCCCGCTGACTTGGAAACCTTAGTCGCCTGACACGTCTTCTTTGCGGCTGCTTGCAAACAGGTCGACGGGCGTTATCCCGGCAATGTTCCGGGCGCCGTCGTCCGCGCCGTACTGGCGAAGCAGCTCAATGACCTGCGGGTTTTCCTCACCCGCAAACCACATGGCATCGGTGTCGCCAGCGATCCAGGTTTGGCCGCTGCAGTAATGCAGGGCTGTGTTGCCGTAAACATCCACGGCGTTGACCTCGGCCCCGGCCGAAAGCAAATAGCCCACCACCGCCAGGTCGTCCGTCAGCGCCGCCGCCATCAAAGGCGTGCCCTGGCGACGCACGCGGCC
>CAZDDK010000427.1:0-1823 GCA_964504185.1 uncultured Rhodoferax sp. | reverse complement strand
GAGGGCAGCACCAGGGTGTCCGCAGGCAGGCTGCGGAACTTGTCGATGGAGTCCAGAAACAGCGTCAACGCGTCCGATTCGGGCTCCTGCTCGTACACACTGACGTTGGTCGAGATGCGCGGCAGCATCATGTCGCCGCCAATCAGCGTGTGGAGTTCATCGCAATACAGGGCAATGTGCTCGGGTGCGTGGCCGTAGCCGCTGATGCAGCGCCAGACGCGCCCACCGATGGCCAGCGCCATGCCGTCCATCAGGCGGCGGTAGCCAGCCGGTACCGATGGCACCAGGGCGGGGAAGTAGCCGGTGCGTGCCTTGATCTGTTGCACCGCCTCGGGGCTATTGAGCCCATGGGAGGCAAAGTACTCGGCGGCGCGGTCGCCGCCAAAACCGGTAGGCCCCAGGCAGCCCAAGCGGGCTACCTGGTAGTCGGTTGCACTGATCCATAAATTCACCTTCCAGCGCTCGCACAGCCAGTGGGCCAGTCCGATGTGGTCGGGGTGCATGTGGGTGACGATCACGCGCAGAACGGGCAGGCCCTGCATCTCGTTGGCAAAGATGGACTCCCACTGCGCCTTGGCCTCGTCGCGGTGGATGCAGCAGTCCACGATGCTCCAGCCCGCCACCCCATCCAGCGTATCGCGCAGCAGCCACAGGTTGATATGGTTCAGCGCAAACGGCAGGGCCATGCGTACCCATTGCACGCCAGGTGCCACTTCCAGGGTGCCGCCGTTGGGTGCCAGGGCGTCGCCCAGCGGGTAGTGCAGTTGCATTTCCAGGTCGTTCATGGCGGTGCCCCCTTTTTATTACATAATTGACGTTTACGTAAACGTCAACTTAAAAGAGCATTCTAGGTGGCACGGCGCGGGTGTGCTGTCACCGATGTTCGTACCGGCACCGCATATGAGCACGACCTACAGCATTGGCGACCTGGCACGCGAGTTCGATTTGACCACGCGCGCCATTCGATTCTATGAAGACCTGGGCCTGCTGGAGCCCAAACGCACCGGCCCTGGCGGGCGTTCGCGCGAGTACAGCGGACGCGACCGCACCCGGCTCAAACTCACCTTGCGCGCCAAGCGGCTGGGCCTGTCCCTGACCGAAGCCAAGGAGATCATCGAGATGTACGACAGCCCGCGCGATACCGGTGCGCAGTTGAAGAAGTTTCTGGATGTGCTGGCCACGCACCGCAAGCAGCTCGAAGACCAGATGACCGATCTGCAGGCCAATCTGGACGAACTCAAGACGCACGAGAAGGAGGCACGCGCGCTGCTGGCCAAGGCCCACAAGGCCGACAGGCCCTCCAAGACCGGCAAGACCGCCGGATAGTCCACCTTCCCCTTTTTTTCATCCCCCTAATACCACCCACGAGGAGACCCCCCATGAGCCAGCTGCCCGGACTGAACTTCCAACTCGGCGAAGACATTGACGCCCTGCGCGACGCGGTGCGCGAATTCGCCCAGGCCGAGATTGCGCCCCGCGCGGCCGAGATCGACAAGACCGACCAGTTCCCTATGGACCTGTGGCGCAAGATGGGCGATTTGGGTGTGCTGGGCATCACCGTGGGGGAAGAATACGGCGGTGCCAACATGGGCTACCTGGCGCACATGGTGGCCATGGAGGAAATCTCCCGCGCCTCTGCGTCGGTGGGCCTCTCCTACGGTGCGCATTCCAATTTGTGCGTGAACCAGATCAAGCTCAACGGCAGCGATGCCCAGCGCGCCAAATACCTGCCCAAACTGATCAGTGGCGAGCATGTTGGCGCGCTGGCCATGAGCGAGCCGGGTGCAGGCTCCGACGTGCTGTCCATGAAACTGCGCGCCGAG
>CAZDDK010000426.1:0-1824 GCA_964504185.1 uncultured Rhodoferax sp. | reverse complement strand
TTGTCACTACAAACAATGTGGACAGGCCCATTGCGCGGGCACGTTGTTCGATGCGTTTGAGAATCCGTTCGCCGTCACCCTGGCCCTGCACGTTGGGCGAAATCGTGAGGGCGGCCATTTCGCCCGTGTGGGCTTCAGGGAAGGGGTAAAGCGCAGCGCAACCGAAAATCACGCCATCGTGCTCGATCACCGTGTATTGAGCAACATCACGCTCGATCTCGGTGCGACTGCGTTTGACCAGGGTGCCATCTTGCTCGAAAGGCTCGATCAATTGCAGGATGCCGCCCACATCATCCGGTGTGGCTTCGCGCAGGCTTTCCAGCTTTTCATCGACCACCATGGTGCCGATGCCGTCGTGCACGTACACCTCCAGCAGGATGGAGCCATCCACCGCAAACGGAATGATGTGGCTGCGCTCGACCCCGTTTTTGCACGCCTTGACGCAGTGCTGCAGGTAAAAGGCCGTGTCGGTGGGCAGATTGGCAGGCGGCAACTGCGCCAGCAGCTTTTCTGCAGCCGCCAGGGGCAGTTCGGTGTCAATGGGGTTGTCTTCGGATGCGGGGTCGAATGGGCGCAGGCGGATTCCCGGCACCTCGGTCACGAAGATTAGCTTGTCCGCCTGCAAGGCGGTGGCCACCGAGGTTGCCACCTCTTCCATGGCCAGGTTGAAGGCCTCCCCGGTGGGGGAAAAGCCGAACGGAGACAGCAACAGCAAGGCACCCATGTCCAACACGCGCGAGATGGCGGCGATGTCTACCTTGCGCACCAGCCCGCTGTGCTGAAAATCCACGCCGTCCACAATGCCCACCGGCCGCGCAGTGATGAAGTTGCCCGATATAACGCGCACCGTGGAATCCGCCATCGGGGTGTTGGGCAGACCCTGGCTGAACGCGGCCTCGATCTCGTAGCGCAACTGGCCAGCCGCCTCCTGGGCACAGTCCAGCGCCACTTCGTCGGTAATGCGCATGCCGTGGGAGTATTTGGCGGCGTGGCCCTTGGCCTGAAGTTGTTCATTGACCTGTGGGCGAAATCCATGCACCAGCACCACTTTGACGCCCATGCTCTGGATCATGGCCAGATCCTGGGCCAGATGCTGCAGCTTGCCCGCCGCGATGGCCTCGCCCGCAATGCCCACCACAAAGGTCTGGTTGCGGAACTTGTGGATATAGGGCGCGACCGATCGGAACCAGGGCACAAAGGTGAAATTGAAGACAGAGGACATGGCACGTGGGTCGGGGAAGGCAATTAACAGCGGGGCGGAGATAATCCGCGATTCTCTACGAAGTTAGTATCTTGACCTCTAGTCCTCTCCAAATCGACTTCCCCGAATCCCTTCCCGTATCGGGCAAACGCGAAGAAATCATGGCTGCCATGGCCGCCCACCAGGTCATCATCGTCTGTGGCGAGACTGGATCGGGCAAAACCACGCAGTTGCCCAAGATCGCGCTGGCCCTGGGGCGGGGCAAGCTGAATTACCCCGCTGGACAACGCGCCCGACTGATTGGCCACACCCAGCCACGCCGCAGTGCAGACAGCAGCGTGGCCAAGCGCATTGCATAGGAACTGAAAACGCCGCTGGGCGAGGTGGTGGGTTACAAGGTGCGGTTTCAGGACCGCCTCTCGAAAGATGCATCGGTCAAGCTGATGACTGACGGCATTTTGCTGGCCGAAACGCAGACCGATCCGCTCTTGAGCGCCTACGACACCCTCATCATCGACGAGGCACACGAGCGCAGCCTGAATATCGATTTTTTGCTGGGCTACCTGCGCCAGATATTGCCGCGCAGGCCGGACCTGAAGATCGTGGTCACTTCGGCCACCATC
>CAZDDK010000425.1:0-1830 GCA_964504185.1 uncultured Rhodoferax sp. | reverse complement strand
CTGGGACGCGCTGGGCGCGACCTGGCACGGCTACCAGACGCTGTGGGTGAACCGCAGCAACCAACCCTTTGAAGAGCTGGGCACCCCACCCACGCGCACGGGAAGTAGCCTGCGCGACGTGCTCGGCTTTTTCCCTGTTTCCCTTTGAATCCTTGTTTTTAGAAAGGCACTTTTCATGACCGAACGTACCGCCATCCACCGCCTGCAAGTGGCCAAACCGTTGCACACCTTCATCGACGAGAAAGTGCTGCCCGGCACTGGCGTTTCTTCCGAGGCTTTCTGGAAGGGCTTTGACGCCATCGTCGGTGACCTGGCGCCCAAGAACATCGCCCTGCTGGCCGAACGCGACCGCCTGCAGACCGAGATCGACGCCTGGCACACCGCCAACCCCGGCCCGGTCAGCGACATGCCCACCTACCAAGCGTTTCTGGAAAAGATCGGCTACCTGGTGCCGAACCCGGGCAAGGTGAAAGTCAGTACCAAGAATGTGGACGCCGAACTGGCCAAGCAGGCTGGCCCGCAGCTGGTGGTGCCCATCCTGAACGCCCGCTACGCACTGAATGCCGCCAACGCGCGCTGGGGCTCGCTGTACGACGCGCTCTACGGCACCGATGTGATTTCCGAAGACAAGGGTTGCGAGAAAGTCGGCCCCAAGGGTTACAACCCCAAGCGCGGCAAGAAGGTCATTGAATACGCTCGCAACGTGCTCGACCGCACGGCACCGCTCAAAAAAGGCTCGCACGTGGGCTCCACGGGCTACGCCGTCAAGGGCGGCGACCTGGTGGTCACGCTGAAAGACGGCAGCACCTCCAAGCTGGCCGACAAAGACCAGTTCGTCGGTTTCACCGGTGACGCCAAGGCCCCCAGCAGCGTGCTGCTGCAGCACAACGGCCTGCACCTGGACATCATCATCAACCGCACCACCCCCATTGGCAAGAGCGATGCTGCGGGTGTATCTGACGTGGTGGTGGAAGCGGCGCTGTCCACCATCCTCGACCTGGAAGACTCCGTGGCCGCCGTGGACGCTGAAGACAAGGTGCTGGGCTACAGCAACTGGCTGGGCATTTTGCAAGGCACCTTGGTCGAGTCGTTTGAGAAGGGTGGCAAGACCCTGACCCGTGGCCTCAACGCCGACCGCGTCTACAAAAGCGCCGACGGCAAGAAGGAAGTGAAGCTGCACGGTCGCAGCCTCATGTTCGTGCGCAACGTCGGCCACCTGATGACAAACCCGGCCATCCTGTACACCGCCGCCGACGGCTCCACCAAAGAGATTCCCGAAGGCATCATGGACGCCATGGTGACCACCACCATCGCCCTGCACGACTTGAAGCGCGGCAAGAAGGACGCCATCCGCAACTCGCGCAAGGGCTCGGTCTACATCGTCAAACCCAAGATGCACGGCCCGGCCGAAGTGGCCTTTGCCGCCGAACTGTTTGGCCGCGTGGAGCAGGTGCTGGGCCTGCCGGACAGCACGGTCAAGCTGGGCATCATGGACGAAGAGCGCCGCACCTCGGTGAACCTGAAGGCCTGTATTGCCGCCGCCTCCAGCCGCGTGGCCTTCATCAACACCGGCTTCCTGGACCGCACTGGCGACGAAATGCACACCAGCATGCTGGCCGGCCCCATGCTGCGCAAGGGTGACATGAAGAGCAGCGCCTGGATCCAGTCCTACGAGCGCCACAACGTGCTGGTGGGCCTGGACTGCGGCCTGCGCGGCAAAGCACAAATCGGCAAGGGCATGTGGGCCATGCCCGACCTGATGGCCGAGATGACGAAGCAGACGATCGGCCACCCCACGGCCGGTGCCAACACCGCCTGGGTGCCCCGCCC
>CAZDDK010000424.1:0-1869 GCA_964504185.1 uncultured Rhodoferax sp. | reverse complement strand
GGCGGCGGCCTCGGTGGCGGTGGCAATGCCGGAATAGATGGAGCCCAGCACGGCGGTGATCAGCAGTACCACCGGGATCAGGCTGCGCGACGCGGCCAGTTTTTGCAAAAAGCTCATGCGCTGGTCGGCAGCGGGCACTTGGTTCGGGTTGCGCAGCGCCCAGACCATGATGTAGCCCGAGAACAATGCGGCCAGCAAGATGCCGGGCAACACGCCCGCGATGAACAGCTTGGAGATGGACACCTCGGCCGCCACACCGTAGACGATCAGGATGATGGAGGGCGGAATCAACAGGCCCAGTGTGGCCGCACCGGCCAGCGTGCCCACCACCATGTGATCGGGATAGCCGCGCCGCGTCAACTCCGGCAGTGTCATCTTGCCGATGGTGGCGCAGGTAGCCGCGCTGGACCCCGACACGGCCGCAAAAATGGTGCAGCCGATGACGTTGGTGTGCAGCAAGCGCCCGGGCAGGCCCTGCACCCAGGGGGCCAGGCCTTTGAACATGTCCTGGCTCAGGCGCGTGCGAAACAAGATTTCGCCCATCCACACAAACAGGGGCAGGGCGGTCAGCGTCCAACTGCTGCTGGAGCCCCACACGGTGACGGCCATGGCGTCGCCGGCGGCGCGGCTGGAGAACAGCGTGACCGCCATCCAGGCCACGCCGGTGAGCGTCAGGCCCACCCACACGCCGCTGCCCAGGATCAGGAACAGGGACACCAGCAGGGCGGCGGTGATGGCAAGGTCATTCATGGCGGAGCACTAGTTACTACAAAAAAAATAGCAAGATACGCAATTTTTACGCGGGCTAGAGGCCTATTTGGTTATTCATTGCGCAAGGGTTCGTCACTGCCCGGCGTGGTGCGCTGGCCGCGCAGCTCCAGCACCAGTTCGTCCAGGAAGGCCACGGCCAAAATCAGCGTGCCCAGTGCCATGCCGATTTGCGGTATCCACAGCGGCGTGGCGTCGGCCCCGGTGGAGATGTCGTTGAACTGGCGCGACTGCCAGGCCAGGCGGCAGCTGTAGAAGGCAAACAGGCCCGCCAGGGCAGTGCCAAAGGCCAGCGCCCAGATCTCCAGAGCGCGCTTCCAACGCCCGCTGAGGGCGGCCAGCACCAGCGTGACCCGAATGTGCTCACCACGCTTCAAGGTGTGGGCCAGGGCCAGAAAGCCGCTGGCGGCCATCAGGTAGCCGGCATACGCATCGGTGCCGGGCACATAGAAGTGGAACTGCCGCCCCAGCACCGACAGCAGCACCATGCCCAGCAACCCGGCCAGGCACAGTGCCGCCAGGGCGGCGGCACCGTCATACAGGGCGTTCAAGGCCTTGCGCATGGCCGCCGCTCGCTCAGGGTTTGGCAAAGGCGTCCACCACGGCCTTGCCTTCGGCGCCGGATTTGTCCAGCCACTCTTTGAGCATGGTGTCGCCCACCTTCTTCATGTCGGCCTTGAGCTGGGCGGAGGGCGCGGCCACGGTCATGCCGTTGGCCTTGAGTTTTTCGATGGATTCCACGTTCACGCGCTTGCTGGCCGCCAGGCCGCGCGCCTCGGCGTCCGCCGCGGCTTTGAGCACCGCGGCCTGCGTGGGCTTGTCCAGCGCGTCCAAGGCGGCCTTGTTGACGATGACTGCATTCTTGGGAAGCCAGGCCTGGGTGTCGTAGTAGTACTTCAGGTTCTCGTAGAGCTTGCTGTCCACGCCGCTGGCACCGGAGGTCATGGTGGCCTCCACCACGCCGGTGGCAAAGGCCTGCGAGAGTTCGGCGGCCTGCACCGTGACCGGTTGCGCCCCCACCAGTTCGGCAATGCGGCTGGTGGCCGGGCTGTAGGCGCGCCACTTCATGCCCTTCATGTCCGCGGCGCTGGCCAGCGCCTT
>CAZDDK010000423.1:1509-1879 GCA_964504185.1 uncultured Rhodoferax sp. | reverse complement strand
CAGGAAGTGCCAGACCTCGGTGGGGGTGCCCACGGGGGACTTGCGCCCGCCCCGCGACAGGCGCTGTTCGATGGCCACCGTGGGCGGTATGCCGTACACCGCATCCACTTCGGGGCGCCCTGCCGGTTGGACGATGCTGCGGGCGTAGGCGTTGAGGGATTCGAGGTAGCGGCGCTGGCCTTCGTTGAACAGGATGTCAAAGGCCAGGGTGGACTTGCCCGAACCCGATACGCCGGTGATCACGTTGAACTTGCCGCGCGGGATGGCGACGCTTAAGGATTTGAGGTTGTGTTCCTTGGCGTTGACGATCTGGATGGAGCCTTGCCCCCCCACTATCCCCCCGCCCACGCTCGCCCCCCCCGGGGCGGAA
>CAZDDK010000423.1:0-1499 GCA_964504185.1 uncultured Rhodoferax sp. | reverse complement strand
AGAGGGAGCCTGAACAGCCCTATTTGGCCGCGTGTTGGAACGAAGGGGAGTGCCCGCGCTCATTGACGTTGAGGCAGTTAGCGTACTGAAACCCGGCGTAAGCCCAGTCCCGGCAGCGCGCTCCACGGAATACGCAGCACGCGGCTCTGCCACCTCATGCACCACGCCCATGGCAGCCGCATACTCCCGCAGCGCCCGGCCGGTGTGGGAGGTAGCGTGCAGCATCACGTCTTCCGGGGTACCCAGGGCCACCACCTCGCCCCCGGCATCGCCGCCTTCGGGGCCGAGGTCGATGAGCCAGTCACTGGCGCGGATCACATCCAGGTTGTGCTCGATCACCAGCAGCGAATGGCCCGCGTCGAGCAGCTTGCGCAGCGCGCGCATCAGCTTGGCGATGTCGTCAAAGTGCAGCCCGGTGGTGGGCTCGTCCAGCATGAACAGCGTGCCCTTGCGTGCCAGGGCCTGGCGGCTGGCGGTACCGGTGTGGCTGGACGCCGGGCCGCCCCAAGTCCAGCCAGCCCCCTCGGGGGGCAGCGCACCACGCGAAGCGGGAAGCGTGGGGGCTCGCAATTTCGCGGCGTCGGCCAGGAAGCCGGCAATCTTCAGCCGCTGCGCTTCGCCGCCCGACAGCGTGGGCACGGGCTGGCCCAGCTTGACGTATTCCAGCCCCACATCCACGATAGGCTGCAGGGCGCGGATCACGTCGCGGTCGTCTTTGAAGACCTGGGCGGCTTCGCTGACGGTGAGGTTCAGGACGTCGGCGACGTTGAGCCTTTGAACCGCAGTGGTACGCCCCGCAGAAAGGGGGTCAGAACCCAATTTGCCTAAATTGGGTTCTGACCCCATTTTTCCCACCCGACGCTCAATCGTCACTTCCAGAATCTCGGGCCGGTAGCGCTTGCCATCGCAGTCGGGGCAGCGCAGGTAGACGTCGCTCAGAAACTGCATTTCGATGTGCTCAAAGCCCGAGCCGCCGCAGGTGGGGCAGCGTCCGTCGCCGCCGTTGAAGCTGAACTTGGCTGCGGTGTAGCCGCGTTCGCGGGCCAGGTCGGCATTGGCAAAAATTTCGCGCACGGCATCCCATGCGCCCACATAGCTCACCGGGTTGGAGCGTGCCGTCTTGCCGATGGGCGACTGGTCCACGAACACCACGTCGCTCAGGTGGTCGGCGCCCAGCAGGCGGTCAAACGCGCCCGGCGTTTCGGTGGCCTTGCCGAAGTGGCGGAGCAGCGCCGGGGCCAGCACGTCCTGCACCAATGTGGACTTGCCCGAACCGCTCACCCCGGTGATGCAGACCAGGTGCCGCAGGGGGATTTCGACCTGCACAGACTTCAGGTTGTGCTCGGTGACGCCTTCCAGAATCAGGCGGGGTGTCTGCGCCGTCACCATGCGCTTGAAGCCAAAGCCGACCTGCTTGCGTCCGCCCAGGTAGGCACCGGTCAGGGTGTCGGCGCGGCGCAGGGCTTCGGTGCTGCCGTCAAACACAATGCTGCCGCCCT
>CAZDDK010000422.1:0-1886 GCA_964504185.1 uncultured Rhodoferax sp. | reverse complement strand
CCAGGTCGTTGTGGCAGTGAACCGACCAGATGGCCTTGTCCGAATTGGGAACGCGCTCGCGCAGATTCTTGATGAAATTGCCATACAGCTCGGGAATGGCATAACCCACGGTATCGGGCACGTTGATGGTGGTAGCCCCCTCGCTGATCACGGCCTCAATCACACGGCACAGAAAGTCGGGATCGCTGCGGTAACCGTCCTCGGGGCTGAACTCGATGTCCTCGACCAAATTGCGTGCAAACCGCACCGACTGCTTGGCCTGCTCAAACACCTGGTCGGGCGTCATGCGCAGCTTCTTCTCCATGTGCAACGCCGAAGTGGCAATGAAGGTGTGGATACGGGCCCGATTGGCACCCTTCAGGGCTTCTGCCGCGCGGGCAATGTCGCGGTCATTGGCACGCGACAGAGAGCAGATGGTGGAGTCCCTGATGTGGTTGGCGATGAGTTGCACCGCCTCGAAGTCGCCATTGGAGCTGGCCGCAAAACCGGCCTCAATCACGTCCACCTTCAGGCGTTCCAGTTGGCGGGCGATGCGCAGCTTCTCGTCGCGGGTCATGGACGCCCCGGGAGACTGTTCGCCATCGCGCAAGGTGGTGTCGAAAATGATCAATTTGTCAGCCATGTCTTTACTCCTGTGGATCTTCCAATAACCCGCAACCTGAATAGTGCAACCTGAATGCAAAAGGCCCGTTGCGGGTGCTAACGGGCCTTTATTGGATTCAGTGCGTGCGCTACGTCTTCCGCCCGTGGTGGCGTAGTGTCAGTAGCGATAGTGCAAAGAAATACATGGGGTCAATGTACCACAGTTTGCAGATCCCTCCGCGGCAGCGGCCAGGGCTCACTTGTGCAGGCCGCGCTCTTCCGGCTCATCGGTGGAGGTGCTGATCACGCTGGTGCGCAGGCCCTTGGCACGGCGCCAACCGTATATGACATACCCGCTGAGACTGTAGGCCACAAACACACTGAAGAGTACCGTCGGGGGATCGATATTGATGACCGCAATGCCCAGGGCAATGGCCACCAGCACAGCAAAGGGCACGCTGCGCTTCATGTGCACACCCTTGAAGCTGTAAAACGGCACGTTGGTGACCATGGTGAGGCCGGCAAAGAGGGCAAGACCAAAGGTGATCCACCGCACGTCGAATACGCCCAGCCGGTCGGTGCCAGTGATGCCCAGGTCCGTCATCAGGCCAATGAACCCGATCACCAGCGCGGCGGCGGCTGGAGAAGGCATGCCCTGGAAAAAGCGCTTGTCCACCACGGCGGTATTCACATTGAAACGCGCCAGGCGCAGGGCCGCGCAGGCACAGTACACAAACGCAGCAATCCAGCCCCAGCGACCAAGCCCCTTGAGCGTCCACAGATAGGCGATCAATGCCGGTGCTGCACCAAAGGACACCATGTCCGACAAGGAGTCCATTTGTTCGCCAAAGGCACTCTGGGTGTTGGTCATGCGCGCCACCCGACCATCCAGACTGTCAAGCACCATGGCGCAAAAAATGCCAACGGCAGCAAGGTGAAAGCGTCCGTCCATGGCCATCACGATGGCGTAAAAGCCACCGAACAGCGCTGCCAGGGTAAAGAGATTCGGCAGTATGTAGATGCCCTTGCGGCGTTTCTTGACCACGACCGCCTCGGCGTCGGGTCTATCGAAATCGTCACCATCATGCATAAATTGGCCTCCAGCCCTCGTAAACATTGCGTAGTAAGCTATCCAATTGATAGCAATTCCAGGAAACGGAAATGCCGAGCTCGCCGCAGAATGCACGATGGTAGTCGGGAATTGCGGCAGCCAACAAAAATGGCCACCGAAGTGGCCATTGACAGCGGTACAGAAACGCGCGCCCTCTGGGAGGCGGCGGCCCCGCGTAGGGGTCAGTTGCGGG
>CAZDDK010000421.1:0-1889 GCA_964504185.1 uncultured Rhodoferax sp. | reverse complement strand
AATCGTCTGTGCCGTTGCTACCATATCTTCAGGTGGCAACATATTGAGTTTTTTTGCAAGTGAGACGTCGACCACGAAGTTTTTCATCCCCTCCTGGGTACTCAGGTCATACCCGGAATATTTGTTTAGGGTGTCATGATTTGTTACGGCACTGTTCTCGGATGAAATTATGGTTTCAGTGTCGTGCAGATCTTTCCATAATCCACCCATTGGGTCGACATAAACTGTCTTTGACAAACGAATTGTATCTACGTCCAGATCCAGTTTTCTGGCAAGCTCGATCCTTATGTTTGCATCATCGTAGAGCCTTCGCGAAAAAGGGTTGGTGATACTCAGATCATCCGTTTCAATTTCGGCGTTACCTCCTACATTCTCAGCATGTAATTGCCTTTGTGCCAACTCTTTGACTGTTTGCTCAGACATCACACTGACCTCACTGCGACCCAGTCTCTCCACCCAGTCCTGCGATGGCATCTCGCCCCCCTGGGCCGTACCTGGTTGTTGTGCACCCTCCTGCCCATCCCGCCCCTCCTGCCCCGGCTTGCCCCGTACCGCTGCATCCTGCAGCGCCCCCATGAGGAAGTCATTGGCAAAGCTGGCCGCCGGATCGTTGCTGCCCGCGATGCGCAGTGCGCTGGTGGCGGCCCGGCCCAGCAGCTTGAGGGCGCTGGCCTGGGCGGGGTCGAGTTCTGGCAGTTGCGCCTTGATCTGCTGGTCCAGGTGCGCTCCCACCTCGCTGGCCGCGCTGGAGAGCAGGCTGTTGGCAAAGCCGTCCTTGAATTTGCCGCCTATGGCCTGTTGCAGCACGCCCTGCATTCCGGCCTTGCCCAGGTGCGCTGTCATGCGTGTGCTCAGATCCTGGGCCTTGAGCATGTCTCCCATGCCCGAGGCGTCCATGATTCCGGTGGCCATCCCTGCGGTCAGGGCCGAGCGCAGCATGTTGCCGAAGTCCAGCTTGCCGGTGGTGACCAGTTGAATGACAGCGCTGCTGCTGGCGCCTATCGCAGCGCTCTGGGCTATGGAGCCTGCGGTGCTGGATGCGGGGCCCATCAGGCTGCTGAGCGCGCCTCCGGTGCAGAAGGCCAGAAATCCCCCCATCAGAACGGGCGAGAGTTTGTCGATCCAGTCGCCTTTGAGGTTGTCCTCATCAGTGCTCCAGCCATGCACCGGGTCGAACCAGAGGTTTTCTTTGTTGATCAGCTCGGTGTCATCCGTGGCCGAGAGCCGGAAAGTTGGCTGCAGTGGGTCGTCCAGTACGTATTGACCGCGTTCCCCGTTCCGAACGTAGTCACCGGGTATTTCGTAATCTTGGAGCGATGGTTTGAAATACAGGGGCTCGCTGCCGTGCAGCTGGGCAAAGGCTTTCTGGGCGGGGCTGCCACCGCTGGCGTAGTGCTGTGTGAAGGTGACGGGATCAAAGTCCCAGCGGGCGGGCACCCCGGAGTCGTCGGCGCACTGCGGCTTGATCTCGGGGGTGTACAGCCAGCCTGGCTGGTCTGGGCCACCGTAGCCCTTGGCTGCGCTTTCCCAGGCTTTGTGGTACTCCTCGCGCACGGCCTGCTGCGCGGTTTGCAGTTGGTTCAGGCGGGCGCCCAGGTCGGCGCCGTAGCGGGCCTGGATGCCTTGGCCCACTGCGGTGTCGATGGGCAGGGGCTTGAGGGGGCCGCCAAAGTGCTGGACCATGTCCTGGTTGGCCGGTTCGGCCAGGAGCAGCTCCAGCGCTGCGATTTCCAAGGGGTCGGCGTTGGGGGGCGTGGCTGTGCTGCCGGCCGTGGTGCCTGGCGTTGTGTCCAGCAGCAGGGGTTTGTTGTGGCCTACGAGGATGAGGGTGTCATCACTGACCTGCAGAGGCTTGGTGTGGCCTGCGGTGAGGATGGGGCTGTCGTCCA
>CAZDDK010000420.1:0-1909 GCA_964504185.1 uncultured Rhodoferax sp. | reverse complement strand
CAGGGGGTCCAGCTTGGTGCTATCGATCTTGCAGACTTGGGTCTTTTGCTTTTTAGTGAGCTTGGACATTTATACGCCCTCCACATTCACGCCCATGGAACGGGCAGTACCAGCGATGGTGCGAACGGCGGCGTCCAGATCGGCGGCCGTCATGTCCTTCATCTTGGTCTTGGCGATTTCCTCGAGCTGGGCACGGGTAATCTTGCCGACCTTGTCCTTCAACGGATTGGCAGAACCCTTATCCAGCTTGATGGACTTCTTGATCAGGACGGTCGCAGGCGGCGTCTTGATGATGAACGTGAAGCTCTTGTCTGCAAACGCGGTGATAACCACCGGCAGCGGCAAACCGGGCTCGACACCTTGGGTCTGCGCATTGAATGCCTTGCAGAATTCCATGATGTTCAAACCACGTTGACCCAGCGCAGGGCCAATGGGGGGGGATGGGTTGGCCTTACCGGCTGGCACTTGCAGCTTGATAAAACCGACGATTTTTTTCGCCATGATTTCTCCTTACGGGTAATAACGCCAAACACCTGGCTGATGCAGGCAGCGGCTCCCCGGGGTTAACGACTCTTTCAAACTGGTTTCGCACCGAGCCGGGAAGTGCAAATCAGAAAACACATCTAGGAAAACTACGTTTTCTCGATCTGGGAAAACTCCAGCTCCACCGGAGTAGCACGCCCAAAGATGGTAACCGACACGCGGACTTTGCTTTTTTCGTAGTTCACATCCTCAACGGAGCCGTTGAAGTCGGTGAACGGGCCTTCCTTGACGCGAACAAACTCACCCACCACGAACTCCACCTTGTGCCGGGGCTTATCGGTACCCTCTTGCATCTGGTTGACAATCTTTATGACCTCCGACTCGGAAATCGGAGCAGGACGGTTTTTTGCCCCCCCCACGAATCCGGTCACTTTATTGGTGTGCTTGATGAGATGCCATGTGTCATCATCCATGACCATTTCCACCAACACGTAGCCGGGGAAAAACTTGCGCTCAGTGGTGCGCTTCTGGCCGTTCTTGACCTCCACCACCTCTTCCATCGGCACCAAAATGCGACCAAACTTGCCCTGCATGCCGGAACGCGCAATGCGTTCCTGAATGTTGCGCTCGACCGCCTTTTCCATACCGGAATACGCATGGACAACGTACCAGCGCAGATCGGAGTTGGCCACCGCCGCCGACACTGCAGCAACTGAATCAGCTGCCGGGGTTTCTGTGACTTCAGTCATTACTTTTTCCACCCCAAAATCAGGTCATACAACAACCATTCCAGCGTTTTGTCGGTCAACCACAGGAAAAGCGCCATCACCAACACAAATCCAAACACGTAAGCGGTCATCTGAATAGCCTCCTTACGGGCAGGCCACACCACTTTCTTGACTTCACGCCAAGCATCTTGACCAAAGGCAGCGAGCTGCCGACCAGACTCTGACATAAAAAACAATCCCACCGCCACCACCAAACCGACAATCAGCGCCGCCCACTGAACCACAGCCCCTTGCTTATCCAACAAGTAAAAGGCAACCAATGCAGCGAGCACCAAAGCAGACGCAGCGGCCAGCTTGGCCTTATCTGCCCCTGTATTGACGGTTTGAATTTGTGTCGTGGCCATATTCTTTGTCATTCGCGTTTCTGAATCGATTCAAACTTGCTCTGCTCAAGACACAGAAGCCCGCTACAGTGTAGCGGGCCTATGCGCCACCGGTTCTACAGCAACCGGGTGGCAGGGGCAGTAGGAATCGAACCTACAACCTTCGGTTTTGGAGACCGACGCTCTGCCAATTGAGCTATACCCCTAGACCTCTTTACGCAATGATCGTGGCCACGACGCCGGCGCCGACGGTACGACCACCTTCGCGGATGGCGAAGCGCAGGCCTTCTTCCATGGCGATGGGGTTGATCAGCT
>CAZDDK010000419.1:0-1920 GCA_964504185.1 uncultured Rhodoferax sp. | reverse complement strand
CGCAGACGGAACGCAGCGTGCGCGCCATCGTCATCACCGGTGCCGGCACCAAGGCCTTCTGCGCCGGTGCCGATCTGCAGTCCGCCAATGCATTCACGACCGACTACTCCGAGCCCCATGGCCACCTGGCCCAGGTGCTGCGCGTGGCCCGGATGAGCACGGTGCCACTGATCGCCCGCGTCAACGGCGCCTGCATGGCCGGCGGCATGGGCCTCTTGAGCATGTGCGACATGGCCGTGGCCGCCAGCCATGCCGTGTTCGGCCTGCCCGAGGTGAAGGTGGGCGTATTTCCGGCCCAGGTGTTGAGCGTGCTGCAGCACCTGATCCCGCGGCGCAAGCTGGCCGAGATGTGCCTGACCGGCGAGCCCATCACGTCCGCCCAGGCGCTGGAATACAACCTGGTCAACTACGTGGATGAAGATGTAGACGCCAAGCTGCAATGGCTCCTGGACCGCCTGCTGGACAAGTCCCCTGCCGCCATCCGCCGGGGGCTCTACACCATGAAGAAGGTGGAGGCGATGGCGTTTGAAGAAAGCATGTCCTTCACCGAGAGCCAGATCGCGTTGTTCACGCTGACCGAAGACGCCAAGGAAGGCCAGAAGGCGTTCCAGGAGAAGCGCAAGCCGGTGTGGGCGGGGCAATAAGGCCTGGTGGTTGAAAATCAACCACGCACCTATATCAACAACACAGCCCCCACCACTCCCGTGACCAACAGCAGAATGGCAATGGGCAGGGTGATGCGCCGCAGCTCGAGCGACCCCAGCCCGATGGCCATGCCGGATTTGGTCAGGGTATTGGCCATGACGGCGATGACAATGGCCCGCGCGGCGACCTGCAGATGGGCGGCGTCCCCCTGGGCGAGGTTGACCATGGCCAGGGTGATGGCATCCACATCGGTCAAGCCCGCAACGGCGGCTGCCAAATAGAGGCCGGCATCCCCCAGATAGACCTGCGCCGCCTTGGAAATCACCAGGATGACGCCGAACAGCAGGCCAAACTGGATGGCCGCATCCAGCTCGAACGGGTTGCTGCCCGGCTGGACCTCGCCGCGCTGGCGGCGCTTGTTGCGCTGCCACAACCAGTAACAGGCACCCAGACTGGCCACGCACAAAAGCCCCATGACCAGCGCGATCTGGCGGCCCAGCCCCCCACTGAGCAGCGCCGTCATGATCGCCACCCGAAAGAACATCACCGTCCATGCCAGCACAATGCCCAGGGCCAGTGCCGAGGCATCTTCCCCCGGCTGGCGGCTGCGCTGCGAGAAGCCCAGCGTGACGGCCGTGCTGGAGGCCAGCCCGCCCAGCAGGCCCGCCAGGCCCACGCCATGCTCGGGCCCGACGATCTTGATCAACAGGTAGCTGCCAAAATTCAATGCTGAAATCAGCACCACCATCAGCCAGATCTTGTAGGGGTTGACCACGTCCAGCGGTGGCGGGCCGTAGTTGACGTCGGGTACCAGGGGCAAGACGATGAGCGTGACGATGCTGAACTTGAGCGTGGCCTCCACATCCGTGCTGTTGATGCGGCGGGCCAGCTGGTGCAGCCAGTCTTTCAGCGCCAGCAACAAGGCCATGGCCACCGCAATCCAGCTCGCCAGCTGCAATTGACCATAAGTGCACAGCAGGCCCAGCAAGAACGCCAGCAACGCCGACACCTCGGTGGTGATGCCGATATCGCCGCGCTGGGCTGTTACCACATACATGCCGACGATGAGCGAGGCCACAGCAACGAACACGGCCAACGCCAGCCAGGTCAGCCCCAGGGTCTGGCCCAGGTAGCCTGCCATGGCACCGCTGAGTGCAATGAGCGCAAAGGTGCGCACGCCGGCACCGCCATCGCCGCCCTTGGTGCGCTCGCGTTCCAGGCCCAGCAAAATTCCCAGGCCGATGGCCACGGCAAAACGAAGTGCCAAATTGGTGT
>CAZDDK010000418.1:0-1926 GCA_964504185.1 uncultured Rhodoferax sp. | reverse complement strand
CCAAGGGCATCATCCAGATGCTGGACCTGCTGCGCCCGATCTACGAAAAGACCGCGTCCTATGGCCACTTTGGTCGGGAAGAGCCCGAATTCACCTGGGAGCGCACCGACAAAGCCCAGGCGCTGCGTGCGGCGGCGGGCCTCGCCTGAGACCTGGGGGTCAGACCACCGCGTAAGCGTGTGCTCTGACCCCCACCGACTAGACTGATCATGAATCTACAAACACAACGCTTCATTGACCGCTGGGTCGGCCAGTTGCTATGCGGCGTCGTGTCTGCGTGGGTGCGTTTTACCGGGCTGTTTGGCGCGCCCGCCCGTCTGGTCCCTGCGCCAAAAAACATCCTGGTCATTTTGCTGTCCGAAATGGGCAGCATCGTCCTGGCCGGGCCGATGTTTGCGGCGCTGCGCCGACAATACCCTGGCGTCGCCATCCACATCCTGCAACTGAAGAAGAACCAGGAAGTCTCGAAGCTGCTGTCGCTCACCGAGGTCGAACACATGCACACGCTGGACGACTCGTCCGGCGTCTCGTTGGTGCGCGACATCCTGGCCGTGAGCCTGCAGATGCGCCGCCTGGGGCTGGACGCGGTCATCGACTGCGAACTGTTCTCGCGCGTCAGCGCCCTGCTGTCCTTCAGCACCGGAGCACCGGTGCGGGTGGGCTTTACCCCGCACACGCAAGAAGGCCTGTACCGCGGCAGCTTTATCAACCACAGCATCCCCTACAACCCCTACCAGCACATCAGCAAGCAATTCCTGTCGCTGGTGGACGCGCTGCAGTCGCCCGGCGCCATGCCGCGCAACCGCGCAGGGATCATCCGCACCGTCCCTGGCGGACCCGAGCTGTCGGTGCCGTTTACCGACCACGAGTTGGCCGTGTACCGAAGCCAGGTTCTGGCCGACCACCCCGTGACGGCGGGGAGCCAGCTGGTGCTGGTGTATGCCGGTGGTGGCATCCTGCCCGAGCGCGCCTGGCCCGCCGCCCACTATGTGCGTGTGGTGCAGGGCCTGTGCGCCGCCGGGCACGCCGTGGGCCTGATTGGCCTGAAAGACGATGCCGAGCTGGCGCGCAGCCTGAAGGCCCAAGTCAACCACGCGAACTGCATTGACCTGACTGGCTACACCAAGAGCATCCGCGAACTGCTAATGCTGATGCACGCCTCCAGCCTGCTCATCACCAACGACGGCGGCCCCAGCCACTTTGCCACCGTTACCCCCATCCAGACCATGGTGTTCTTCGGGCCCGAAACCGGTCGCTTATACGGCCCCCTGGGCAAGCGCACCATGGTCTGGGAAAGCGGTGTGGCCTGTTCGCCCTGCCTGACTGCCTACAACCACCGCCTGACCTTTTGCGACGGCGACAACCAGTGCTTGAAGCGCATTCCACCCGATCCCGTGCTGGAGCAGGCCCTGGCTTTTCTGCGCAGCCATGCGGTGGACCATCGCGCATGAGGCTGTTCCACCGGGTGCAGCGTGCCACCCTGTGGGCCCTGGGCCTGCTGGAGCGCTACCGCTTTCTCAAGTTCGGCATCGTCGGGGCCAGTGGCGTGGTGGTCAATCTAAGCGTGCTGTACCTGGGCCACGAGTACCTGTTTGCCACCATTGAGGCCGATTACAAAAAGCCCTACCTGTCGCTGGCACTGGCCATTTCGCTGGCCACGCTCAACAATTTCACCTGGAACCGCCTGTGGACCTGGGCCGACCGGGTGCGCGCGCTGGAGGCCAACGAACCCCAGCCCATCAGCCTGCGCCTGCTGGGCATGGAGTTTGGCCAGTACGCCACGGCGTCGGCCTTTGGCAGCGCCATCCAGTACGTGCTGACCTTGCTGCTGTCGGGCAGCATGGACTACCGCCTGGCCAACATCATCGCCATCATCGCCGCCAGCGTGAGCAACTTTTTGGCCAACGACCGCTGGACCTTCAAGCG
>CAZDDK010000417.1:321-1936 GCA_964504185.1 uncultured Rhodoferax sp. | reverse complement strand
CCCATGGCCAGGCCCTCGTCCACGATTGCCTTGAGCGGCAATTCCTTGCCACCGCGCCTCTGGAAATTGCTGGTGATCACGGCCACGGCACCCGCGTCAATGATGCGCTCCTGCAGCGCTTTGGCCGAAAACCCGCCGAACACCACGCTGTGGGTGGCGCCAATACGGGCGCACGCCTGCATGGCAATCACGCCTTCGAGCGTCATGGGCATGTAGACCAGCACACGGTCACCTTTTTTGATGCCATCGGCCTTGAGCGCATTGGCGAACTGGCTGACCCGGGACAGCAGCTCCTTGTAGGTGGTCTTGGTGACGGCACCATCATCGGCTTCGAAGATGACGGCGGTCTTGTTCTCGGTGGGTGTACCCACCCATCTGTCCAGGCAGTTGGCCGAGGCATTGAGTTCCCCGTCGTCAAACCACTTGTAGAACGGTGCCTCGGACTCGTCCAGTGTGCGAGTGAAGGGCTTGTTCCACACCACGTGGTCACGCGCCAACTTGGCCCAGAAGCCCTCGAAATCGCGCTCGGCCTCGGCGCACAAGGCGTTGTAGCCATCCATGCCCGAGACGCGGGCGGCGCGAACCATGGCTTCAGAGGGCGGGAAAACACGGTTCTCGACCAGGACGGACTCAATTGCAGACGATGGGGCACTCACAGGCTTGTCTCCTCGGGTTGGAAAATAATCTGGATGAATGGTCGGCGTTGGCACTTACACATCACTGACTCAAGCTCAGCATAGCCCACGCGTTCTGCGCCGGCAATTGGGGGCTTCTACAATTCACGGTTTTGAACACCCAGGTCACAGCGCCCATGAGCCAACCCCGCCCCAAGCCCTACTCCAATGCCACCATGACCCCCTTGGCCAAGGTGATTTTTGCCAGCCGCTGGCTGCAGCTGCCCCTGTACCTGGGCCTGATTGCCGCCCAGGCGGTCTATGTGTTTCACTTCTGGGTGGAATTGGTGCACCTGCTCGAAGCCGCATTTGGCAACCAACACGCGCTGGCCCAACTGGTCAAGAGCATTGGCTATAAGGACACTGCCGAAGTGTCCGCCCTGAACGAAACCATCATCATGCTGGTGGTGCTGGCCCTGATCGACGTGGTCATGATTTCCAACCTGCTGATCATGGTTATTGTGGGGGGGTTCGAGACCTTTGTGTCCCGCATGAACCTGGATGAGCACCCCGACCAGCCCGAATGGCTGAGCCACGTCAACGCCTCGGTGCTCAAGGTCAAGCTGGCCACCGCCATCATCGGCATTAGCTCCATCCACTTGCTCAAAACCTTCATCAATGCCGCCAATTACGACGAGAAAGTGCTGATCTGGCAGACCTTGATTCATATCACCTTCCTGTTCTCGGCAATCGCCATTGCTTACACCGACCGGCTGATGTCACACACGCCGGCCTCGTCCAATACTGCGCACTGAGAACTTTTGGTGCCCCGGCACCCTTTTCCTGTTTGTTTGACCTCCACCGGTACCCACCATGACCACCTCTATCCGCCAAGCCGACCTGATTGAGTCTGTTGCCGCTGCTCTGCAATACATCAGCTATTACCACCCCACCGACTACATTGCCCACCTGGCCCGCGCCTATGCGCGCGAGCAAAGCCC
>CAZDDK010000417.1:0-311 GCA_964504185.1 uncultured Rhodoferax sp. | reverse complement strand
CGGCAGAGGGCCACCGCCCCATTTGCCAGGACACCGGCATCGTGAACGTGTTTCTCAAAGTCGGCATGGATGTGCGCTGGGAAGGCTTCAGCGGAAGCCTGGATGACGCCATCAACGAAGGCGTGCGCCAGGGTTACAACCACCCCGACAACACCCTGCGCGCCTCGGTCGTGGCCGACCCCGAGTTTTTGCGCAAGAACACAAAAGACAACACGCCCGCTGTCATCTTTACCGAAATCGTGCCCGGCAACACCGTGGAAGTGACGGTAGCCGCCAAGGGCGGCGGCTCGGAGAACAAGAGCAAGATGATC
>CAZDDK010000416.1:0-1937 GCA_964504185.1 uncultured Rhodoferax sp. | reverse complement strand
CTTCATTGAGCGCATCGGTTTTTACAACCCGATTGCAACCGCCAATGAAGAGAGCATCCGCATTGCCCAGGATCGCCTGACGTACTGGAAGGGCGTTGGTGCCCAGGCTTCCCCCACCGTGGAACGCTTGATCCAGCAAGCCGCCAAGAAGGCGGCCTAATAGGTTGCTGTGCCCAGAGGAGGGCTTTCGCCCTCTGACTGGCACCCACTGTGTATGTTGACCGGACTCGAAGTTGCTGAACTGCCAGCAGATGCCATTGAAGTCGGACGGATCGTGGACGCGTGGGGTATCAAGGGGTGGTTCAAGGTCCTGCCCTATAGTGCGGATCCCGAGGCGCTTTTTGCTTCCAAACACTGGTTTTTGTTGCCTACCGAGCGCGGTGTGCAGGCGTTCACGGGTGTGATCCGGTTATCCGTCAAGGAAGCCAAGGTCCATTCCGACTCTGTTGTTGCCATGGTGCAAGGTGTGGGTGACCGCAATGCTGCGGAAGCGCTGCGCGGGTCCCGCATTTTTATCTCGCGGGCCAGTTTCCCGACTGCTGCAGCGGAAGAGTATTACTGGGTTGATTTGATCGGGTTGAACGTTGTCAATCGCCAGGACGAATTTCTGGGCGTGGTCAGGGAGTTGCTGTCCACCGGACCGCAGACCGTGTTGGTGCTGGACTGTCAGCAGGACGGCAAGGCGTGTGAACGCATGATTCCATTCGTATCCGCCTACGTGGATGATGTGAATTTGCAGGAACGTCGCATTCGCGTGGACTGGCAAACTGATTACTGAGGGTTCGTGCGCATGCGCTTCGATGTCGTTACGCTGTTCCCTGAACTATTCTCCCCCCTGCTCACAGTGGGTATTGCGCGGCGCGCTTTTGAGTCCAGGCAGGTGGACGTTCGATTGACCAATCCCCGCGACTTCGCGAGCGGGCACTACCGCCGGGTTGATGACCGGCCGTTTGGTGGCGGTCCCGGCATGGTCATGCTGGCGCAGCCGCTGGAATTGGCCCTGGCGCACATTCGCGCACAACGCTCTGACGCGGCTCCAGTCGTGCTTTTTTCCCCCATCGGTCGGCGGCTGGACCATAGTGCGGTGCAACGCTGGTCTTCGGGTTCGGGTGCGATCTTGCTGTGCGGCCGCTACGAAGGCATTGACCAGCGGTTCATCGACTCCCATGTGGACGAGCAGATCAGTCTGGGGGATTTTGTGCTTTCCGGTGGCGAAATTCCCGCCATGGCCCTTCTGGATGCGGTGGCGCGGCTGCAGCCGGGGGTGTTGTCTGATTCCGATAGCCACCAAATGGACAGTTTCAACCCCACGTTGGATGGTTTGCTGGACTGCCCCCATTACACCCGCCCCGAGGAGTGGTCGGGACAGAGGGTTCCGGAGGTGCTGCTGTCCGGTCACCACGGCCAGATCGAGCGTTGGCGGCGCGACCAGCGCCTGCTGCTGACCGCCCGACATCGACCGGATTTGCTGGAAGCGGCCCGGCGCGATGGGCGCATTAGCCGCCAAGATGAAACCGTATTGGCGTTGCCGCGCTGAACTTGCTATAATGGAGGGCTAACGATCCTCTGCACGGCCAAAGCAACGCTGTGTTGACTTTGCACCCTTCGGTGCTGGCGCATGCACGATCTACGCAAGGAAATCATGAACCTGATCCAAACTCTAGAGCAAGAAGAAATTGCTCGCCTGGGTAGAAATATCCCCGAATTTGCTCCTGGCGACACCGTTGTCGTGAGCGTCAACGTGGTTGAAGGTGCCCGCAAGCGCGTGCAGGCCTACGAAGGCGTCGTTATTGCCAAGCGCAATCGTGGCCTGAACAGCGGCTTTATTGTGCGCAAGATCTCCAGCGGTGAAGGTGTGGAGCGTACGTTCCAGACCTACAGCCCGCTGATCGCCAGCATCGAAGTCAAGCGCCGTGGCGACGTGCGCCGCGCCAAGC
>CAZDDK010000415.1:0-1942 GCA_964504185.1 uncultured Rhodoferax sp. | reverse complement strand
CCATGCGCCGTGTGTTGCACGAGGGGCACACGCCCCGGCCTTTGCAGGAATAGGCGACGAAGTAGTCGTGCCCGCAGTCATCACACCAGGCCCGGGCAAAGCCATGCGCAAAGATGCCGCATTCGAGGTATTTGCGAAAGGCCTGGCGGATATAGGGCTTGGGGGTGTGGTGGTCGCCCTGGCCATCGAACTGGCCTGCGCTGGCCAACTCAAACCAGGTCTCAAAATGCTCGGCTATGGTTTGGTAGAGCAGAGTGCGCTCGGGGTGGCGTGGGTTGTAGAGTTTGGGTTTGGTGCCCGCTTGCCCGCCCGCATGAGAATGCGCTTGCGTTGGGCGTGCGGTGGCGGGCATGGGGCAGTGCCAGCGTGGGCTGGGTGCCTGATGATACTGGGTTTATATCCAGCCTTGTCATGTTTTGACTTCGCCCTGCGCAGTCGCCATTCACTCCTGAACTGATAGCGCTCAACGCATATTGCACGAGGGCTAGCGGCATATCTTGCCTATCAGTGTTGCCAGAAATCGCAAAAAACCCACATTGGGTAGAAAACAGCAAGCCTACATGCAAGACGTCCCACTGAATACTGGGACGTCCCGTGTGAGCGCGGTGACAACGCTAAATATGCAACGCATGCCCCAGCGCCCGCATCGCCGCCTCTTGCACGGCCTCTCCCAGCGTCGGGTGCGCGTGGATGGTGCCTGCCACGTCTTCCAGCGTTGTGCCCATTTCCAGCGAATGCGAGAAGGCGGTGCTCAACTCCGACACGCCCGCCCCCACCGCTTGCCAGCCGACGATGCGGTGGTTGTCGCGCCGGGCCACTACGCGCACAAAACCGTCGGTCGATTCCAGTGTCATCGCACGACCGTTCGCCGCGAACGGGAACTGGGCGGTGATGCAGTCCAGCCCGGCCTTGGCGGCCTCAGCCGGCGCAAGCCCTGCCACCACCACCTCGGGGTCAGTGAAACACACAGCGGCGATGGCCGCAGGGGCGAAATGGCGGCGTTTACCCGAAATGATCTCGGCCACCATCTCGCCCTGCGCCATGGCACGGTGGGCCAGCATGGGCTCGCCGGCCAAGTCGCCAATCGCCCAGACGTTGCGCATGGAGGTGCGGCACTGGTCGTCGACCTTGATGGCGCGGCCGTTCATGGCCAGCATCAGCTTCTCCAGCCCCCAGCCATGGGTGTGTGGTGCGCGACCAATCGCCACCAGCACTTGGTCGGCGGCCAGCTCGCTCTCACGGCCTGCTGCATCCAACACGCGCACGGCGTCACCGGCGGCATTCAGGCCTTGCACCTTGCTGCCCAGCAGCACCTGCACGCCCAGCTTGCGCATAGAGGTGGCCACGGGCTTGGTCAGCTCTTCGTCGTACAGTGGCAGGATGCGGTCTTGGGCCTCGACCACGGTCACGTCGCTGCCCAGCTTGCGGTAGACCAGGCCCAGCTCCAGCCCGATATAACCACCGCCCACCACCACCAGTTTCTTGGGGATGCTGTCCGGCGACAAGGCTTGGGTAGACGAGATGACGCGCCCGCCAAACGGCATGCCGGGCAAGCCCAGCTCCACCGACCCCGTGGCCAGCACGATGTGTTCGCCCTGGATGCGCACGGGCTTGGTGTCTGCTTTGTCTTGCGCTACATCGACGGTCTTGCCGTCTACCACCGTGGCCCAGCCTTTGACAACCTTGACGCCATGTTTTTTGAGCAAGGCACCCACGCCGCCGGTGAGGCGCGCCACGATGCCGTCTTTCCAGCGCACCGTTTGACCGATGTCAATGCGTGCGCCCTCAACATGGATGCCAAGCGTGCTGTCCCCCATGAAGTGGTGCGCCTGGTGAAAGGCATCCGCCGCGTGGATCATGGCCTTCGAGGGAATGCAGGCTGTGAGTCGCCAAATTCAAGCGCTGGAGAGCGAAGTCGGCATCCCCTTATTTTTGCGCCACA
>CAZDDK010000414.1:0-1950 GCA_964504185.1 uncultured Rhodoferax sp. | reverse complement strand
CTCGACAACCCGTACACCAAAGATCACAGCGACTGGGCCTACATCGCGTATGCACCAGGTATCTCTGGCGGCAAGCCTGGTGAATCCTTCAATATCCAGGTGAGGGTTGAGCGCTTCGGCCGTTTTGCCAAGGAGCCTGTTGATCAGCAAATGACTGAAAAGCAGTTCCGTGAGTTCGCCAAGCGCTTCGTTGCCAGCATCCACCGCCGACCGGGCGCTTGGGTGGTGAAGTAGTAGTCAGCCAACAAAGCTTCGACCAGAGAGCAGCATGCATGTCATTGACACCGACGAATACCGCTTTTTGATCGAGCCTGGCGGCGAGATCTGCATGACGGTCGCGGCGGATCGCGATGAGATGTGCCGCCAGTTGCTCATGGCCATCGGCATCTCCACGCTCTTTGGAGGTGGACTGGTTCACCTCGACGGCTGGTTGCCTGGCTTGATCCTCAAGGTGCATGCGCTGCGATCTGTCGAGAACGGTGATCAGATTGCCATCGCGCACGTCTGGCCCAGCATGTACGCGCGGTTGCGTGCGTGGATTGAATCACCAGCGGATGCTGATGCCTTGAACTTGTCGTTTGATGGCGCGCACTGCCTGCTGATTCCTGATGTTTTCACTTGGCATGTTGAGCCCGTTGTGTTCACGCTCAAGTGCGTTGCCGCCGTCCCTGGTGCGGCCTGCTGAAATGAGCATTGGCAGGCCAACCCGTATGCGCCGCAGCGCGCCAACAGCGACCACAGTTGCTGGGTGCGGGTGATGCAGCGCTTCTCGGGGCCAGGCATGGGCCACCAGTTCATCCCGCGCATCGGGCATGAGGTACTGGTGGGCTTCCTGAGCAACGACATTGACCGGCCGTATGTGCACGCTAGCCTGTACAACGGCCGTGGTGATGGCGGCGTGCCTCGCACGCCAGGTGGCCAGCAGAACGCAGCCGACACCAGCGGCTTTGCTGGATCCAGCGACCACACCCCCAGCGGCCAAATGAACCTGGTGGGCAGTGCCAGCGGCGGCAACAGCCCCGCCTGGCATGGCGCAGCACCAGGTGCTGCGACAGACGGTTCGGAAGGCCAGAACAACGCTGCAGCCCTCAGTGGGGTCAAGAGCAAAGAGTTCGGCGGCCAGGGCTATAACCAGATGGTGTTTGACGACACCCCCAACCAGGGCCGCATGCAGTTGCACAGCACCCAGGCCCAGACCTGGCTACAGATGGGCCACTTGCTGCACCAGGCGGACAACCACCGGGGTAGCTTCCGAGGCCTGGGCTTCGAGCTGCGCACCGACGCCTGGGGCGGGTTGCGCGCGGTGCGCGGAGTCATGCTCAGCACCTACAGCTTGAACAACGGCCAGGGCCAGACGGGCGAAGGCGCGGGCGACAACGCCGCAGGCATCGCGCTGGCCAAGCAGATGCAGCAGCTGGCCAGCACCTTCCACCAAGCCGCCAGCACGCACCAGACCGTGGGTCTGGGCTGTGCGGCCGGCAGCAGCAAGGCCAATGCCTGCGCGCTCGATGACGCGCTGTCGCCGGCAGCGGCCCTGACCAAGAGCCTGAGCGGCATGGTCAGCAACACCAGTTTGCCCAACGCCGTGGCCGACGCCAGCGACAAGAACACCGGCACCGGCCAGACCAAGGTGCCTCACATGGCGGATCCGAACATCGCCTTGATCGGCAAGGGCGGCATCGGCATCACGGCTGGCCAGGATCTGCACTTGAGCAGCAACGACACCACGACGATTGCCAGCGGGCAGGACACCCACTTTGCCATGGGCGGTCAGGCGCGTGTGCACACAGGCCAGGCCATCGGGATTCTGGCTGGCGCCATTCAGCCGGGCAGCGAGGCAGCGGGCAAGGGTCTGACCATCATCGCCGCACAAGGGCCGATTGACCTGCAGGCGCAGGCCGGGCCCGCGCAGATCGCGGCCAAGGGCACGCTAGAGATCAAGACGGCCAA
>CAZDDK010000413.1:0-1955 GCA_964504185.1 uncultured Rhodoferax sp. | reverse complement strand
ATCCCCCTGCGCCGCGACTTCCCCGAGCTGAAGATCGTGTTTGAGCACATCACCACCCTGGAGGCCGCACAGTATGTGCAGGCAGCGGACCGCTTTGTGGGGGCCACCGTCACCGCCCACCACCTGCTCTACAACCGCAACGCCCTCTTCACCGGCGGCATTCGCCCGCACTACTACTGCCTGCCGGTCTTGAAGCGGGAAGCCCACCGCCAGGCCCTGGTGCGGGCAGCCACCAGCGGGTCCGCCAAGTTCTTCCTGGGCACCGACAGTGCGCCGCACGCGGTGCACCTCAAGGAACACGCCACCGGCTGCGCTGGTTGCTACACCGCCTTCAACGCCATGGAGCTGTACGCCCAGGCCTTTGACGCCGCCGGTGCGCTGGACAAGTTGGAAGGCTTTGCCAGCTTCCCCGGCGCGGATTTCTACGGCCTGCCGCGCAATCAGGGCACCCTCACCCTGCGCCGCGAAGCCTGGACCGTGCCGGACAGTTTTGCCTTTGGCCAGGCGGAGTTGAAGCCGCTGGGGGCTGGCGAGTCCCTGCCGTGGCGCATATCCTGACCCCCTGCGGGACGGACCTCGCGCTCGGTCCTGCATTGGGGGAGATCGATTGGTCCGCGCCCTGGCTGGCCCCGTATGCGTTGCCCGGGCAACGCGCAGCGGACCATGTGGCCGCAGGCAGAACCAGCGCCCAGGCCCTGAACGCCGCCTGGGGTGCGGGCGTCACGCCCGTGCGTTTCGTGCCACAGAGTGAACTGCCCCCCGGCCTCGCCTATGAAAGCTATATCTTCGATAGCGGCTGCTGTCCCACCCGCGAGGGCTTGCACGATTTTTTCAACGGACTTGCCTGGCTGGTTTTTCCGCAGACCAAACGCCGGCTCAACCAGCTGCATGTGGCCCAGATTGCGCAGACCGGCATTCAGCCCGTGCGCGGCCCGGCCCGCGACGGTTTGACACTGTTTGACGAAAACGCCGCCATTTTCCAGGGCCCCGATGCCCTGTGGGATGCCCTGGTGGCCAAGGACTGGCCGCGCGTGTTTGTGGACTTGCGCGCGGTGTGGGCAGACGTCCGGCTGGTACTCTTTGGCCACGCCCTGCTTGAAAAGCTGGTTCATCCCCGAAAACCCATCACCGCCCACGTATATCGGGCCCCGTGCGCTATGGATTCCATAGCGAATTTGGATGCGTGGATGGCTGCCGACCTGGCGGCCGAGAAGCTTGCGGGCAAGCCCTTTGCCCACTTGCCGGTGCTGGGTGTTCCGGGCTGGTGGCCGGAAAATGCGGACCCCGCCTTCTACGCCGATGCCAGCGTCTTTCGGGCCCCGCGAAATCCCCAGCCAAGCTGGGCTCTTTGATGCATGCCGTCATTGAAATGGCGCGTTTCGACCTTACCATTGGTGCCACGCTGCCCGAAGGGTGGCCCTGTCTTTCGAGGAAACCATGAAACGCATTATTTTGTTTGTCTTGACCAACGTGTTGGTCGTTGCCGTGCTGGGCATTGTGGCCAGCCTGCTGGGCGTCAACCGCTACCTCACCAGCAGCGGGCTCAACCTGGGGGCCTTGCTGGGCTTCGCGCTGATCATGGGTTTTGGGGGGGCCATCATTTCCCTGCTGATCAGCAAGCCCATGGCCAAGTGGACATCGGGCGTGCGCATCATCGAGCAGCCGCAAAATGCCGACGAGGCCTGGATTGTGGACACCGTGCGCAAGCTGGCCGACAAGGCCGGTATCGGCATGCCGGAGGTGGGCATCTTTGAAGGAGACCCCAACGCCTTTGCCACCGGTGCGTTCAAGAACTCGGCCCTGGTGGCGGGGTCCACCGGCCTCTTGCAGGGCATGACCAAGGAGGAAATCGAGGCGGTGATTGGCCACGAAGTGGCCCACATCGCCAACGGCGACATGGTTACCATGACCCTGATCCAGGGGGTGATGAACACCTTCGTGGTGTTCTTGAGCCG
>CAZDDK010000412.1:0-1964 GCA_964504185.1 uncultured Rhodoferax sp. | reverse complement strand
GTCAGGTCGGTGAAGTTGGAGGCCTGGTGGTCCTTGGCGCTGTAGTTCACGGTAAAGCCGCCCAGGTTGAAGTCATGCAGGGTTTCCAGGGCCGCGACAAGCCCCTCGCGCGTGGGGCTCTTGCCGGCACGGCGCAGCCCCTCCACCAGCACGCGCGCGGTGAGGTAGCCCTCCAGGCTGGTGAAGTCGAGTTCCTTTTGCCCTGACTCGGTCATGCGTTGCTGGTATTCCCGCACGACGGGAATGCTCTGGCCATAGGGAAACGGCACCACCTGGGAGATCACCACGCCCATGCCCGCATCGCCCAGCTCATCGGCCAACGCCCGCGAACCCACAAAGCTCACGTTGAAGAACTGCCCGCCATAGCCCTTGGCACGGGCCTGCTTGATCAGCGCGGCGCAGGACTTGTAGGCGCTGATCTGCACAATGGCTTCAGGCTCTGCCTTGGTCAAAACCTCCAGCGACTGGCTGACATCCACCGAGTTGCGTTCCACCGTGGCCGTGGCCACGGTGGCGAGCTTGTGCTTGGCCAGGGCGCGTGTCACGCCCTCCAGCCCGGCCTTGCCGTAGGCGTCGTTTTGGTAAAACACCGCGATCTTCTTGATGCCCAGCGTGGTGAGGTGCTGCACGATGCGCTCGGTCTCGTCAAAGTAGCTGGAGCGCACGTGGAAGACGTAGCGGTTGAATGGCTCGCGCAGCGCCTGCGCGCCGGTGAACATGCCCACCAGCGGAATTTGCTGCGCCGTCACGATGGGCAGCGCCGCCAGGCCGGTGGGCGTGCCCACCGAACCGGCCAGTGCGAAAACCTTGTCCTCCTGAATCAGTGCCTTGGCCGCAGCGGCTGCCTTCTCGGGCTCATAACCGTCGTCGCGCGTCAGCAGTTTGATGGCGCGGCCATTGACGCCGCCTTGCGCGTTGACTGCCGTGAAGTAGGCCTGCATGCCCACCTGCATGCGCTGCCCCAGCTGGGCCGAAGGCCCGCTCATGGCGGCAAACTGCCCGATCAGGATTTCCTTGTCGGTGACGCCGTTGTCAGCCAATGCGGTGGCGGAAACCAAGGCCAGGGCCATTGCGGCCACATGCTGTGAAATGTTCATGGGGTGTGCGGGAAGTGTGGGGAGGTGCTGCGTAGGCTAACCCATTTTTCGTGTGTTGTGAACTCAATCGGTGGACAGCTTTTTCAACTGGTACAACGCTTCCAGGGCCTCGCGGGGGCTCATCGCATCCGGGTTGAGGGCCGCCAGGTGCGCCTCGACCGCGCTGCGGCTGGGGGCTTCCTCCCTGGCCGGGGCGGCGAACAGGTCCACCTGGGCCTGCGCGGCGCTGGCCTGGGCCTCCAGCGCCTGCAGCGTGTGGCGCGCCTGGTTGAGTACGGCGGCAGGCATGCCGGCCAGGCGGGCCACCTGCACGCCGTAGCTCTTGCTGGCCGGGCCACTCTGGATTTCGTGCAGGAAGACGATGTCGCGCCCCGATTCGGTGGCGCTGACGTGCACATTGAGCGCCTGGTGGTGCGTGGCCGGGAACTCGGTCAGCTCGAAGTAGTGCGTGGCAAACAGCGTGAAGGACTGGGTCTTGTCGTGCAGTTGCGTGGCAATGGCGGACGCCAGCGCCAGGCCGTCAAAGGTGGAGGTCCCACGGCCAATCTCGTCCATCAGCACCAGCGAATGGGGCGTGGCCGCGTGCAGGATCTGCGCCGCCTCGGTCATCTCCAGCATGAAGGTGGACTGGGCGTTGGCCAGGTCGTCCGCCGCGCCAATGCGGGTGTGGATGGCGTCAATCGGCCCCAGCCGACACGCCGCTGCCGGTACATGGCTACCCATGGAGGCCAGCAGCACGATGAGCGCTACCTGGCGCATGTAGGTGGATTTACCGCCCATGTTGGGGCCGGTGATGATTTGCATGCGCGTATTGGCGTTCAAGCGCGTGTGGTTGGCGATGAAGGCGCCGCTTGAGACTTCAGCCAG
>CAZDDK010000411.1:0-1974 GCA_964504185.1 uncultured Rhodoferax sp. | reverse complement strand
TGCTGTTCAACGACACGGTGGAGTACAACATTGCCTACGGCAAGCCCGGTGCCACACGGGCCCAGGTGGAAGAGGCCGCTGCGTCGGCCCACATTCACCGCTTCATTGCTTCCACTCCCAAGGGGTATGCCACCATGGTGGGTGAGCGCGGACTCAAGCTCTCGGGGGGCGAAAAGCAGCGCGTGGCCATTGCCCGCACCTTGCTGAAAAACCCACCCATCCTGATCTTCGACGAGGCCACATCGGCCCTGGACTCTGCCAACGAGCGCGCCATTCAGGCCGAACTGCAGAACGTGGCCCGCAACAAGACCACACTGGTCATTGCCCACCGGCTCTCCACGGTGGTGGATGCGCACGAAATTCTGGTCATGGATGCCGGACGCATCGTGGAGCGCGGCAAGCACGCGGAGTTGCTGGCGCTGAACGGGCGCTATGCGCAGATGTGGGCGCTGCAGCAGCAGGGTGGCGATGTGGTTGAGAGTGAAATTGGGCACTAGCCCGCGCGAAATATACATTGTTTGCTATTAAAACTATAGTAAATTCTGTCGATGCAGGCCCACAATTGAACCCGGAATCACCAACCTGGACGACGACGGGGTGCCGAACTTTCCTCATGCAATCCGCGCATAATCCAGGCCATGGAAACCAAATGGCTTGAAGATTTCGTCTCCCTGGCGGAAACCCGCAGTTTTAGCCGGTCTGCGCAGCTGCGCCACGTCACCCAGCCTGCGTTTTCGCGGCGCATCCAGTCGCTGGAGGCCTGGGCCGGCACTGATTTGGTGGATCGCAGCAGCTACCCCACGCGCCTGACGCCGGCTGGCGAGACCCTGTATGGCCAATCCATGGAGGTGCTGCAGGCCCTGCAGAGCACGCGCGCCATGCTGCGCGGCCATACCTCTGCGGCGCAGGATGTCATCGAGTTTGCCGTGCCGCATACCTTGGCCTTCACCTTCTTCCCGGCCTGGGTGTCGTCCCTGCGCGAAACCTTTGGCCCGATCAAGAGCCGACTGATCGCACTCAACGTGCACGACGCTGTGATGCGCATGGTCGAGGGCAGTTGTGACCTGCTGATTGCCTATTACCACCCCTCCCAGCCCTTCCAGCTGGACACTGACCGTTACGAGATGGTGAGCCTGGGTGAGGAGGTGGTGTCGCCCTATGCCAAGCCGGACAGCAACGGAGCACCGCTGTTCCAATTGCCGGGGCGTGTGGGCCAGCCCCTGCCTTATTTGGGTTACGCGCCGGGGGCCTACCTTGGCCAGATGGTCGAGTTGATCCTCAAGCAGTCCAACACCGCCATCCACTTTGACCGCGTCTACGAGACCGATATGGCCGAAGGCCTGAAGGCCATGGCGCTGGAAGGCCATGGCATTGCCTTTTTGCCGCACAGCGCGGTCAAGAAGGAACTGCGTGCCAAGCGCCTGGTGAGCGCACTGCCCGCCAACGCCACCGCCAAGGGACTGGAGATCACCATGGATGTGCGGGTTTACCGCGAAAAGCCCAGCCTGCGGGAACTGTCCCGCGCAGGCGCTTCTGGCGGACGCGCCAGCCCCGTGCCCAAGAGCAACGCCCAGGCGCTGTGGGACTACCTGGTGGCCCAGTCCGCCCGTAACACCAAATAACACCTCCCGTCATGACCACCCACACCCTGACCCTGACCCGCCCCGACGACTGGCACCTGCACGTGCGCGATGGCGATGCCCTTAACACCGTGGTGCCGCACACGGCCGCCCAGTTTGGCCGCGCCATCATCATGCCCAACCTCAGACCGCCGATCACGACGGCGGCCCAGGCGCTGGCCTATAAGGCGCGCATCCAGGCAGCTGTGCCTGCTGGGATGGGTTTCGAGCCGCTGATGACGCTGTACCTGACCGACAACCTGCCCGCCGCCGAGATTGCCGCAGCCCGGGACGCCGGCGTGGTGGCCTGCAAGCTCTACCCTGCCGGGGCTACCACCAACAGCGACGCCGGCGT
>CAZDDK010000410.1:0-1980 GCA_964504185.1 uncultured Rhodoferax sp. | reverse complement strand
CAAGGTGTTGGTGGTGCCGCGCCAGCCCAGCTTGTGGTTCAACCCCGCCAGGGCTACGTCGTTGCGCGCACCCGTCAAGGTGCCGTCGGCAGCTACCAGCTTTTTTGGCACGATGAACAGCGAAATGCCACGCGTGCCGGGCACCAGCTTGACCTCGGGGTCCGCAATATAGGCCAGCACCAGATGGATGATGTTCTCGGTCAGCTCGTGCTCGCCGCTGGATATCCACATCTTGTTGCCCTTGAGGCGGTAGCGCGCGCCCAGAGGGTCGGACTCGAAACCGTCACCGTCTGGAACGGCGCGGGTCGCCACATCGCTGAGACTGGAGCCTGCCTGCGGCTCAGACAGACACATCGTTCCCGAGAAGCGTCCCGCAAATTCATTCTTGGCAAACACTTCCTTCTGCAGATCGGTTCCATGCGCCATCAGCAGATTGGCGTTGCCCGTGGTCAGCATGCCCGAGCCGATACTGACGGAGGCGCAGGCAAAGAAGGCGTTGGCTGCCGCCTCCACGCTGTAGGGCAGCTGCATGCCGCCCATCTCAAAATCCTGTGCCGCGCTGAGCATGCCGGATTCGGCATAGGCGCGGTTGGCATCGTGCGTGGCCTGCGGGAGGATGACCTTCTCGCCGTCTAAGTGCGGTTCCTGCACGTCCACCAAGCGGTTGAACGGGGCGTATTTCTCACGGGCAATGCGTTCGCAGGTATCCAGCACGGCATCGAAAGTGTCTCGGGAATGGTCGGCAAAGCGTTCGCGTTGCACCAAGGCGGTGGTGCCCAGCCAGTCGTTGAGCAAGAAGTCTATGGTGGGGCGCAAGGTCATGGCAATTTTCGGAATAAATCAATGGCACAAGCGTATCGGCAACTGACGCAAGTAACTGCCACCAAAGGGACAGCCCAACGCCCGTCATTGACCCGCAAAACTGCCTGGCCATAATGGTCTCTTTGGCTACCACGGATATGAGCGTGACACAGAGGCGCATGACCTTGTCCATTCTGGTTGGATCCCTGCTCTGCTCGGCAGCGTTGGCCGGGTCGGCACCGGGGAGTACGCCCATGGCCTATGTTTTTCCTCCCCCGGAAAGTGCCACAGACAAGCGGATGGACTACTACTGGGAGTTGCTCCATGCGGCCCTGGAGGCCACCACGGCGAAATGGGGTCCCTACCGGATGGAGCCGTCCAGCATCGTGATGAACGCTGAGCGCTCTCAGGCGCTGCTGGCTGACTCTAAAACCATCAGCCTGCTCGTACGGACGACCAACAAGGACCGCGAAGCGCTGATGCGCCCCATTTTTATTCCGTTGGACAAGGGGCTCACGGGCTATCGCCTGTTTTTGATCGAAAAGCCGACACAGGCCAGACTGCGCAATGTGCGCTCGTTGGCAGACCTCAAACCGTTCTCCATTGGCCAGGGTTCACGCTGGATTGACACGGAAATCCTTACCCATGCAGGACTCACCGTGGTGACGGGCGGGGGGTACGAATCACTCTTCAAGATGCTGCAGGCAGGGCGCTTTGATCTCTTTTCCCGCGGGATCAATGAAATTGGCGAAGAATTGCAGGCCGGCCGCGCCCTGGATCCCAACCTGGCCATCGAACAGAACCTGATGCTCTACTACCCGTTGCCCCGCTACTTCTTCTTCGCGCGCACCGAGGAAGGTGAGCGCTTGGCAAAGCGGGTGGAGGCGGGTCTTCAATTGCTCATGGAAAACGGGCAGTTTGAAACGCTCTACCAAAAATTCAAACGCCAGATGTTGTCCGGGCTGAACTTGTCGGGACGGCGCGTGTTTCGGCTCGAAAACCCCACCTTGTCCGACCAGACACCACTGAGCCGTCGCGAATACTGGGATACGCTGTCAATCGAACTGACGCCCAAAAAGTCCGGGCAGCGCTGAGTGCGACGAAAAAAAAGCCCCCTCCATTGCTGGAGGGGGCTCTTTAATAATCAGGCGAACCACGCCTGAACCCGAATCAGAAATC
>CAZDDK010000409.1:0-2000 GCA_964504185.1 uncultured Rhodoferax sp. | reverse complement strand
AGCCTCTTGATCTTCTTGGGGGTCGGTATGGTGGTGCCAGCCAGGAGCCCGTCTTTTGCGTCCAGCAAGGAGATGGCGTAGCGGGAAGTAACCTCGGTGGGCACGCCATAGCGGTACAACCCGTCCACCGAATACTCGGCCAGCAGCACGCCGGAGAAGCGGCCCCGCTCCGAGAGGGGAAGGTGCAGTTGCAAGGCAGGCGTGTCCGTGGGCGTTCCCAGCGGTTGGACGTACACCGGCTGTTGAAAGTCGCGCGACATCCAATAGCCCGACAACGTGTCGTTGCGCGGACTTTCGCCGTTGCCGGGAGTGAGTTGGTTGGTCAACAACGCGGCCGTGCCGAGCGCGGCCCGCATCCGTCGGCGCTCATCGACCCACGCCAGTCCCTGTAGCTCGGGGTATTGGTTGAGCATGGTGCGGGCGCGCGAGCGGAAGTCCTCGGTGTCCAGCTCGCGGTTGGAGATTTCCCGCGCAATACGGGCGAGTTGTTCCTGGCGCTCCAGCAGCCGCAGGCGCAGCCGTTGCTGGGTGTATTCCACGTCCCGTTGCACAGCCTGTTGCTCGCGATCCATTTCTTCCAGGCGCAGATAGCCCAGTGCAGCCACGATGGCGGCAAAAAAAAGCAAAACGGCGGCCAGCGGTGCGAGTACCGCCACACGGTCCTGGCGATGGGGGGCAAGCCGCTGCCACCAGCGCAGCGCACGGCCCACTGTGGATGAGCCCAATTGGTTGGGCAGCGTGATGATCTTGGGTAAAGGCATGGGCAAGAGTGTAGGGCGTGTAGTAGAACGATCGTTCTATTGGAGTTCGCATTATGAAATCAAAAAGCACATATTGAAATCTAAAAATAGTTGTGTGAAAATAGGCACAACGCACTAAATTCGTTTCAAACAACCAGGAGACAGCCGATGTCAGCAGTTCCCCCCGGCGCAGCGAGCGCCCCCCGACTTGACTTGGACAGCCAAGAAACCCGCGAATGGATGGACGCCTTGTCTGCGGTGATTGAAAGCGAAGGTCCTGAACGTGCGCACTATTTGCTGGAGCAATTGCTGGAACATGCCCGCCAAAGCAGCATCGACCTGCCTTTTTCCGCCAATACCGGGTATGTCAACACCATCGAGCCGGACCAGGAGGCCCACTGCCCGGGCAATATCCAGATCGAAAAGCGCCTGCGCGCCTACATGCGCTGGAACGCCATGGCCATGGTGGTGCGTGCCAACCGCCTGCACCCGGCCGACGGCGGCGATCTGGGCGGCCACATCGGCTCCTTTGCCTCGCTGGCCAGCATGTGGGGCGCCGGTTTCAACCATTTCTGGCACGCCGAGAGCGAAACCCACGGCGGCGACTGCATTTACTTCCAGGGCCACAGCGCACCGGGCATCTACGCGCGCGCCTACCTGGAAGGACGCATTACCGAAGACCAGCTGGAGAATTTCCGCCAGGAAGTGGGCGGCAAGGGGCTATCGAGCTACCCGCACCCCAAGCTGATGCCGGGTTTCTGGCAGTTCCCCACCGTCAGCATGGGCCTGGGGCCCATGATGGCGATCTACCAGGCGCGTTTTCTCAAGTACCTGCACGCGCGCGGTATTGCCGATACGGCCAACCGCAAGGTCTGGGTGTTTCTGGGCGACGGCGAAATGGACGAGCCCGAAAGCAAGGGCGCGATCAGCCTGGCGGCGCGCGAGCAACTCGACAACCTGATCTTCGTCATCAACTGCAACTTGCAGCGACTCGACGGCCCGGTGCGCGGGAACGGCAAGATCATTCAAGAGTTGGAAGGCGACTTCCGCGGCGCTGGATGGCATGTCATCAAGCTCCTGTGGGGCAAGGGCTGGGACGACCTGCTGGCGCGCGACAAAACCGGCAAGCTCCGGCAGGTAATGATGGAGACGGTGGACGGCGACTACCAGACCTACCGCGCCATGGACGGCGCCTACATTCGCAAACATTTCTTCGGCAAGTACCCCGAGACGCTCAAACTGGTCGAGCACCTGTCTGAC
>CAZDDK010000408.1:0-2019 GCA_964504185.1 uncultured Rhodoferax sp. | reverse complement strand
CCCAGCCCGTGTTTCATGGCCAGCACAAACTCCGCCAGTAAATCGCCCGCGTGTTCACCAACGATGGTCACGCCCAATATTCGGTCTTTGCCGGGCACCGTCAGCACTTTGACAAAACCATGCGCGGTGTTGTCGGCAATGGCGCGGTCCAGGTCATCAATACCGTATTGTGTGACTTCATAGGCAACGCCCTTCTCTTTGGCGTCTTGCTCATTGAGGCCCACCCGCGCCACTTCGGGCTCGATAAAGGTGGCCCACGGCACCACCGAATAGTCCACCTTGAACTTTTTGAAGTGGCCAAACAGCGCGTTTACCGCGGCATACCAGGCCATGTGGGAAGCGGTGTGGGTGAATTGGTAAGGCCCGGCCACATCGCCCGCCGCGTAGATGTTGGGGTACAGCGTTTCCAGATAATCGTTCACCGCCACGGTGCGCTGGGTGGGAATACCCAGTTCTTCCAGACCATAACCCTGCAGGCGGGCCACGCGGCCCACGGCGCAGAGCAAGGCATCAAACTCGATACGTTTCTCGACGCCTTGGTGCGCAACGACGATGAATTTGCGGGCGTCGTTGCCCTCGCCCTCGCCCTCGCCCTCGCCCTCGCCCTCGCCCTCGCCCTCCCGCTCGCAGCGCAGGGCCTGGTGGCTGGTTAACACATCCACACCGTCGCGGGTCAGGGAGTCGCGGGCCAGGTCAGAAACCTCGGTGTCTTCGCGGATCATGAGGCGCGGGGCCATCTCAATTTGTGTCACCTTGGAGCCCAGGCGGGCAAAACTCTGCGCCAGTTCGCAACCAATCGGGCCGCCGCCCAGCACCACCAGCCGCGCGGGGGGCGCATCGCGTTTGGCAAATTCGTCCCACAGGGTGTCGCTGGTCACATAACCCACGTCATCCAGACCCGGCAGCGGCGGCACAAACGGGCGGGCTCCGGCGGCAATGACGATGGCGCGGGTGGTGAGGCGCTGGGTGCTTCCATCGTTCGATTTGATTTCCACCGTCCACGGGTCGACGATCTTGGCGTAGCCTTGCAGCACTTCCACGCCCAAGGCGGTGTAGCGCTCGCGCGCACCAACCTCTCGCAGCGCCTGGGCGCAGGCATGGTGGCAGTGGCCCTGGTCAGCCCCCTGCCCTTCTTGTTGGACTTGCAGGGTTTTGCCCTGCTGGGCGCTCAGCTGGGCCTGGTGGGGGGTGGCTGCGCCGCCTTGTGGTGGTGGTTTCACCGGGCTTTCTCGCAGGCGGTGGATGCCGCCAGCACCTTCGCCGATGCCTTGGCCAGCTGCAACCTCACGACACAAGCGCCCAGCGGCTTTGTGCCACCTTTCAACGCCCTGCTGCGCAGCCTGTTCCAAATCCAGATCAACCTGCAAGCGGTGGTGGGCGACGTGCGCTCGCAAATCGACCACTTCAGCCAGACTTCCAGCGAAATTGCCGAAGGGGCTACCAACCTCTCGGACCGCACCGAGTCGCAGGCCAGCTCCCTGGAGGAAACTGCGGCCAGCCTGGGTGAACTGTCCGATGCGGTGCACGAGGCAGCCTCTACGGTGGAGCGTATCGACCAGCAAAGCAAGCAAAGCAATGCTGCGGCGTCGGCCAGCGCACAGGCCGTACAGCGGGTGGACAACGCCATGCAGGCCATCGCGCAGTCGTCGCAGCGCATGACCGACATCATCAGCACCATTGAAGGTATTGCCTTTCAAACCAACCTGCTGGCGCTCAATGCCGCCGTGGAAGCGGCCCGCGCCGGCGAGCACGGCCGCGGCTTTGCGGTGGTGGCCACCGAGGTGCGTGCGCTGGCTGGGCGCAGTGCCAGCGCCGCCCGTGAAATCCGTGCCCTGATTGCGCAAAGTGGGCAGCAAATCACCGAGGGCACGCAACAAATGCACAGCGCCGGTGAAACCGTGCACCACGTGGCCCGCAGCGTGCAGGAGGTCGGGACGCTGATTGCGCAGTTCGACCATGCCACACCCACCCAGGCCCAGGGCATTGCGCAGATCAACGAGGCCGTGCGCCATGTGGACG
>CAZDDK010000407.1:0-2029 GCA_964504185.1 uncultured Rhodoferax sp. | reverse complement strand
GCGCCCTGCGTGGCGTAGTTCAACACCAGTTTGTCGTGTTGCGTGAGGTTGCGAAACACCAGGCCAATGTAGTGGGCCGCATCGACCAGGGAGCGGTTGTTGTGGCAGATGGTGGCGTTCAGATTCAACTCCACCGGAGCGTCATCAAAGGTCACGTTTAACGTCAGGTGCACCGTTTCACCTACCGCCGACAGGCCCGAGTCGGCTTTTACCATGGCCCCGTGCATGCTGATGTCCACCAGCGTCGCCGGCAGAGCCTCGCCTACGGGTGGGCCGTCCTTGGAGACCCATCGCACGGTGGCCGGCCAGGATGTCTTGGTGCGCATGGACTGGCGCACCTTGCGTGCGTCCACCTGGGCGGGGTAGGCCAGCAAGGCGTACGCAAAGGGCTTCTGAAAGGTCTGCAGCACCTTGCTCAAAAATGAAAACTCGTACTGCCCGGTAAACCCCCGAACGACGCAGATTTCACCATCGTCTAGTTCCGTGCTGACGCCGTCTGGTCCCATGGGGCCGACCATGACGCCTTTGCCCTCAATGGCTCCAAAAAACTGGGACTCCTTCTTGCTGGCACCCTCCACCAGGCGACGGGTCTGAAGTGCCATGCCGGTGCGCAGACCCAGCGCTTTCAGGGGCATGCGGCTGACATCGGAGTTGCTGGGGTCTTCGGAACTCATGGAAGCACCTTGCGTTGAGTGATCCGCCGGGATGCGGACGGAAAATCGGCTTTCATTGTGCCTTTGCACGCTGAACCTCTGGCTAAGATGGTACACCGGCGGGATGCCGCCTGGTGCGTGAAGCGATTGGGAAGGAACCGGTGAAGGAGTCAAGCATGGGATACGGACAAGCATTGCGCCACGCGTGGGGAGGCGCTATGGCCTTGGTGCTTCTTGGGGGGTGCGCCGATCTGAACGATACCGGCTTGCGGGTCCTGTCCGACAAGGTCGCGGCCTTTGCGATTGTCGATGACCAATTGTTGCAGGGCGAGATGCTGCTGTTCCCCGACCACACGGGCACCGTTGCGCTGCGATTTGACCCATCCCCCACCACGGAAACACTGGCGCAACCGATCGAGAGGCCCGCGGGAGGGGCGCGGCTGACCAGCTGTGTGGGGCGCATGCGCTACACCACCACCAACACCGCATCGTTGGATCTGCGTTGCAGCGACGGAGCGGTGGCTGATCTGCGTGTGGCCCTGATCGGCGGCACCCGAGGCTATGGCTATGGACAAACCAGCAGCGGCTTGGCAAGTCTGACTTTTGGCATGAGTCCCACCGAGGCGCGCGCGCATCTGACCGTGCCGTTCAAGCGGCAACTGATAGATGGCAACGATTCGTCCCGGCTGGAGTTGCAGTGATTTTCTGGGATGAGGGACGGTGGGGTCAGCGAAATGCGTGCTGGATGGCCCGAGCCGATGCCTTGACCAATTCCGGCCCCGAATAGATCAGTCCGGTGTAGATCTGCACCACGTCTGCGCCTGCGCGGATCTTTTCGACAGCGTCCTTGGCCGTCGTGATGCCGCCTACACCAATAATGGGGAACTTTGGCCCCAGTGCCGCGCGCAATTGGTGGATCACGCGGTTGCTGGCCTCAAAAACAGGTGCGCCGGAGAGGCCCCCGGCCTCATCGGCATGCGCAAGCCCCTGGACGGCGTCGCGGCTCAGCGTGGTATTGGTGGCCACCACACCATCCATGCCGTGGCGCTGCAACGTGGCCGCAATCACTGCCACCTGGGTCTCCTCCAGGTCCGGGGCAATCTTCACAAAGATGGGGATGCGCTTTCCGTGTTGCTTGAGCAAGGCTTCGCGCCGGGTGGCGATGGCACCCAACAGCGCGTCCAGCGCCTCGTCGCTTTGCAGGGCGCGCAGGTTCTTGGTGTTGGGGCTGGAGATGTTGACGGTCACATAGTCGGCATGGGGATAGACGCCGTCCAGACAGGTCAGGTAATCGTCCGTGGCGTTCTCAATCGACGTGGCGGCGTTTTTGCCGATGTTCAGGCCCAGCAGCATGCCCGGTTGCTTCTTGCGCCGCA
>CAZDDK010000406.1:0-2065 GCA_964504185.1 uncultured Rhodoferax sp. | reverse complement strand
AATCTGAACCCGATGTCGAGGCCTATGTCAGCAAGCTCAAAGCGGAACTTTTGGCCGTGGTGCGCTCTGGCCAAAAAGCTCGGGTGCAGTAGCGTAGGTTGATTTCCCGTTCGGGTCATTTCAATGCCAATCGACGCGAAAATAAGCTTAATTTCCCAATCGGGAAATTTGTCTTGCATTGTCGCCTTCGGTTGGTGATAATTTCCCGAACAGGAAATTCAGATGTCCATCAACTCAGTTACCCCCACCAACTCACCTGAAGCACTGGGCGCAGCCGTTTTGGCAGCCCGCCACAAGCTTGGCCTGACCCAACCGCAACTGGCATTGGCGGCAGGCGTGGGCGTGCGCTTTATTGTGGAGTTGGAGGCGGGCAAGCCCACCGTGCGCCTGGAAACCCTGCTGAAAGTGCTGCACGCACTGGGCGGCAGTCTGGCCGTGGAAGGCCTGGCCTGATATGGCGCGCCACCTCGAAGTCTGGCTGCTAGGCGCGCACGTTGGCACGCTGTCGCAAATCGATGGACGGCTGAGCTTTGCCTATGCGCCCGGTGCCACGACGCCTTTGTCTCAATCTCTCCCTGTCCGGTCAGAACCCTTTGACGACCGTGCAACCCGCCCGTTCTTCGCCGGGCTGTTGCCCGAGGGCGGCAAGCGCAAGCAGATCGCCAAAACCCTGCAAGTCTCCACCCAAAACGACTATGCCTTGCTGGACAGTCTGGGTGGCGAATGCGCCGGTGCCGTCACCTTGCTGGAATCGGGCCAGTTGCCCCAAGCGCCCGATGCACCCCATGAAGTGCGCTGGCTCGACCACGCACAGCTACTACAAGTGCTGGATGAAATGCCCCTGCGCCCCATGCGCGCCGGGGACGACGGCCTGCGCTTGTCGCTGGCGGGTGCGCAAGACAAGCTGCCGGTGGTGTTGGACGCGGATGGCATTCGCATTGGCTTGCCGCTGAACGGCTCGCCCAGCACCCACATCCTCAAACCACCCATTGCAGGGGTGGACGGCAGCGTCTTCAACGAAGCGTTTTGCATGGCACTGGCAGGCGCCTTGAAGCTGGACGTGGCCCGTACCAATATCCACGCCATTGCGGATGGCGCGCAGCGGCGGCACTACCTGCTGGTAGAGCGCTATGACCGTCAGGCCGGTACGCCCGTCCAGCGCCTGCATCAGGAGGACTTTTGCCAGGCTTTAGGTATCGTCTCAGAGCACAAGTACCAAAACGAAGGCGGCCCCGGCCTCGCCCAGGCCTTTGCGCTTTTGCGCAGCGCCACCCGCCCCAGCGCGCCGCACACCCTCAAGCTGCTGGATTACGTGGTGTTCAACGCCCTGATCGGCAACCACGATGCCCACGGCAAAAACTTCTCGCTGTTGTACACCCTGGCAGGTGCCGTGCTCACACCCCTGTACGACGCGCTGTGCACGGCCGTCTATCCCACGTTGACCGAAAAAATGGCCATGAAGATCGGCAGCAAGTACAAGTTTTCTGAAGTGATGGCACGTCACTGGGAGCAGTTCGCCAAAGAAGCGGAGTTGTCACCCGCCCAAGTGAAAAAGCGCATTCTGGACATTGCCAAGCGCCTGCCAAATTTGGCGCATGCCACCCAGGCCACGTTTCAGACCCAAGGCAACAGCCACCCCATCGTCGACAGAATAGTCACCCTGATCGACCAGCGTTGCGCCCTGACCATTCGCCGCCTGTCAGCGCCCCAGTTTGATGAGCCGCCACCGGAGGCTGTTTGAATACTCCTAAATTAATAGCTGCTTGCGCACGCTCTACGTGCGGTAAAGCCAGATTTGATACATAAAAACAATGAACAAAGCCAACCTCAAGTCCTACGCCCCCCAGGCCCGCAAAGACTTCATCGCTGCAGTTACCGCCCGCGCCAACCTGCTGGGCCTCTCCAGCAAGGCAGGCACGCTGGAAGTAGCCCTCGCCCAAACCCAAGGCGATGTGACCGTCATCGCAGGCCAAGCCTGGCCCGCCAAAGTCAGCCGCCAGCGCGACCAGCTGATCGAGCGCATCCGCAAAGACGGCTTTGCCCACACCATGGAAGCCGTGGCCTA
>CAZDDK010000405.1:0-2081 GCA_964504185.1 uncultured Rhodoferax sp. | reverse complement strand
CGGATTTCTCCAAAATAATGCTGACGGAATGGGGTAACTACGGTTTTTAGGATCACTGCGGCTGGCATCCACCGTAGCCAGATGGCCGGTTGCGATAATCGGCAGCGTGCGGCCCAGCTCGGCCCGCTTTTGCACGGCCAGCTCGAACAGCGCCTGATAATGTTGCTGAATCGCCTGTTGCAGCGACAACTGCTTCTGCTGCGAGGTCTCGCCCGCCTGGCTGACGATGGCCTCGCGCTGCCGGATAAATGGCACCGCACAGACAATCGCCCCCGGCTGCCCATCTCGCCCCGGCACCACCAGCAATTGATCAGCAAGCGACGGCGCCATGCCGGGTACCACATGCGTACCCATCCGCGCCAGCAGCGCCCTTGATTCTCCCAGCATGGCAATCGAATCGTGATTGCCGCCCAACACCACCAGACAAGCCCCGGCATCATGCATGTCGAGATGCAGCTGGTGATACAGCTCACGCGCATAGCTGGGCGGCGCCCCGGTATCGAACACATCCCCGGCCAGCAACACCACATCAATACCATGCTCACGCACCTGCTGCGCCAGCCACTGGATCAGCGCCCGATGCTCCTGCTCGCGGGTTTTGCCAAAAAAATGCTGGCCCAGATGCCAGTCGGATGTATGCAATAGGCGCATTGGCCTGACCTTGTGGTGAAAGAAATGAGGTTGGGGAATTTACCGCAAACGGGTGGCGATTGGGGGGAGGCAAGCTTGCAGACGCGGCACCAAGTCATGCCGTGCAACGCCCAAGGTGTAATCACCTCAAGCCCATGAACCTGCTGCTGCGCTATATATACGTTACATTGTCGCGCGTAGCAGGATTACTGGATCTCATCCCAGTACTGCTAGTGTAGTGTTTGATTCTTGATAAGTCGTAAATGATTTTTTGCTCTACGATGCTCCACTACGGTTTTCACTGGAGCGAGAAATTGAGAGTTGCCCCAACAATTGTGCTGACGCATGAGCAAAAAAGCGAATTGACCCGACTGGCGCGATCCAAGCGCACCAGCGTGCGTTTGGCGCAGCGCGCCCAGATCGTGCTGCTTGCCGCACAGGGTATGCAAAACAAAGACATCGCCGAACAACTTGGCATCGGGCGCGCGCAGGCCGCTCGTTGGCGTGAGCGCTACCTGCAAAGTGGGTTGCAAGGCATTGAGCGCGATTTGCCGCGCGGGGCACCGCCCGTCAAAGTGGACGTGGCCCGGCTGGTGGAGATGACCACGCAAACCACCCCCGAAGCGGCCACGCACTGGAGCACACGCAAGATGGGCGCGGTGCTGGGGGTCAGCCCCAGTACCGTCATGCGGCATTGGCAGGCGCACGGTCTGAAGCCTCACATCCTGCGCGGCTTCAAAGTCTCGCGCGATCCGCAGTTCGTCGAGAAGCTTGAAGACATTGTGGGCCTGTACATGTCCCCTCCCGAGCATGCGTTGGTGCTGTGCTGTGACGAGAAGAGCCAGGTACAGGCGCTGGATCGCACACAGCCCGGACTACCGCTGAAGAAGGGACGCGCCCAGACCATGACGCACGACTACAAGCGCAACGGCACGACCACGTTGTTTGCCGCACTCAACGTCCTTGACGGCCAGGTCATCGGTCAATGCCAAAAGCGCCACACGCACGTCGAGTGGCTGAAGTTTCTGCGCCAGATCGATCGACAGACCCCAAAAGACAAGACGCTGCACCTGATCGCCGACAACTACGCTACCCACAAGCACCCAAACGTGCAGGAGTGGTTGAAAAAGCACCCGCGATTTCACATGCACTTCACGCCGACCTCGGCGTCGTGGCTCAATATGGTGGAGCGGTTCTTCCGCGACATCACCACCGAGCGGCTGCGTCGTGGTGTGTTTACCAGCGTGCCGGAATTGGTCAAAGCGATTGACGAATACATCGCTCACCACAACACCAACCCCAAGCCATTCATCTGGACTAAGAGCGCTCGCGACATTCTGCAGAAGGTCATTCGCGCCAATAACCGTTTAAGCTCCAAACAGAATGCAACACTACACTAGGTTCTGTTGACGTTTTGCCGCCTTGTTACCGAAGCCACAGCAGTGCGGCAG
>CAZDDK010000404.1:0-2091 GCA_964504185.1 uncultured Rhodoferax sp. | reverse complement strand
GCCTGGTCCCACTCGACCGCAGCGGCTGCAGGCGTTGCGGCATGATGCCCCGGGGCCATGGGCCGCCCCTTCACGTAGTCGATGGTCTTCTCATCCACGGCCACCAGTCCCGCGCGGGCACCGGCCTCAATGGCCATATTGCACACGGTCATGCGGCCTTCCATGGACAGCGCGCGGATGGCCTCGCCACCGAACTCGATGGTGTAGCCGGTGCCGCCGGCGGTGCCGATCTTGCCGATGATGGCCAGCACGATGTCTTTGCCCGAGCAACCCTTGGGCAAGGTGCCCTCGACCTTGATCAGCATGTTCTTGGCCTTCTTGGCCAGCAGCGTCTGCGTGGCCATCACGTGCTCGACCTCGCTGGTGCCGATGCCGTGCGCCAGCGCGCCGAAGGCGCCGTGGGTGGAGGTGTGGCTGTCTCCGCACACCACGGTCATGCCGGGCAGCGTGGCACCGTTCTCGGGGCCGATCACATGCACGATGCCTTGGCGCTTGGACAGGAAGGGGAAGAAGGCCGCGGCACCGAACTCCTCGATGTTGGCGTCCAGCGTCGTGACCTGCTCCTTGCTGGTGGGGTCGGTGATGCCGTCGTAGCCCCGCTCCCAACCGGTGGTGGGCGTGTTGTGGTCGGCCGTGGCCACGATGGAACTCACGCGCCAAACCTTGCGCCCGGCCTGGCGCAGCCCTTCAAAGGCCTGCGGGCTGGTAACTTCGTGGACCAGATGGCGGTCGATGTAGAGGACGGCGGTGCCGTCATCTTCGGTGTGGACGACGTGTTCGTCCCAAAGCTTGTCGTAGAGTGTGCGGGCCATGCCTTGCGTTCCTGGTGATGGGCGATTGTCGGTTGAAGTCGCGATCTTGCAAGCAATCGTTTACTGGTACAAGAAGTAACATTATCCTGGTATAAGTAACACCATGTCCGAACCCAATCCGCGCAGTCTGCTGGGGGCCTTCATACGGGCGCACCGCGAGCGTTTGCCGGTGCCAGCCAAGGTGGCCGGGCGTCGGCGCACGCCCGGTTGGCGTCGCGAGGAATTGGCCGACGCCGCGGGCGTGGGTGTGACGTGGATCACCTGGCTGGAGCAAGGGCGCGATGTATCCGCTTCGCCGCAGGCGCTGGCTCGTTTGTCCGATGCCTTGCAGCTGAACGCCGCAGAGCGGGCGTCGTTGTTCGACCTGGCTGGCAGACGCGACCCCGTTGAGCCCGCACAGCCGCTGGCTGCTTTACCGCCTGCCGTCCTCGCCTTGCCGGGGTTGATGCACGTGCCAGCCTATGTGCTGGATCACGCCTGGACTGCGCGAGCCTGGAACGAGCCCGCAGCCGCCCTGTTTGTCGGCTGGCTGGACGTGCCCCAAGCTGAAAAAAACCTGCTGCGCTACGTGTTTCTGGAACCCCGCGCGCAAACCTTGATTGCCGACTGGCCGGAGCGATCCCGGCGCCTGGTGGCAGAGTTTCGCTCCGACTTCAGTCGCCGCCCACGCGATGCGGGCATGGGGGCTTTGGTGGACGATTTGTTGGCACGCAGCCCGGACTTTGCCGCGCTGTGGCGTCAGCAGACCGTGCTGGCGCGCGAGGGGGGAGCGCGTGCGTTTCACGTGCCACGCCTCGGGCTCGTACGCTTCGAGCAAAGCACCCTGGTCGTGGCCGCACACCCCGAAGTGAAGCTGGTTTGTCTGGCGCCGCTTGCCTGAAGCCAGCACACAAAAAACCCGCCGGTGTTGCCACGCGGCGGGTTTTTTGAGGAGGGGGTAGTAGCGGCTTACTTGACGTTGCGATTGGGCGAACCCGTGAACAGTTGGCGGGGACGACCAATTTTGTATTCGGGGTCACCGATCATTTCGTTCAACTGGGCAATCCAGCCGACCGTGCGGGCCAGGGCAAAGATGCCGGTGAACAGGTTGACCGGGATGCCAATGGCACGTTGCACGATGCCGGAGTAGAAGTCCACATTGGGGTAGAGCTTGCGCGAGACAAAGTACTCGTCCTCCAGAGCAATCTTTTCCAGTTGCTTGGCCAGCTTGAACAGCGGATCATTTTCCAGACCCAATTCGGCCAGCACCTCGTTGCAGGTTTCCTGCATGAGCTTGGCG
>CAZDDK010000403.1:0-2093 GCA_964504185.1 uncultured Rhodoferax sp. | reverse complement strand
CCTTCAAGACCGCCGAGTTCGACATCCTCTACGGCGAAGGCATCAGCCGCCAGGGCGAAATCATCGACATGGGCGTCAATGCCCGCATCCTGGAAAAGAGCGGCGCCTGGTACGCCTACAACGGCGAAAAGATCGGCCAGGGCAAGGACAACGCCCGCGAGTTCCTGCGCGAGAACCCGGCCCTGTCCACCGAGATCGAAAACAAGGTGCGCGAGTCGCTGGGCATTCCATTGTTGCCCGTGGCCGCCGAACCCGAGGTGAAGTCCAAATCTTCAAGCAAAAAGTCCGATTAGCCCGCGTGAAATAAGCGTTTATAGCTATAAATAGTGTAGCAATTCAGAGAACCATGGCCGCCCTCCCTCTGTCCCTCAAAGGCCGGGCGCTGCGCCTGCTGGGCGGTCGGGAGCACTCCCGCGCCGAGCTCGAACGCAAGCTGGCCACCTACGAGGAGGAGCCCGGCAGCCTGGCCCGGGCGCTGGATGAACTGCAGGCCAGAGGCTTCATCAACGAACAGCGCGTGCTTGAATCCGTGCTGCATCGGCGTGCGGCCAAGCTGGGTGCCACCCGCATTCGCCAGGAGCTGCAGGGCAAGGGGCTGGCACCCGAGGCGGTGCTGGAAGCGGTGGAGCAGCTGCGCGCCACCGAGGTCGAGCGTGCGCGCGAGGTCTGGCGCAAAAGGTTTGGCGAACCACCCCTGGATGCCAATGCGCGCGCGAAACAGATGCGCTTTCTGGCGAGCCGGGGCTTCGGTGGCGAGGCGATCCGCCGGGTGGTGTCAGGTGGAGATGACGAATAGATAGTTGCGTTCGCCCGCTGATGGCACGGGGTAGGGATTTTGCTCCGTGTCCCCCGCCCTTCGGGCTCCTCCTTTACCTGCGCAAAACCCCTACCCCGTGCCATCAGCTTGAGAGAGGGGTGTGCGAGGGAAATCATGCCGCTCTGCCGGGCCGCAGCGAGTGCACAGCGCCCCGCCACTGGCCGGCCTAAATTCCCAACATCAGCTTCAGGTTCTGCACCGCCGCGCCGGACGCACCCTTGCCCAGGTTATCCAGCCGCGCTACCAGCACCGCATGACTTGCCTCGTCATTGGCAAACACACGCAACTCCATCTTGTTGGAGTCCGCCAAGGCCACCGCATCCAGCTTCAGGTCCGGCGTGGCAGGTTCCACGGTCACCCATTCGCTGTCGGCGTAATGCTTGGCCAGCGCGGCGTGTAGATCCTGGGCGCTGGGGCGTCCCGGCAGGGTGGCCAGGTGCAGGGGCAACTGCACCAGCATGCCTTGGGCGAAGTTGCCCACCGACGGCACGAACAGCGGGCGGCGGGTCAGTCCGGTGTAGCGCATGATTTCGGGGATGTGCTTGTGCTTCAAGCCCAGCGCGTACAGCTCGAACGCCGGTGCCTGGCCCGCTTCATAGGCCTCGATCATCGTGCGCCCGCCGCCAGAATAGCCGCTAATCGATGGCAGGCAGACCGGAGCGTCGGATGGCAGCAGCCCGGCATCCACCAGTGGCCGTATCAGTGCAATGGCACCGGTGGCGTAGCAGCCGGGGTTGGCCACGCGCTTGGCTTGGACCACCGCTTCGCGCTGGCCTGCGGCCAGCTCGGGGAACCCATAGACCCAGCCCGGTGCCGTGCGGTGGGCGGTGGATGCATCAATAATTTTTGGACCAATTCCATTGTTAGCCCGCGTCAATTCTTCAATCATTGCTACTGATTCAATAGCGGCATCGTCGTGCAGACACAGTACCACCAGATCGGCCTGGGCCATCAGGGCTTGCTTGGCGCTGGCGTCTTTGCGCAGGGCCGGGTCAATGCGGATGAGTTCCACGCCGGCCAGGGTGTGTAGCCGGTCGCGGATTTGCAGGCCGGTGGTGCCGGCTTCGCCATCGATGAATATTTTTTTCATGCCTTTGCCGTCACAGCGGCTCCACAGGAAGCGGGAAAACGGGGCCAAAACCGGGCTGTAAGGCAGTCACAAGTTTGGTGCGTTGCAACATGATACATTTCGAAGTTGATGTGTCCAGTGTCAGATTTGTGGCAGATTGATGTTGCAAACTGATGAACATTGTCCAGCCCCCAAAGAGACGTCATG
>CAZDDK010000402.1:0-2116 GCA_964504185.1 uncultured Rhodoferax sp. | reverse complement strand
ACCCGGCCTCCAACGTGGGGCAGGTGTTTGGCATCACCATTGGCAACCACATCACCGCCGTGGCGGCGGTGGCCAACCTGAGCGCGCTGGAGATCGACCCGCAGGGCGCGGCCCAGGCCTACCGCGACCGCATCGTCGGCCCGGTGCGCGGCGTGCTGCCCGACAGCGTGGTCAAGGGCATTGAGGAGCAGCTCTCCGGCGCCTGCACCACCGAGATCGCCGCTTTTGACGAGTTCACCAATCTGCTGACCGATGCCAGCCTGGAAGGCCAATACGACCACATCATTTTCGACACCGCGCCCACCGGCCACACCATCCGCCTGCTGCAGTTGCCCGGCGCCTGGAGTGGATTCCTGGAAGAGGGCAAGGGTGATGCGTCGTGCCTTGGTCCCCTGGCCGGGCTGGAGAAGCAGCGCACCCAATACAAGGCCGCCGTGGACGCGCTGGCCAACCCCGCGCGGACCCGTCTGGTGCTGGTGGCGCGTGCCCAGGCCGCCACGCTGCGCGAGGCCGACCGCACCCACCGCGAACTGGCCGCCATCGGGCTGACGCAACAATACCTCGTGGTCAACGGCGTGTTCCCCACGACGGAAGTGGCGGGCGACCCGCTGGCGCAGGCCATCTGCGCGCGTGAGGCGCGGGCGATGGAGGCCATGCCCGGAGCACTCCAACAATTGCCCACCGACCAGATTGCACTCAAGCCCTTCAACCTGGTGGGGCTGGACGCCCTGCGCCAACTGCTCAGCCGCACGCCGGCTGCCACCAACCACGCCCCTGCGGATGAGGGCCGCCCGGCCGCGCCCAGCCTGTCGGCTCTGGTGGATTCCATCGCACAGGACGGCCACGGACTGGTCATGCTGATGGGCAAGGGCGGTGTTGGCAAGACCACGCTGGCCGCCGCCGTGGCGGTGGAGCTGGCGCACCGTGGCTTGCCGGTGCACCTGACCACGTCGGACCCGGCCGCGCATTTGATGGAGACACTGGACGGCACGCTGGAGAACCTGACCATCAGCCGCATCGATCCGCAAACCGTGACCGAACATTACCGTGCTCAGGTGCTGGCCACCAAGGGCACCAAGCTGGATGCCCAGGGCCGCGCGCTGCTGGAAGAGGACTTGCGCTCGCCGTGTACGGAAGAGATTGCCGTGTTCCAGGCCTTCTCGCGCGTGATCCGCGAGGCCGGCAAGAAGTTTGTGGTGATGGACACCGCGCCCACTGGCCACACGCTGCTGCTGCTGGATGCCACCGGTGCCTACCACCGCGACATCGTGCGCCAGATGGGCAGCACCGGGGTGCACTTCACCACGCCCATGATGCAGTTGCAGGACCCCAAACAGACCAAGGTGCTGATCGTCACCCTGGCCGAGACCACGCCCGTGCTGGAGGCTGCCAACCTGCAGGCCGACCTGCGCCGCGCCGGCATCGAACCCTGGGCCTGGGTCATCAACAACAGCGTGGCCGCCGTGTCGGTCACGTCACCTTTGCTGCGCGAGCGTGCCCACAAGGAACACGCCGAGATCGACGCCGTGGCCCAGCGCCACGCCACCCGCTTTGCGCTGGTTCCGCTGCTGGCCGTGGAGCCGGTGGGCGTGCAGCGGCTGCTGCAACTGTCCCGTCCACTCTCCACCAATTCTTGAAACCCCCTGAAAGCTTGCCTGTATGACCGACAAAGTTCTCAATGTTCTGTTTCTGTGCACCCACAACTCGGCGCGCAGCATTTTGGCCGAGGCCATCCTCAACCACATCGGCCAGGGCCGCTTCAAGGCCTATTCGGCTGGCAGCAGCCCGCGCGAGAACCAGCAGCCCAATCCCCTGGGCCTGCAGGTGTTGCAGTCTGCAGGTATTGCGATTGAGGGCCTGCGCAGCAAAACCTGGGACGAGTTCGCCGCGCCGGGTGCGCCGCACATGGACCTGATCATCACCGTGAGCGACAACGCCGCCGGTGAGGTCTGTCCCTACTGGCCCGGCCAACCCGCCACCGCCCACTGGGGCTACCCCGATCCGTCGGCGGGCGAGGGCAGCGACGCCCACAAGCTGGAGGCCTTTCGCCATACCCTGCACGCGCTGCACCAGCGCCTGGAATTGCTGGTCAACCTGCCCCAAGAGAAGTTGGAGC
>CAZDDK010000401.1:0-2157 GCA_964504185.1 uncultured Rhodoferax sp. | reverse complement strand
ATCGGTGCTCAACGCAGCGCAAACCCTGAACCAGGTCAGCGCGCTGTGGGATGCCCAGATCGTTCCCCAATTGCAGGACTACATCCGCATCCCGGCCAAGTCGCCCATGTTCGATGCCGACTGGGCTGCCCATGGCCACATCGACACCGTGGTACGCAACACGGCGGCCTGGATCGAGGCGCAAAAGGTCGCCGGCCTGGCCCTGGAAGTGGTGCGCCTGCCGGGCCGCACACCCGTGCTGCTTTTTGAAGTGGACGCCACCAAGTCGGAATCCACGCAGACCGTGCTGATGTACGGCCACCTGGACAAGCAGCCCGAGTTCTCCGGCTGGCGCAGTGACCTGGGCCCGTGGACGCCCAAGATCGACGACGGCAAGCTCTATGGTCGCGGCGGTGCCGACGACGGCTATGCCGCCTATGCGGCCATCGCCGCCATCCAGGCACTGAAAACGCAGAATGTGGAGCACCCCCGCATCGTCGGCCTGATCGAGACCTGCGAGGAAAGCGGCTCCTATGACTTGCTGCACTATATTGACGCGCTGAAAAACCGCCTGGGCGATGTGGGCCTGGTGGTCTGCCTGGACTCCGGTGCCGGCAATTACGACCAGCTCTGGCTCACCAACAGCCTGCGCGGCATGGCCAGCGGCGTGCTCAAGGTCGAAATCCTGACCGAAGGCGTGCACTCGGGCGATGCCTCCGGCCTGGTGCCCTCCAGTTTTCGCATCATGCGCCAGGTGCTGGACCGCCTGGAAGACAGCGCCACCGGTCGTCTGTTGCCGGCTCGCTTTCACTGCGAAGTGCCCGCTGACCGCCTGAACCAGGCCCGGGCCACTGCCGCCATTCTGGGTGACGAAATCTACAAGCGTTTTCCCTGGGCGCATGCCGACTGCGGCGGCTCCACGCAGTTTGCCTTGCCCACCACGACCGACCCGCTGCAGGCCTTGTTGAACCGCACCTGGCTGCCCACGCTGAGCGTGACCGGGGCGGACGGTTTCCCGGAGATGAAGAACGCCGGCAACGTGCTGCGGCCCTATACCGCGTTCAAGCTCTCCCTGCGCCTGCCGCCCCTGGTGGAAGCCGCCACCGCCGTGCAGGAACTCAAGGCCCTGCTGGAAGACAACGCGCCCTACCAGGCCCGGGTCACGTTCGAGGGCCTGTCCAGCGCCACCGGCTGGAATGCGCCAGGCACCGCACCCTGGTTCGAGCAGGCGCTCAATGACGCCTCGCAGACCCACTTTGGCGCACCCTGCGGCTACATCGGCCAGGGCGGGACCATCCCGCTGATGAACATGTTGTCGCATGGTTTTCCCACTGCACAGATGATGGTCTGTGGCGTGCTGGGCCCCAAGAGCAATGCGCACGGACCCAACGAATTCCTGCACATTGGCTATGCCAAGAAGCTCACCGCTGCCGTGGCCCAGGTCATTGCGCAGTGCCCCTGAACCCAGCAGCCACTCCGCGACATGACGACAGAATCCCGCCTCTCCACCTTTGTAGCCAACGATGGCGACCGCGTGGTCATCCAGGACTGGCCGCTGGCCAGCGGAATCCCGCAACGGGGCACGGTCATCATCGTGCACGGTCTGGGCGAGCACGCCGGTCGCTATGAACATGTGGCCGAGCACCTCAATGCCTGGGGTTTCGCTGTGCGCGGCTACGACCAGTGCGGCCATGGCGAGTCCGGTGGCGCAAGGGGCAGCCTGCCCACGGACAGCCGCTTGCTGGACGACCTGGCCGACATCATCGACAGCACCCGCGCCAGCATGCGCAAGGGGTTGCCGCTGATCCTGCTGGGCCACAGCATGGGGGGGCTGGTGGTGGGGCGCTTTGTGTCGCTGGGGATTCGACCGGTGAGCGCACTCATCATGTCCTCCCCGGCGCTGGACGCCGGCATGAACGCCCTGCAGAAATGGCTGGTTGCGCTGCTACCCAAAATTGCCCCCAACCTGCGCATAGGAAACGGCCTGAATCCCCACTTCATTTCGCACGACCCCGCAGTGGTGGCGGCCTACCAGCAAGACCCCATGGTGCACGACCGCATTTCGGCACGCCTGGCGCGGTTCATCGCCGAAGCGGGTCCCCAAACCCTGGCCCGCGCCGCGCACTGGACGGTGCCCACCCTGCTCCTGTATGCGGGCGATGACCGCCTGCTCAACCC
>CAZDDK010000400.1:0-2175 GCA_964504185.1 uncultured Rhodoferax sp. | reverse complement strand
AAGCCCGACAGGTCGCCGGGCAGGTACTCCTCTTTGGTCAGCAGCGCGGCCAGGTCCTTGGGTTTTTCCAGCACCGGGCCACTGGTCTGGCGCAGGTTGACGCCCAGCTCGGCGGCCACGATGTGGGACAGCGTGGTCTTGCCCAGTCCCGGCGGGCCGAACAACAGCACGTGGTCCAATGCCTCGCCGCGCATCTTGGCGGCACCGATGAAGATTTCCAGCTGCTCGCGGATCTTGGCCTGGCCCACGTACTCGTCCAGCAGCTTGGGGCGCAGGGCGCGCTCAATGGCTTCCTCTTGCGGCGAAGTGGGGGCGGCAGACACCACGCGCTTGGGCGGTGCGGCGGCAAAGTCGTCGGTCTGGATACTCACGGCGGGGATCTTTTATGCAGGGGTGGCTGGTATGCACCCACTATAGCGCGCACGGCTCCTTGCAGAGCGGACTCAAGTTCAGCCCCCAATTGACCGATACGAGGGCATGAACCCAAGCCCTGCCCGCCCCCTGCTGCCGTTGATCCTTGCCCTGGGGCTGGGTTGGAGCGCCCCCGCCCGGGCAGCCGACCCCGCCACAGCCCACGGTGCCGCCCACACGGAATCCGCCGCCTCTGCACCGGGGAAGCCCGCCTCCGCAGCGGCCAGCAGTGGCAACCCCATGGCCGAAAAAATCAAGGCAGCCTTGGCGGGCACCGTGGTTGCCAGCAAGAAAATGACCGTGGTCGTCGAAGACAAGGAAGCCGCCCAGGCCCGCACCACCAGCAAACCCGCGGTACATCCTGCAGCGACTGGCCACGCCAGCGCCGCCAAGGCGCACACCGGCCTGCGGGCCAGCAAGGCCAGTGCCCACGCACCGGCCACGGCGGGCCATGGGAGTGAGCCGCACTGGACCTACGACGGCGACACCGGCCCACAGGCCTGGGGCCAGCTCAAACCGGAGTTCAATGTGTGCGCCATCGGCAAGCGCCAGTCCCCCATCGCCATTGAAAGCGGGGCCACCCTGCAAGGCCCGGCCGAGCCGCTGCAATTTGCCTACAGCCCCAGCAATGCCAGCGTGGTCAACAACGGCCACACCATCCAGGTGGATGTGCAGGGCGACAACCAGCTCACCGTGCGCGGCAGCGTCTACCGGCTGCTGCAGTTTCACTTCCACACGCCGTCCGAAGAACAGGTGAACGGCAAGCGCTACCCGCTGGTGGCGCACCTGGTGCACAAGAACGCCGAGGGCCAGCTCGCGGTGGTGGCGGTGCTGATGGACGAGGGAGAGTCCAACCCCATGATGGACACAGTCTGGACCTACATGCCGCTGGACGCGGGCGATCGGGTGCGCATGCCACAAGGCCTGCTCGATGTGAACGCCTTGCTGCCCAAAGACCAGCGCTATTACCAGTTCATGGGGTCCCTGACCACACCGCCCTGCAGCGAGAACGTGCTGTGGATGGTGCTCAAGACGCCGATCACCCTGTCCAAAGCGCAGCACACGCTGTTCGCCCAGCTCTATCCCCACAACGCCCGCCCTGTGCAACCCCTCAATGGACGGGTCGTACGGGAAGCGCAGTAGCAGGGGCCGCTGCGGCGGCATCCACGCCGCGCAAACGGGCTACTTCGCCAGCGCCCGCAGCGCCAGCTTGATCCCCTCGCTCACCCCCACATCGTTGGGTAGCGCCTTCAGCGCAGCGGCGGCCTCCTTGTCGCTGTAGCCCAGCGCCAGCAGGGCCTGCTGGATGTCGGCCTGCGCATCGCCCACGGCATGCGTGGGGGTGCCCAGGTCGGCACCGAGCTTGCCTTTGAGTTCCAGCAGCAGGCGCTCGGCCGTCTTCTTGCCAATACCCGGCACCTTGATCAGGCGACCCGCCTCCTGCGCGGTGACGGCGTGCGAGAGCTCGGCCACGCTCATGCCCGACAAGACCGACAGCGCCGTGCGCGGCCCCACGCCGCTGATCTTGATGAGTTCGCGAAACGCCGCGCGCTCGGGCTCGGTGCCAAAGCCGTACAGAATCTGCGCGTCTTCGCGCACCACAAAGTGCGTCAGCAAGCTGACTTTGGTGCCGTCGGCTGGCAGGTTGAAAAAGGTGCTCATGGGCACCTGCACCTCGTAGCCCACGCCGTTGCAGTCCACGATGACCTGGGGGGGATTCTTGTCGCTGAGAGTGCCTGTGAGTTTGCCGATCATCGTGTGCCC
>CAZDDK010000399.1:0-2177 GCA_964504185.1 uncultured Rhodoferax sp. | reverse complement strand
CCCTGGGTCTGGGTAATGGGCTGGAGCCACAGCCCGAACCCATGGCGGATGCCCATGGACAGGGTGACGATGGTGGCACCACAGGCCAGCACCTGAAAGGTGGAAAGGGGTTTGGGGGAAGCGCTCATGCCTGGGATTGTCACCATTCCGGGTTAACCCTGCGCACAGCCGCACCTTGTGCGACAGTCTAGCTGTTGGTATATACAGTGGATTGCGTAGAGGCCATTACAATGCGCCCCCTATGGCAGTCAAACCCACCTCCGAATACTCCGAAGGCTCCATTCGTGTCCTCAAAGGACTGGAGCCGGTCAAACAGCGTCCGGGCATGTACACCCGCACGGACAACCCCCTGCATATCATCCAGGAAGTGCTGGACAACGCGGCCGACGAGGCCCTTGGCGGTTTTGGCAAGAAGATCAAAGTCAGCCTGCACACCGATGGCTCCGTCACCGTGGAGGACGATGGCCGCGGCATCCCGTTTGGCTTGCACCCTGAGGAACACGCCCCGGTCATCGAACTGGTGTTCACCCGTTTGCACGCCGGTGGCAAGTTCGACAAGGGCAAGGGAGGTGCCTACAGCTTTTCGGGGGGGCTGCATGGCGTGGGCGTCTCCGTGACCAATGCCTTGGCCAAGCGGCTGGAAGCCACGTCCTTCCGCGAGGGGCAAGCCGCCACCATTGTGTTTGAAAGTGGTGATGTGACCCAAGCCCTGCTGGCGCGACCGATTGGGGAGGGGGACCGCAAATCCGGTACCACTGTGCGAGTCTGGCCGGATGCCAAGTACTTTGAGTCCGCCACCCTGCCTGCGCACGAACTCATCCACCTTCTGCGCAGCAAGGCGGTGCTGATGCCCGGTGTCAGTGTCTCGCTCTTTAACGAGAAGACCAAAGAGACCCAGACGTGGGTTTACAAGGGCGGTCTGCGCGATTACCTGACGCAGACTTTGACGGGTGATCCCGTGATTCCCCTGTTTGAGGGGGAGGGTTTTGCCGACAGCCAGAGCGACAGCTTTGCCGAAGGCGAAGGCGCGGCCTGGGCCGTGGCCTTTACCGAGGAAGGCCAGCCAGTGCGCGAGAGCTACGTCAACCTCATTCCCACCAGCGCGGGCGGCACCCACGAGAGCGGCCTGCGCGACGGTCTCTTCACGGCGGTCAAGAGCTTTATCGAGCTGCATTCACTGCTGCCCAAGGGCGTGAAGCTCATGCCCGAAGATGTGTTTGCCCGTGCCAGCTACGTGCTCTCCACCAAGGTGCTGGACCCCCAATTCCAGGGGCAGATCAAAGAGCGGCTGAACTCCCGCGACGCCGTGCGCCTGGTCTCCAGCTTCGTACGCCCGGCACTTGAACTCTGGCTCAACCAGCACGTGGACTACGGCAAGAAGCTGGCGGAGTTGGCGATCAAGGCCGCGCAAAGCCGACAAAAAGCCGGCCAAAAGGTGGAAAAGCGCAAGAGCTCCGGCGTTGCCGTGTTGCCCGGCAAGCTGACCGACTGCGAGAGCCGTGACATCGCCTACAACGAGGTGTTTTTGGTCGAAGGTGACTCGGCCGGTGGCCGCGCCAAGATGGGCCGTGACAAGGAAACCCAGGCCATCCTGCCCTTGCGCGGCAAGGTCCTCAACACCTGGGAGGTAGACCGCGACCGCCTGTTCGCCAATACGGAGATCCACGATATTTCCGTGGCCGTTGGCGTCGATCCCCATGGCGCGAACGACAGCCCCGACCTCAGTGGTCTGCGCTACGGCAAGGTCTGTATCCTGTCCGATGCCGATGTGGACGGCTCCCACATTCAAGTGCTGCTCTTGACGCTCTTTTTCCGCCATTTCCCCAAACTGATCGAAACCGGCCATGTCTACGTGGCGCGTCCTCCGCTGTTCCGGGTGGATGCGCCCGCGCGGGGCAAGAAACCCGCCAGCAAGTCCTATGCGCTGGACGAGGGTGAACTCACCGCCATTTTGGACAAGCTGCGCAAGGACGGCGTGCGCGAGGGGGCCTGGACCATCAGCCGTTTCAAAGGACTGGGCGAAATGAACGCTGAGCAGCTCTGGGACACCACACTCAACCCCGACACCCGCCGCCTGCTCCCCGTGGCCCTGGGCTCCGTGGACTTTTCGCAGACGGAAGTGCTGATCACCAAGCTCATGGGCAAGGGCGAAGCCGCCGCCCGGCGCGAGCTGATGG
>CAZDDK010000398.1:0-2181 GCA_964504185.1 uncultured Rhodoferax sp. | reverse complement strand
GCGGCGGAGGTGAGCGGCTTCTTGCTGTAGATGCCCTGCGGTGGCCAGGGCACGGCGTAGAGCAGGGCCAGGCCTTGCTCGGCCAGTTTCTTTTCCAGCGCGGGTTTTTGCGCCTTGTAGAGCTTGGTGGATTCGTCGTAGCTGTTGGCCAGGAAGGGCAGGCCATCGGCACCAAAGAGCTGCCACTCGTTCTGGAAGTTCACCAGCAGGATTTCCCCGGCCTGGGCCTGGCCGCCTTGCACGGCGCGCTTGATTTCGGGTGCCTTGAAGAGGGCCGCACCCGCATGCACCGTGATCTTGAGCTTGCCCGCGCTGGCCTTGTCCACGTCGTTGGCGAACTGCTGCAGGTTCTCCGTGTGGAAGTTGGTGGCCGGGTAGGCAGCGGCCAGATCCCACTTGGTCTGGGCGAAAACGGTGTGGGTGGCCAGGCTCAGGGTGAGCGCGGCAGCGGTAGCGGTCAGGGCAAACAGGCGACGTTTCATGCGAACTCCGGTAGGTTGCGTGGGGCGGGATGGAGCGTTGAATGTAAATCGCAATTGCACTGGGCATCTCGGTGTTTTCCCTAAATGTCAACAAATTGTCGATAAATTGTTGGTGTGTTGCCTACAATTCGCGCCATCCTTGCAACCACCACTCGGAGTGCATCCATGGCAAAAAAGAGTCCCGCCGCTGGCCCGCTGCCGCAGACTGCGCCCGCCGCCGCGCCCATTGTTTCGTCGGCGCACCTGGTGTCGCCGCGCAGCGCCGAAATGAGTGAATTCGAGTTCGGCCTCATCGTGGCGGGCAACGCCTTTCACCGCTGGATCATCCATTGCATGGCTGCTGCGGGGTTGAAGGACTTGATGCCGCTGGACGTGCTGGTGCTGCACCATGTGACGCACCGTGCGCGCAACAAGCGCCTGGCCGACATCTGCTTCATCATGAACGTGGAGGACACCCACCTCATCAACTATTCGCTCAAGAAGTTGCAGAACCTGGGCGTGGTGGCCTCCAGCAAGAACGGCAAGGACGTCACCTACGCCAGCACCGACAGCGGGCGCGACTACGTGGTGCGCTACCGCGAAATCCGCGAGTCCTGCCTGATTGACGCGCTCAATGCCGACGACGGACTCAACCGTGACATTGGTGAGCTGGCGCGCCTGCTGCGTCTGCTCTCTGGCATCTACGACCAGGCGGCCCGGTCCGCAGCGTCGTTGTGAGACACCCCCGAAGCGGCTGCCGCCGCCTCCCCCTCAAGGGGGGCAACACCAGCGGCCCGGCACAGCCGGTTCCGCGGTGTCCCTGGCAGGGACACCAGCCTAACGAAGCATTGGAGTGATGCGCATGACTGAACCACTTTCGCGCCGCTGGCAATTCTGGATTGACCGCGGCGGCACCTTTACCGACATCGTGGCCAAGCGCCCCGATGGCAGCTTGGTGACGCACAAGCTGCTGAGCGAAAACCCCGAGCACTACCGCGACGCTGCCGTGGCCGGCATGCGCCATCTGCTGGGCTTGCCGCCCGGTGCACCCATCACCCCCGCGCGGGTGGAATGCGTAAAGATGGGCACCACGGTAGCCACCAACGCATTGCTGGAGCGCAAGGGTGAGCCCACGCTGCTGGTCACCACGCGCGGCTTTCGCGATGCCCTGCGCATTGCCTACCAAAACCGCCCGCGCCTGTTTGACCGCCACATCGTGCTGCCCGAACTGCTTTACAGCGCCGTGGTGGAAGCCCAGGAGCGCATGGGGGCGCATGGTGAGGTGGTGCAGCCTCTAGATGAATTGCTATTAAAAAGAGAGCTAGAAAACCAGTATTTACGCGGGCTAAGAAGCGTTTCTATTGTGTTTATGCATGGCTACCGCTTCACGGCACACGAACAGGCGGCGGCGCGCCTGGCGCGCGAAGTGGGTTTTACCCAGGTCAGCACCTCCCACGCCACCAGTGCGCTGATGAAGTTTGTCAGCCGCGGCGACACCACGGTGGTGGATGCCTACCTCTCGCCCATCCTGCGCCGCTACGTGGAGCAGGTGGCGGCCGAAATGCCGGGTGTGAAGCTCTTTTTCATGCAGTCCAGCGGCGGGCTGACGGATGCGCATGCCTTCCAGGGCAAGGACGCGATTCTGAGCGGGCCGGCTGGCGGCATCGTGGGCATGGCGCGCACGGCGCAGCGGGCGTTGGGCCAGGGTGCGCCGGGGCAG
>CAZDDK010000397.1:0-2197 GCA_964504185.1 uncultured Rhodoferax sp. | reverse complement strand
CTGCCCAAGCTCGCTGCCACGGTGCAAGGATTGCTGGACGAGTTGCAATAGCAGTTGCTCCGTTTTTCATAGCTGCCTACGCACATTCCACGCGGGCTAATGACCAATTTTGTACACATTTCCTGGCCCCAGCGCCCGGTAGTCCCGCCCCCTACTGCTCGCCCGCCGGATACGCCGTCAACACCCGGCTGACCACCATGTCCAGCGCGGGCTTGGAGGTACCCTGCTTGTCGCTCCATACCTTGGGCGTGAGACCACCGGCCAGGGCGACGGCGTCGCCGTCGTCCAGGGCCAGCAGCGCGGCGCAGGCTTGTGGCGCAAAGGCGATCACGTTGACGACCACGCTTTCGCCGTCACCCGCCGTGGCGCGCACCTTGGCCACCGCAAAGCGCGTGGCGTTCTTGCCGTCGCGCTGCTCGGCCACGCCGACCAATCTGCCCGATACAAGGCCATCAATCATGTCCGCTCCTTGGTTGGTGGATTCGACATGAATCCGCACGCCCAAGCCTAACGCATGCGACCGCTGAAAGAAAATAGCCCCCCACAAGGAGCCCACCCCCATGCCCACTTCCCGCCCACCCCTGCCCTCCACCCTGCTGCGCTGCCTGAACCTGGCGCAGGGGCAGCACCCGCAAGGGCGCGCGCATGTCAGTGCGGCCAGTGGGCTGGTGCAACTGGGGCACCGGCTGTATGTGGTGGGCGACGACGAGTTGCATCTGGGCATGTTTGACGACGCCCGCCACACCGCTGCCCCAACACCCCACCCTGTGCCGGGCACGCTGCTGCGCCTGCTGGATGGCCACCTTCCCAGCGCAGCCAAAGCCCGAAAAGCCGCCAAGCCCGATCTGGAAACCCTGGCCCTGCTGCCACCCGTGCCGGGCTGCCCTGCCGGCGCGCTGCTGGCGTTGGGTTCGGGCTCCAAACCCCAGCGCCAGACCGGCGTGTTGGTGGCACTGGACGCGCACGGCCAGCCCAATGGGCGCATGGCAACGGTGGATCTGGCACCGCTGTACGCCCCGCTGCGCCAGCGCTTTGCCGACCTCAACATCGAAGGCGCACTGGTGGTCAGTGGCGAACTCTTGTTGCTGCACCGGGGCAACCGGGGCCAGGCAGACAGCGCCTGCATTCGCCTCGACTGGAACCACGCCGCGCCCTGGCTGGCGGGCCGTAAGTCCGAAGCACCTGCCCCCAAAAGCGTGCAGACGCTGGCGCTGGGAATGATCGACGGCGTACCCTTGGCCCTGACCGATGGCACACCGCTGCAAGGTGGGGCCTGGGCCTTCTGCGCCGTGGCCGAAGCCACCGACAACAGCTACGACGACGGCCACTGTCTGGCCTCAGCCATCGGCATCGTCGCCCCCGACGGCCAGTTGCAGCAGCTGCGCCTCTTGCAGGGTGCGCCCAAGGTGGAAGGCATTGCAGCGCAAGCCCTGGACAGCGGCTGGTGCTTCACACTGGTCACCGACCCGGACGATCCCGCCACCCCAGCCCAACTTCTGCAAGTGCATGGGGCGCTGGGGTAACCCAGGCAACGCACTGCCGGTGCGCATAGTGGTTTGCCGGATGCGCAACTGCCCTAGCTGCTCTACACTGTTTTCGAGCGCTTGCTTGGTAAAAAGGCGGGCGACGGTACGGTCCATCAAACGAGGAGAGCGGTTTTGAAACTTAAAAAAGTGTTGCTGGGCACCCTGGTGGTGCTGGGCGTGGCGGGGGTGGGTGGGTGGTTTAGCCTGGACAAGGAGACGCGCGGCCTGCTGGCCACACTGCCGACCAACGCCGACGTGTTGTTCTGGTCGCAGCCGCAGCGCGACGCGGCTTTCCGCGCGCTGGACCGGCTGCCCTTCCTGGCCAAGTCCAACGTGGTCCCCGCCAGCGGCACGCCCTCGCCCCTGCCCACGGGCATGCCGCTCAAGCTCGCTACCGATGTTGACGCCTACATGGCAGCCCAGCACAGCGCGGCGCTCTTGGTGGTGCACGACGGCAAACTGCGCCTGGAGCGCTACGGCCTGGGCTTTGACGCGGCAGGCCGCTGGACGAGCTTTTCGGTGGCCAAGTCGTTTACGTCCACCCTGGTCGGTGCCGCCGTGAAAGACGGCTACATCAAAAGCCTGGACGACAAGGTCAGCGTCTACATTCCCGACCTCAAAGGCTCGGCCTACGACGATGTGAGCGTGCGCCAGCTGCTGACCATGACCTC
>CAZDDK010000396.1:0-2225 GCA_964504185.1 uncultured Rhodoferax sp. | reverse complement strand
CTTGACGATGTCGTGGCCGCCGCGCTTCAAGCGGTCAATCTGCTCGTCGGTCAGGCCCTGGGCCAGGCGTTGCAGCTCGGGGTTCTGGCCAAAGAAGTTGTCGCGGTTGAAGCGACCATCCTTGGCCGCAAAGGTCTGCATCTGGCCGTCCACGGTGTTGGCAAAGGTTTGCACCAGCGCGCCGGTGAGATCGCGCGCAAACAGGCCGTCCCAGTCGCTGCCCCAGACCAGTTTGATCACGTTCCAGCCCGCGCCGCAGAACAGTTTTTCCAGCTCGTCGATGATGCGGCCGTTGCCGCGCACCGGGCCGTCCAGCCGTTGCAGGTTGCAATTGACGACCCAAACCAGGTTGTCCAGCTTTTCGCGGCTGGCCAGGGTGAGCGCGCTCATGCTCTCGGGCTCGTCCATCTCGCCGTCGCCAAATACGCCCCACACTTTGCGACCCGAGCAGTCGAGCAGGTTGCGGTGCGTGAGGTAGCGCATGAAGCGCGCGTGGTAGATGCTGCTGATGGGGCCAATGCCCATGGAGCCGGTGGGAAACTGCCAGAAGTCCGGCATCAACCAAGGATGCGGGTAGCTGGACAAACCGCGTGCGCCGTGGCCGGGCGCGGTGATTTCCTGGCGGTAGTGGGCCAGGTCGTGTTCGCTCAGGCGGCCTTCCAGGAACGCGCGGGCGTAGACGCCCGGCGCGCTGTGCGGCTGGAAGAACACCAAATCCCCCCGGTTTTCGTCGTTGCGCGCCCGAAAGAAGTGGTTGAAGCCCACCTCAAACAAATCCGCAGCGCTGGCATAGCTGGCAATGTGGCCACCCAGCTCGCCGTATTCGGCATTGGCGCGCACCACCACGGCAAGGGCGTTCCAGCGCATCAGGGACGCCAGTTTCTCCTCGATCGCCAGATCGCCCGGAAACGCGCCCTGCTGCTCCACGGCAATGCTGTTGACATAGGGCGTGGCCAGTTCGGGCGACCAGCCGATGTGCTGGCCGTGGGCCGCGCGCACCAGCTGGTCCAGCACAAAGCGCGCGCGCTCGGCTCCGGCGCTGTGCACCAGCGTGGCAAACGCGTCCAGCCATTCGGCGGTTTCCTGGGGGTCGATATCCGGGCCCGAGGCGGGCAAGTGCAGTGTGGCGTGTGCGGTGTTCATGGAAGTGGACTATACGAACGAAAGCCGGGCAGGTGCTGCCAAATGCTAGCCCTGCCCCGCCGGTGAACAGCAGAATCTGCCGCCCGGAGCCCAGTCCGAACGGCGGCCATGGAAGTTACTGGCTGGCGACTTGGTCCAGCGCCTGCCGGACGTCCGCCAGGATGTCGGCCAGGTCTTCCAACCCGACCGAGATGCGCACCAGGCCGTCGCTGATGCCGTAGCGGGCGCGCTCTTCGGGGGTGTAGGTGCTGTGCGTCATGCTGGCCGGGTGCTGGGCCAGGGTTTCGGCGTCGCCCAGGCTCACGGCGCGGGTCACCAGCTGCAGCGCGTTCATGAAACGGATGCCGGCTTGCAAGCCGCCCTGCAGTTCAAACGCGATCATGCCGCCAGCCTGGCGCATCTGGCGCTGGGCCAGCGCGTACTGGGCAAAGCTGGGCAGGCCGGGGTAGTGCACCACGGCGGTGGCGGGGTGCTTTTCGATGAGTTCGGCCACGGCCTGGGCGCTGCTGCAGTGGCGGTCCATGCGCAGGGCCAGGGTTTTGAGGCCGCGCATGACCAGGGCGGCGTCTTGCGCCGACATGACGGCGCCGGTCATGTCCTTCAGGCCGTACAGGCGCACTTGCTGGGCCAATTCGGCATCGGCAAACACGGCGCAACCGGCGGTCAGGTCGCCATGGCCGCTCAAGTATTTGGTCATGGAGTGCACCACCACGTCCGCACCCAGCAGCAGGGGCTGCTGCAGGTAGGGCGTGCAGTAGGTGTTGTCCACCACCACCTTCGCACCACCCTGGCGGGCGATGGCGCTGACGGCGGCAATGTCCACCAGGCGCATGTTGGGGTTGGCGGGCGATTCAAAGTACACCACCTTGGTCTGCGGGCTCAGGGCGTCGGCCACGGCCTGGGGGTTGGTCATGTCCACATGGCGCACCTGCACGCCAAAGCGGGCCATGCCGTGGGTCAGGAAGGCAAAGGTGCAGCCGTACAGGGTCAGGTCCACCAGAATTTCATCACCGGGCTGCAGCAGCGACCACAGCGTGGCCGTGATGGCCCCCATGCCCGAACCGAACACCACGGCACCGGCA
>CAZDDK010000395.1:0-2241 GCA_964504185.1 uncultured Rhodoferax sp. | reverse complement strand
CGGGTGACTGCACCACCGTGCCCTACAAGCAGATCGTCATTGCCGCAGGGGCGGGAGCTACGGCCGCGTTGAGCGCGTTTGACCACCTGATCCGGCACTGAGCGGGGGTGGGTAGGGCCAGGCAGGGCGGTAGGTCCTGCCTGCGCTTCTGGGTCGGTTTACATGAAAAATGTGCCTCTAGCCCGCATATTCATTGCGTAGCCAGCTTCTGTTTTTATAGCGACTGGAAACGTTGCTCCACAATGAGCGCATCCAGCGGACTGGCCGTGCCACCGGCCGCCACCTTGAGCACATGGGTGTAGATCATGGTGGTGGACACATCGCTGTGGCCCAGCAGCTCTTGCACGGTGCGAATGTCGGTACCGCCTTGCAGCAGGTGAGTAGCAAAACTGTGGCGCAAGGTGTGCACAGATACCGGCTTGGCAATACCTGCTTGAGCGACGGCTTTCTTCAAGGCACGCTGCAAGCGTTCCTCAAACAGGTGGTGCCTGCGCTCCACGCCGCTACGCGGGTCGATCGAGAACGTGGGCGAAGGGAACAACCAAAACCACCCCCATGTGTACCCCACCTTCGGATACTTGCCCTCCAGTGCGTAGGGTACTTCGACGCCACCGCGCTGTGCTTGTCGGTCTGCTTCCCACTGCGCACGCGAGGCCAACAGTTGGCGGCGCAGGTCCGCAACCAGGGTGCGCGGCAGCATGACCACCCGGTCTTTGTTCCCTTTGGCCTCCCGGACGATGATGGCATGGCGGTCGAAATCGATGTCTTTGATGCGCAAGCGCATTCCTTCCATCAGGCGCATGCCGGTGCCATACAGCAGCCTGGCCAACAGTGCAGTGACGCCGTCCATTTGTGCCAGCAAGGCCGCCACTTCATCCCTGGTCAGGACAGACGGAATACGCTTGGTCTGCTGTGGTCGCCCGATGTTGGAGAGCCAAGGCAAGTCGATGGCCAGCACCTCGCGGTACAGGAACAGCAAGGCGCTGAGCGCCTGGTTATGGGTGGACGCCGAAACCTTGCGCTCGTTGGCCAGCATGGCCAAGAAAGCCTCAACTTCGGCAACGCCCATGTCCCGCGGGTGGCGCATGCCCGCGCCTTGGGCACCCGTCCAGCGGACGAAAAACCGAACCCAGTAGAGGTAAGCCTTTTCGGTTTTGAGGCTATAGTGCAAATAACGAACCCGCTCACGCACCTGGTCCAGAAGGCGGGTTGATTGCAACAAGGGAGTGCCGGGTTTCATGGAAAATTTATACCTGTATATTAATACAGCATACAGGCCGCTGGCCCAATGTTCAAGCGGCTTTTCGGCGTTTTATCCAAAAGATGTATCGGTGGATTCCGGATGTATCCACCGGGTTTTGCCGTCTACATTACGTTAGGCATCGCAATGAAGAAGCGCTGGCTCGCTTGGTCAGTCTTGGCGTCGCTCCTACTGGCATCGGCCATCGGGTTGATGTCATGCAATCGAGCCGCCGCCATCACCGGCGAAGCGGCCGAATTCAATCTGACTCGTAAAGCCATTGCGAATATGAAGCGCCAAGACGGCTACCTGCACGTTGAGCTGCTCTACTTTCCTTCGTTTGAGAGTACTTTCGAAGAACCAAAGGTTCTGCGAGAGAAAGGAAAGACAGTGATCCAGCTTCGCAGCTACTCGCCTGGACCGTTCTATCGAAAGAGTGAGCAACAAACAAACCTGGCGTTTAAGGTTCCCGCACACCTTGTTGAAGCGGGAACAACGGTTCACTTCAGAAGCGGCGACTACGATCGTGTATTCGCTACAGGCAAGGCGCCGTGAGCGCGATGCCTAACCCTTCCATCGAGAGGACTCGCCCCGGCAAGCCGGGTCGAGCCTCTCATGTCAAACGTTGAACTAAACCGCTACGCGGTGGTTGGTCCTCACAGGCCACCACCGCGTTTTTGTTTGCGCGGGACTTGCGTCAAGAGGCGTTGAAGACAAGCCTTCTGGCTGGGGAATATTCCCCGGCTTTGAAGGAGAAACCCCATGACCGAACTTCGTCAGCGCATGTTGGACGCCATGCTGGTACGCGGCCTGTCTGTGCGCACCCAGGAATGCTACGTAGAAGCCGTGGCCCGCATGGCACGCCATTACCATCGCAGCCCGGATTTGTTAAGCCCCGCGCAGGTCGAAGCCTACATGCTGCACCTGGTCAAGGACCGCAAGCTCTCCTACAGCAGCGTCAACCACGCCGCCAGTGCCAGCCGCTTCCTGTTTGAGAAGGT
>CAZDDK010000394.1:0-2249 GCA_964504185.1 uncultured Rhodoferax sp. | reverse complement strand
GGAAAAGGGTCCAAGGCAATGTCTACACGTTGATAGGTGGCCAGGTATTGGGCGCGCGGGGATATGCCTTCCATTATCAAACGCGCTGGGTCAATGCCGTGGCAGGCGAACTGTTCCGCAACACGTTGGCGCACACTGCTTTCTTTGAATTGTGGTGATTTAAGGAACAAGCGACTGGCTGGAACTGCACCCAGTACCCGAGCCCACAATGCCACCACTGGTTCGGTCATCTTGGATAAGTTGTTAAAACAGCCAAAGGTCAGGTATCCGTTATTGATGGCCGGAAGCTTGGAGACTTCTACGTCCACACGCGGAGCCATAAAGCACAGTCTCGTTTCGGGAAGGCGCCAAATCTTCTCGGTGAAGCTCTTCTCCTCGCTTGCTGGCAAAGTCCAAGGGTCTGCCAGCAGGTAGTCGATTGCTGTGACCCCGGTCGTTCCAAAGTAACCCAGCCAGCTAAGCTGTACCGGCGCTGGTTTGAAGGCAAATACGGGCAATCGGTTAAACGCCGTGTGCCCAGATAAATCCACCAAAATATCGATTGCATCATCGTGAATCTGTTGCGCCACAACACAATCGGACAACCCTGCGACCAACCGCCATGTGTGAAAACAGGGCCGAAGGCTCTGCGTAACTCGATCATTCTGAACGTGGTTGCTGTAAGCAAAGCATTGCAAACGCCCAGCAGCGCCTTTGACCAATGCCCTGAGCACCCCCTCAAAAAAATAGCTAACCGGGTGTTCCCGAAAGTCGCCCGACACAAACCCGATGCGCAGACAACGTTCGGGTAGCGCCAGTTGCGTCCAATGCGTGTAACGAATCGCGCGATGGTCCACCTGTGCGCCGTAGTGCCGTGCCTGTGTCAATGCGGGGCCGATCTGGTCTTGTTCACTGTAATTCAGCAAAAATAGCAAATTGCTGTGTGCGTCCAAAAAATCCGGCTTCAATTCCAGTGCCCGGGCGTAGCAAGCACTTGCCTCCTGCAGGCGTCCCAGATCCTTCAATACCCCACCCAGATTGCTATGTCCCTCGGGGTAGGTTGGGTCAATCTCCAACGCACGGCGGTAACTGGCCGCCGCAGCCTCAAACTGACCTAACTCTTTCAATGACTTGCCCAGGTTGCAGTGCACCTGCGCGTATTCGGGCTGGATCGCTATCGCACGGCGATAGTGCACGCACGCATCCTCAAACTCCCCCATGTCGTCAAGCACCGCGCCCAGTGCCACCTCGGCGTCCACAAATTCTGCCTGCAGTGCAATAGCCCGGGTGTAGGCCGCGCGCGCGGCATCCAGCCTTCCCAGGCGCGCACAGGTGTTGCCCAAATTGAAATGCGCAGCGGCATAGTCGGGTTCAAGATTGACCGCGGTCGTGAAGGCAGCATGGGCGCCATCAAAGTCGTTGCAGGCAAGTAACGCGTTGCCCCGGTTCAAATAACCGCGTGCAAATCCGGGAGCGAGGTCAATTGCAGAGTTGTAAAGCTGCAAAGCCTGCACCAGCTCTCCCGCATCTTCCAGTGCATTGCCCTTTGTGATCAAATTCCGCGCTATGCCAACGTTCTCTTCGGTTCGAGTTTTCTCTTCATTTTTTGCAGAAAACAAGCGATCAAAGAGTCCCACGGCAAATCCTTCTGAAAGCGAAATCGTTGGCTGTCAACGTGAACCAACCGGTGCAACAGGCTTGCCTAGTTGTGGCCGAAAAACGGGTGTGAACCAGAATTTTGAGAGGTCAGATTTCATGATAGTGCAACATCGGTTTTGGGACGTGAATCTGTGAGCCGTAAAATAGGAGCAACGCCTTCGTTCTATGCCCTCACCCAATTTGCCCCCGTATGGCGTCGATGCCTTGTTGCAAAGCGTATTGGCTCAGTTTCCAACGCTAGTGTTGGCAATTGTGTTTGGCTCGGTAGCGCAGGGGCGGGCGAGGGCAGACAGTGATTTAGACATCGCTGTTGCAGCCAACGTGCCGCTGACTGCGGTCGAGAAGATTGACATCATTGCCGCCTTGGCAAAGTGCACGGGGCGCCCTGTTGATCTGATCGACTTGAACGGTGTGGCCGAACCCTTGCTGGGTCAAATTCTTCGGCACGGTCGGCGTCTACTGGGTAGTGACGGTGCCTATGGGAGTTTGCTTAGCAAGCATTTGTTTGAACAGGCAGACTTCATGCCCTATCGCAATCGGGTGTTGGCAGAAAGGCGGATGGCATGGATCGGGAAGTAGTTGCGCAAAAGCTCGAGTCGCTGCGTCGCTGC
>CAZDDK010000393.1:0-2263 GCA_964504185.1 uncultured Rhodoferax sp. | reverse complement strand
GCTGGTTCACCGGGGTGTTGGTGCATCACATCTTTCATGAAACGATGGTTGATCTCGTAAATGATTTGCAGATGGCGCGGCAGCACCCGCTGAAACAGTGGCACGGCCCAGGTTTCCAGCGCCTCCGGCATCAAGGTGTGATTAGTGTAGGCAAATGTGCGGGTGGTGATGTGCCAGGCGTTTTCCCATTCCATGTGGTGCTGGTCTGTCAGAATGCGCATCAACTCGGCCACGGCGATTGACGGATGCGTGTCGTTGAGCTGGATGGCGACTTTGTCTGGCAAGTTGTCCAGGGAAGCGTCTGATTTGGCAAATCGGCAAAGCAGATCCTGCAGCGAGGCGCAGACAAAAAAGTACTGCTGCTTGAGCCGAAGCTCACGCCCCATCTCGGTGGTGTCGTTGGGGTAAAGAACCTTGGATAGGTTCTCGGATTCATTTTTGTCTTCGACAGCGCGGATGTACTCTCCCTCATTGAAATACGTCAAGTCGAAGTCGCGGGTGGCTTTGGCGGCCCACAGCCGCATATTGTTGACGGTACCGGTATCAAAACCTGGAATCGGGTAGTCGTAAGCCATGGCCATCACGTCATCGCTGTCGACCCAATGGTATCTTTTGCGGCCGTGCTCGTCCGCGTAATCCACCACGCGGCCATGAAACTTGACCTGGTAAAGAACTTCTGGGCGCGGAAATTCCCAGGGATTGCCGTAGCGCAACCAGTTGTCCGGGTGTTCAATCTGCTGTCCGTTTTCAATGCGTTGGTGGAACATGCCGTACTCGTAGCGGATGCCGTAACCGTAGCCCGGCACCCCCAAGGTGGCCATGGAGTCCAGAAAACAAGCTGCGAGCCTGCCCAGGCCGCCGTTGCCTAACGCCGCATCGGGCTCGACCTCGCGCAAGTTCTCGGGCTTGAGTCCCATGTCGGTCAGTGCGACGAGCGCATCGTGGAACTCTTTCTCGGCACAGATGTTAAGCATGCTGTTGGTCATGGTGCGCCCCATGAGAAATTCCAGCGAGAGGTAGTAGACCCGCTTGCGATCATCAATGTAGTAACTGCGCATGGTCTCCATCCAACGTTCGATCATGCGCTCGCGCACTACCGCCGCAGCGGCGTAGAACCAGTCGCGATCGGTGGCATTGATGGGATCCTTACCGATGGTGTAGATCAGGCGGTTGTACAGAGAGTGTCGGATTGACTCTGCGTCAAGTGTCGGATGGTCAAGCTCAGGTAAGGCAACAGGCTTTTTCATGGATCGATCCGTGGAAGTGGTCTAGGATCATCATAACTTTTCACGATGTCGTTTTATTCAATGACTGATGAATACTAATTGCAGCCAAATCGCTGCGGTCACCGTAAGAACCTGACATTTTTATTTGTTTACGCTGCCTAACGTCGGTCGGAAGGTCGTCGGCCGCTACAAACTGCCAGACCAATAGCTAGAAAGGCTGCGCCAATCTTGAAGGCGTGCGCAGAAGCATTGTCCGGATGGTGATCACGCAGATAGGCCACAACCTGCGGCCCGACGACCCCGGCGGCGCCCCAGGTGGACAACATGGCACCATATGCGCCGGCCATCATTTTCGCTCCGAAGGCGTTCGAAACGAAAGATGGCAGGGTGCCAAAACCACCGCCATAACACAGCAAGACATAACAGACACCAAGGCCGAAGAGCCACGGACTTTCGACAAAGCCTAGCAGTAAAAAAGCGCCGAGCTGAGTCGCCAGCATAATCTGAAAAACACGGACGCAACCAAGATGGTCGGATAGGCTGCCCCAGGCAAAGCGCCCCAAACCGTTGCAGAGTGCACTGACGGCAATCAGCGTCGCACCATAAGAGGCTAATTTCTGTGCCGACAGACCCGGATCCAATCGGTGCCACAGTTCCTGGATCATGGGGGACTGAAAACTGATGAACATGATTCCGGCGACGGTGTTGCAAAACATCACTAACCACATCATGGCAAATTGCCGCGTAAGCAGCACCGTTTTTAGCAGCGACGGTTCAGCGACTGTCGCTGGGCTGGGCCCATCAGGCTTAGCCGGGTCGGGCTGGGCCAGGGTTTCGGGGGGGCTTTGTAGCGTCCAGGCAATGGGTGAGGTAAGCAGCAGAAAGCTCAGGCCCAGTATTGCGAATACCAAGGGCAAATTGTTGTCGAACACTTTCAGCAATAAGGGTGCAATCACCTTAGACATGATCATGGCACCCAGACCAAAACCCATGATGACCATGCCGGTGGCAAGCCCTTTTTTGTCTGGGAACCATTT
>CAZDDK010000392.1:0-2271 GCA_964504185.1 uncultured Rhodoferax sp. | reverse complement strand
TTTGGGAGCGCGGATACCGGGGCTTTTTTCTGGACACACTCGACTCCTACCGCCTGGCCGCCAGCTTTGACGAAAAGGCGCAGCAGCAAGGGCTTGTGCGCGTCATCGAAACCCTGCACCAGCGCTTTCCTGGCATCAAGCTGGTGCTCAACCGGGGTTTTGAGATCGTCCCGCAGGTGCGCGACAAGATCCAGATGGTGGCGGCCGAATCCCTGTACCAGGGCTGGAACGCTGGCACCCAGCGCTACGAGGAGGTGAGCGAGGCCAACCGGACCTGGCTGCAGACACAGTTGCGCACCATCCGGGACCAAGAGCATCTGCCGGTGCTTGTCATCGACTATGTGCCTCCACAAGACCGCGCCCTCACCCGCGCCACGGCTGCGCGCATCCAGGCCGATGGATTTATTCCATGGGTAACTGACAACGCGCTGGAGACGATGGGCATCGGCAGCATTGAAACAGTGCCGCGGCGCATTCTCTTTGTATACAACGGCATCGAATCCGATTCACTGAACTCGGCCTATATCCACCGCTATCTGCAAATGCCTGTCAACCACATGGGCTACATCGCCGAGTATGCAGACGCGCGGCAACCGCTGCCAGAAGGCATCCTGCGCGATCGCTATGCGGGCATCGTCTCCTGGTTCTCCGGTTTCTTGCCCGAAACAAGGCGCGATGCCGTAAGCCAGTGGTTCCGGGAACGCATGGACGAGGGCATGCCGTTGGCCATCGTAGGGGATATTGGGCAGTCGCCAGACGCCCAATGGGCCCGCAAGCTGGGAATACAGTTGGCCAGCGAGCCTCACGGTTCTTTGCGCATGGTTTCGCAGCATCCGATGATGGGATTCGAGTCGCCGCCGCCCTTGCTTACACGGGAATACACCCCGTTGCAGCTCACAAGTGCCATGGCTGCACAAGCGAAATCACTGATTGAATTCAAGGATGGACGCAACAAGTCCTTTGTCGGTGGGGCCCTAACCCCTTGGGGAGGGTTCATTCTGGATCCCTATGCATGGGTCGAGCTTCCTGGCACCGAGTATTCACGCTGGGTCATTGATCCGTTTTCCTTCTTGACCGAGGCCCTGCGGCTGCCTCACATTCCCGTGCCCGACACCACCACGGAAAACGGCCGCCGCCTGCTGCTGGCCCATGTGGATGGCGATGGCTTTGCCTCGCTGGCCGAGCTGCCTGGCAGCCCGCCGGCGGCACAGGTACTGCTCAAGGATGTGTTTGAAAAATACCGTTTTCCCCAAACGATGTCAGTGATCGAAGCCGAGATCGCGCCGCACGGCCTGCACCCCGACCTGAGCCCCCGCCTCGAAGGCATTGCGCGGCAAATGTTCAAGCTGCCGCACATCGAAATCGGCAACCACACCTACTCGCACCCGTTTCTGTGGGACCAGAGCACGCTGCACGGCATCTTTAAAGACGACGAAGAAGCTGCCTACAACCTCAATATCCCCGGCTACACCATGGACTTGACGCGCGAGATCGTCGGTTCCACCGCCTATATCCGCGAGCGCCTGGCACCAATGGGCAAGCCGGTCAAGATTTTGCAATGGACGGGCGATACCGAGCCCAACGCCGAGGCACTGGAGATTACGGAGCGCGCCGGGCTGCTCAATATCAATGGCGGCGACACGTCCATCACGCGCGCCAATCCTTCGCTCACCGCCGTGGGCGCCTTGGGTATCCGCAAGAAGGGTTATCTGCAGGTGTACGCACCCATCACCAACGAGAACATCTACACCAACCTGTGGCGCGGCCCGTTCTACGGCTTCGAGCGCGCCATCGAAACCTTCGAGATGACCGACAAGCCCCGGCGCATCAAGCCTGTGGGCATTTACTACCACGTGTACTCAGCCAGCAAACAGGCTGGCTTGAAGGCGCTGCACAAGGTGTACGGCTGGGCGCTGGCGCATCCGCTGTACCCGGTGTTTACGTCGGAGTTCATTGCCAAGGTGCAGGACTTTGACCGTGTTGCCATCGCCCGCGAAGGGCTGGGCTGGCGCGTGCGTGGCGACGGTCACCTGCGCACGCTGCGCCTGCCGTCCGCACTGGGTACGCCAGACCTGCGGACCAGCACCGGGGTGGCCGGTTACCGCCCCGGAATCGAGGGGCTGTACGTGTCGCTCACCGGCGCCCAGGCATCGCTGCAACCGCTAGGCTCCAACCCGCCAGCGACAGCGCCCTCGCCTTCCCTGTTCGAGGCCAATGGGCGCCTGGGCAGTTGGGCACGGTCAGCCCAGGGGCAGCGTCTTGAATTTGAAC
>CAZDDK010000391.1:0-2289 GCA_964504185.1 uncultured Rhodoferax sp. | reverse complement strand
CACCGGGCTGAAGAAGTGGATGCCGATGAACGTGCTGGCATCGCGGCTGGCGCGGGCCAAGCCGGTAATGGGCAGGGTGGACGTGTTGGACGCAAAGAAGCCGCCGGGGGCCAGCATGGGTTCGGCCTCTTGGGTGACCTTGGCCTTGAGTTCGCGGTTTTCGAACACGGCTTCGATGATCAGGTCGCAGCCCTGCAAATCCGCAGCGTCGGCCGTGGGCTGGATGCGCGCCAGGATTTCGGCTTGCTTCTCAGGCGTCATGCGGCCCTTGTCCACGCGCGCCTGCGTAAGCTTGGCGGTGTACGCCTTGCCGTGCTCGGCTTTCTCCTGGCTCACGTCCTTCAACACCGTAGCAATGCCTTTGCTGGCCTGGGCATAGGCAATGCCCGCGCCCATCATGCCCGCACCCAACAGACCCACCTTGGCAGGTGTGTAGCGCGGCACATCTTTGGGGCGGCTGTGGCCGCCCTTGATGGCGTTCATGTTGAAAAAGAAGGTGTTGATCATGGCCTTGGCGTTGGTGCCGGTCATGAGCTGGGCCAGGGCGCGGCTTTCCAGGCGCAGGGCCGTGTCCAGGTCCACCTGCAGGCCCTCGACCATGCAGGCCATGATGGCCTCGGGCGCGGGGTACAGGCCACGGGTCTGCTTCTTGATCATGGCCGGGGCCACCACCAGCATCTGTGCCACGGCCGGGCTGGAGGGCAGGCCGCCGGGCACCTTGTAGCCCTTGGCTTCCCAGGGGTGCTGGGCCGTGGGGTGGGCGGCAATCCAGGCCAGGGCCTTGGCGCGCATTTCGCTGGCGGCGTTGGGGCCGGGTTCGACCAGTTCGTGGATGAGTCCGAGCTTCATGCCATCAGCTGGCGCGAACAGCTTTCCTTCCACCAGGTAGGGCTGCGCGCCCATGAGCCCCAAGTGGCGTGTCATCTTGGTCACGCCGCTGGCACCGGGCAACAGGCCCAGGGTCACTTCGGGCAGGCCCAACTGGGTCTTGGGCGAATTGATGGCAATGCGGTGGTGGCCCAGCAGCGCCACCTCCCAGCCGCCACCCAGCGCGGTGCCGTTGATCAGGCTGACCACCGGCTTGCCCAACGCTTCGATGGCGCGGAAGTTTTTCTTCAGCAGTTCGATTTGGCGAAAGACTTCCGGTGCGTCGCTGGGTTGCAGGCGCATGGTGCCCTTGAGGTCGGCACCGGCAAAGAAGGTGCTCTTGGCGGACGCCAGCACGATGCCGTGGATGGCGCGCTGGTCCTGCAGCACCTGCGCAGCCAGGGCAGACATGTCTTCCTGCCACTGCAGGCACATGGTGTTGACGGGGGAGTTGGGTTCGTCGAAGGTGATGGTGGCGATGCCGTCGATCAAGGTGTATTGGATGGTTTTCATGGTGCTATTAATTTGGTAGCTGCTTACGCAATGAATACGCGGGCTAGGTGCCGATTTGGCTTATAAACCGGGCCTAGAGCCGCTCGACGATGGTGGCAATGCCCATGCCGCCGCCGACGCACAGCGTGGCCAGGCCGTAGCGCAACTGGCGGCGGTGCAGTTCGTCCACCAGCGTGCCCAGAATCATGGCACCGGTGGCCCCCAGCGGGTGGCCCATGGCGATGGCGCCGCCGTTCACGTTCACCTTGGCGTGCGGCACACCCATCTCCTTCATGAAGCGCATCACCACGGCGGCAAAGGCCTCGTTCACCTCGAACAGGTCGATGTCGTTCACCGTGAGCCCCGCCTTGGCCAGCGCCTTGCGCGTGGCGGGCATGGGGCCGGTGAGCATGATGGTGGGATCGGCACCACTCAAGGCGGTGGCGACAATGCGGGCGCGGGGTGTGAGCCCATGCGCCTTGGCGGCCGCCTCGTTGCCGATCAGCACGGCGGCAGCACCGTCCACAATGCCCGACGAATTGCCGGCGTGGTGCACGTGCGCGATGCGCTCCACCTGCGGGTAGCGGGTGAGGGCTACGGCGTCAAAGCCCATGGCGCCCATCTGCTCAAAGGAAGGCTTGAGCGCGGCCAGACCGTCGAGCGTGGTGCTGGGCTTGATGAATTCGTCGCGGGCCAAGATGGTCTGGCCCAGGCTGTCCTTCACCGCCACGACGGAGCGGTCAAAGTAGCCAGCGGCCTGCGCGGCAGCGGCGCGCTTTTGCGACTCCACGGCAAAGGCGTCCACGTCGGCACGGGTAAAGCCCTCCAGCGTGGCGATCAGGTCGGCCCCGATGCCCTGGGGCACAAAGGCGGTCTGCGAATTGGTTTCGGGGTCCATGGCCCAGGCACCGCCGTCGGAGCCAATGGGCA
>CAZDDK010000390.1:0-2290 GCA_964504185.1 uncultured Rhodoferax sp. | reverse complement strand
CGAGTTCGAGACCCAGGTGGCCGGTGTGCGCATGCGCGCGCCCATGATGGCCATCCACACGGTGGCGGCGGGGGGAGGCTCGTTGCTGGCGTTTGACGGCGCGCGCTTTCGCGTCGGCCCCCAAAGCGCCGGTGCCAACCCCGGCCCGGCCAGCTACCGCCGGGGCGGCCCGCTGGCCGTGACCGACGCCAACGTGATGGTTGGCAAGGTACAGCCGCGTTACTTTCCCCAGGTGTTTGGGCCGCACGCCAACGAGGCGCTCGACGCCGAGGTGGTGCGCGCGCACTTCGCCGCCCTGGCGCAGCAAACCGGGCGCGCACCCGAGGCCGTGGCCGAAGGCTTTATCGCCATCGCGGTGCAGCAGATGGCCAACGCGATCAAGAAGATCTCGGTGGCGCGGGGCTATGACGTGACCGGCTACACCCTGCAATGCTTTGGCGGCGCGGGGGGGCAACACGCCTGTCTGGTGGCCGATGCCCTGGGCATGACGCGGGTGCTGGTGCACCCCTTGGCCGGTGTGCTCAGTGCCTATGGCATGGGGCTGGCCGACCAGACCGTGATCAGGGAACAAGCCGTGGAACGCCGCTTGGAGGTGCAGGCGCTGCCCGCCCTGGTGGCCCAGCTCGATGCGCTGGCGGCGCAGGCCCAGGCAGAGCTGGCGCGCCAGCAGGTCAGCCAGCGGGGCATCACCGTCCAGCGCCGGGTGCACGTGCGCTACGAGGGCAGCGATTCGGCGCTGGTGGTGGCCTATCCGCAGGTGCATGACGCACCCGCCACGGTGGCCGCGATGGGGGCCGCCTTCGAGGCCGCCTACCGCCAGCGCTTTGCCTTTTTGATGCAGGGCAAGGGTTTGGTGGTGGAGGCTGTGTCGGTGGAAGCCGTGATTGCCGGTGACGCCCCCGAGGAACCCCGCCACACGCTGCACCCGGTGCGTGACCTGCAGGCCTGCGGCGTGGTGCGCGAAACGGTGCGCATGTACTCGGGCGGCGCATGGGTGTCGGCGGCCCTGGTGGTGCGGGAGGACCTGCGCCCGGGTGACCGCATTGCCGGTCCGGCCATCATCGCCGAGCAGAATGCCACCACCGTGGTGGAGCCCGGGTGGGCCGCAACCCTGACGGAATTGGACCACCTGGCCCTCGTCAGAACTGAAGAGCGTGCGATGCAATTTGCAGCGGGCACAACCGTGGATCCGGTGCTGCTGGAGGTGTTCAACAACCTGTTCATGAACATCGCCGAGCAAATGGGGCTGCAGCTGCAGAACACGGCGCACTCGGTCAACATCAAGGAGCGCCTGGACTTCAGTTGCGCGCTGTTCGATGCCGAAGGCAACCTGATTGCCAACGCGCCGCACATGCCGGTGCACCTGGGCAGCATGGGCGAGAGCATCAAGACCGTGATCCGCGACAACCAGGGCCGCATGCAGCCGGGTGATGTGTACGTGCTCAACGATCCCTACCACGGTGGCACGCACCTGCCGGACATCACCGTCATCACGCCGGTGTACTTGGAACAGGCGCACACCGATGCACCCGTGTTTTACGTGGGCAGCCGCGGCCACCATGCCGACGTTGGCGGCACCACGCCGGGTTCTATGCCGCCGTTTTCCACCCGTATCGAAGAAGAGGGCGTACAAATCGTCAACTTCAAGCTGGTGGACCGTGGCGTGCTGCGCGAGGCCGAGATGCTGGCGCTGCTGCAATCCGGTGGATTCCCGTCCCGCAACCCTGGGCAGAACATGGCCGATCTCAAGGCGCAGATCGCCGCCAACGAAAAAGGCATGCAGGAATTGCGCAAGATGGTCGCGCAGTATGGCCTGGACGTGGTGCAAGCCTACATGCGCCATGTGCAGGACAACGCCGAAGAGGCGGTGCGCCGCGTCATTGAAGAAATTGGGGTCAGATTCCAATTTTCTTCGTTCACTTTGCCGCTGGACAACGGTGCACAGATCCAGGTGGCCATTCGGATCCACCCAGCCGAACGCAGTGCGGTGATTGATTTCACGGGTACGTCGCCGCAGCAGACTAACAATTTCAATGCGCCCACGGCGGTGTGCATGGCGGCGGTGCTGTACGTGATTCGCACTCTGGTGGGGGATGACATTCCGCTCAACGCCGGTTGCTTGAAGCCGCTGCAGGTCATCATTCCGCCGGGTTCCATGCTCAACCCCAACCCGCCAGCCTCGGTGGTGGCGCGCAGTGCGGCGACGTCCAGCTGCATCACCAATGCGCTTTACGGTGCCCTGGGCGTGATGGCGGCCAGCCCTTGCACCATGAATAATTTCACTTTCTGC
>CAZDDK010000389.1:0-2302 GCA_964504185.1 uncultured Rhodoferax sp. | reverse complement strand
ATCGGTTATGCCGTGGACAGCTTTCTGCGCAAGGGTGACGACCGCGACAGTGGCCCCGGCATTGGCTACATGGTCACCACCATTGTGCTGGACATTGTGCTGGGCTTTGCTGCGGCCATCGTGGTGGCCTGGTTTTCGCGCCAGCGCGAATTCCGCGCGGACGCCGGTGCCGCGCAGTTGCTGGGTCGCAAGCAGCCCATGATCAACGCCTTGGCCCGTTTGGGCGGCATGGCACCGGGGGCACTGCCCAAGAGTGTGGCGGCCTTTGGCATTGCGGGCGGCATTGGACAGCTGTTCTCGACCCACCCGCCGATTGAAGAGCGCATTGCCGCGCTGCAGAACCCCGCACAATAAACACCAGGAGGCGGGCAGCCCGGAATCCGGGCGGCACAACGCCCAGCTCCGTGTCCTGCGCCCGCAATGCGGGCTCCCCCTTAACCTGCGCAGGCCGCCGTGCCACCCAGACTCCGGGCTCAGCCCAGCGGGGCGGGGCCGGTTTCGCCGGTGCGCAACTCCAGATCGGCCAGCATCTCGCTGGTCACGTCCAGCCGGCTGGACAGGATGCGGGCAATGTTGCGGTAGATGATGTGCGCGCTGTCGGAGTAGGCATCCACCCGCTCACGGTCAAAGCGCATGGTTACGCTGTCACGCAAGGCGCGTACGCAGGCCGTGCGAAGATGGTTGCCCACCAGCGCCATTTCACCAAAGCACTCGCCAGCGGTGAGCTTGGCCAGCGCCACGGTGCGTCCGCCCCGGGTTTTCTCCACGATCACCTCGCCAGAGATCAGGACGTGAAACGAGCTGCCGATGTCGCCCTCATTGAACACCACGGCACCGGCCTTGTGGGGCGTGTGTTCGGCCATGGCCAGGGTGCTCATCAGACAGTCCGGGGTCATGCCCTGAAAGACCTTGACCTTGTTGGCGATTTTCTGAACGATGGCCGCGTCCAGGTTCAGGCCGGCCGGACGTTGAATGATGTCGGCGCGCACGTTCTCGGCAAAAATTTTGACGACGGCGGGATCGACTGGCATGGCGAGTGATCCTACACCGGCTGCACCATGCTCTGCGCCACCGCTTCGGCCACCTTGATCCCGTCCACTGCGGCAGACAGGATTCCGCCCGCATAGCTGGCACCTTCGCCAGCAGGGTACAGACCCACCACATTGGTGCTTTGCAGGTTGTCGCCGCGCGGCATTTTCAGAGGCGATGAGGTGCGTGTCTCCACCCCGGTCAACACGGCGTCCGCCATGTCAAAGCCCTTGATCTTTTTGCCAAAGACCGGCAGCGCTTCGCGGATGGCCTCAATCGCGTAGGCGGGCAGGCTGGTGGCCAGATCGCCCAGCCGGACGCCCGGCTTGTAGGACGGCAGCACCGTGCCCAATGCGGTGGACGGGCGCGCCGCCAGGAAGTCTCCCACCCGCTGGCCCGGCGCTTCGTAGGTAGAGCCACCCAGCGCATAGGCGCCGGACTCCAGCGCGCGCTGCAAGGCAATGCCGGCCAGCGGGTGGGTGGTACCCGCACTGCCCAGCGCGTGCCGGGCCGCCAGCGCGGCAGCCTCCTGCGCGTAGCACCGACCGTCTTGTGGGCCAAAGGCCTGCACGAAGCTGGCTTCGTCGTGGGGAAAGTCTTGCGGATCGATGCCCACCACGATACCGGCATTGGCGTTGCGCTCGGCGCGGGAATACTGGCTCATGCCATTGGTCACCACGCGTCCCGGCTCCGACGTGGCGGCCACCACCGTGCCGCCTGGGCACATGCAAAAGCTGTACACGGTGCGCCCGTTGCAGGCGTGGTGCACCAGTTTGTAGTCGGCTGCGCCCAGCAAGGGATTGCCGGCGTGACGGCCCCAGCGTGCCTGGTCGATCACGCTTTGCGGGTGTTCGATGCGCAAACCCACCGAGAACGGCTTGGCCTGCATCGCGACACCGCGCTGGTACAGCATGGCAAAGGTGTCGCGGGCGCTGTGGCCCAAGGCCAAAACAACGTGGCGGGCGCGCAAGGTGGTGCGGCTGCCGTTAAGGGTGTTTTCGACCTCTAGCCCTTGCAGGACGTGCGGAGACAGCTCTGTTTTTAATAGCAAATCGACCACCCGTTGTTCAAAGCGCACTTCCCCGCCCAGGGCGATGATTTGTTCGCGCATGCTCTCCACCACCTTCACCAGCTTGAAGGTGCCGATGTGCGGGTGCGCCTCAAACAGAATGTCGGAGGGCGCGCCCGCTTTCACAAACTCCTGCATCACCTTGCGGCCCAGAAAACGCGGGTCTTTAATCTGGCTGTAGAGCTTGCCGTCGGAAAACGTGCC
>CAZDDK010000388.1:0-2305 GCA_964504185.1 uncultured Rhodoferax sp. | reverse complement strand
CAACCGTTGCCTGCGATCTGCGGGAAACCGAGAGCAACAGGCAGGATTGAGCCATGGGAGTCCGCAAAGGCCAAGGCTACGGCGTTCCCAAGCCCAAGCGCGCCCGGTGTCCCGAGTGCGGCAAGAAGGGCGTGAAGCAGTGGTATGTCACGGCCCATGGCCTATATCGTGACTGCCAGTATTGCCAGCACACCTGGGGCGAGCTGAGCTGGAAGATAGCCATCACCAGCCGCACCGAAGGCGTGAGCACGCAGGGGGTGCGATGATGGACGCCCAAGTTCAAGCTCACCCGCTCGACGTGGCCGATCACCTCGCGGTGGCCTGCCAGCGCTGGAACAAGCGGCGGGCGATCTATCGCCCAGCGGGTGAGCCGTTCGATCCGTCGCGGTGCAGTGTGCAGCCTATCGAGGAAGCGCAGGCCAAGGCTTTCGTGGTGTCAATGCACTACTCGGGCACCTGCCCTGCGGCCCGGTTCCGGGCGGGGGTCTTCATCAAGGAGCGGTTCGCGCGCGAACGCCTCGCCGGTGTTGGCGTGTTTTCCGTGCCGATGAACCAGAAGGTGGTTCCAAGGTACGTCCCCGGCTTGACGCCCAACGAAGGGATCGAACTCGGCAGGCTCGTGCTGTCGGACGAGCTGGCCGCGAATGCAGAGTCGTGGGCCTTGGCCCGCATGCGCAGGCTGCTTTCCAAGGCGCTGCCGGAGGTGCGGGGGATCGTGGCCTACTGTGATCCAGTCGAACGCCGAGACGAACGCGGCGAGCTGGTCAAACGCGGCCACATCGGCACGATCTACAAGGCCAGCAACGCGACCTACCAGGGCAGATCGTCGGCCAGGACGCTCTGGATGGCACCCTCGGGTGCGACGTTCGCGGATCGCATGCTGTCGAAGCTGCGCAACGGTGAATCGGGCGAGCGGTATGCCTATGAACGCCTCGCCGAACACGATGCGCCGCGTCAGTGGGCTGGGGAGACGGGCGCGGCCTATCTCAAGCGGCTGCAAGCCGAGGGGTGGCTGCGCCCTCTCCGGCACCCTGGGAATTTCGTGTTCACCTTCGGACGGGAAAGGACGCCATGAGCACCGCATTCGATAGCATCAAGCAAGGCTTGCAAGATGCCATCGCCCATGCCAAGGGCGATCTGCGTCTTGTGCTGCTGTATTCCTGGGCGGCGAGCAACTTCCATGTTCTGGTGCCGAAGAAGCGCGGGGTGGGCTATTTGGCCGTGCCTTACGGCCATCGCCCCAACCCAGGCCTTGACCAGATCGCGGCCCGCGCCCGCGTGGACGTGACGGGCCTGGATGGTGCCTTGTGCTTCGAGTGCGGCGGCGCAGTGTTCCATGGAGGGGATGCCGAGCGCGCCGCGTTCGCGTCCAAGATCATGCCCGCCTTGGAGGCCCACTACGGCATGGCTTCGCGTGAAATCCCGGAAGGCGAGTTTTGGCGCCTGCACCCACTCGGAGGGAAGTCGTGAAAGCAAAGCCGCCTCATCGGGTCGATGTGCCGTTCGGCAAGCGCCCGCCCAAGGGCGTCTTATGGGCAGGTGGCGAGCTGCTGCTGTATCACGCACAGCGCCGCCACTACAGCCGCCTTCTCGGTTGCGAGGTAGGCCCTGAACCGGCCCGACTGGAGGAATTCCGCGAGCTGGTGCGTGGCTACGTCAGCGGGCGCGGCGACATGACGGGTGGGTGGGACTACTACCGTGGCCGGAACGTAGCGTGCCCATATCGGTGCGCCCTGGACAGCAAGACTTGCCCCGTCGATGTGCTGGTCGAGGAAATCAACAAGCCGCGTGCGCGTATGCCGGTGGCTCCGAAAGTGGGAAATGAAGATTGAACGCAACTTCAACAAGCGCTCGGCCAGTCTGGTGGACGTGCAGCAACCGCATGTGATCCATAGCCGTGGGTGCGCCTTGGGCGTCATGGTGACAGCGTTCCCTGCTGAGGGGCAGGAGCAGCGCGATGAGATCGGCGCGCTGCGCATGCACATGACCCCCGAGGAAGCGATCACGTTTGGGCTCAACCTGATTGCGGCTGGCCGGGATCGGCTAAAGGCAGGCGGGGAGTTCTAAACGGCTTGTCCATTTCCTTATTAGTGTGTAATAATAAGCCACCGAAACACAGGGGATGGCTATGAGCACACCGACCGTCAAGCAGCTTTCTTCGCGCCACGCGCGTCGGCTGGAGACAATGAGCAAACAGGTTCTGGAAATGTCCGCCGATTGGGAAGATGCGGATCAGTTCAACATGAACATCCTGATGGAACTGCACGACAAGATGAAGGACGTTGCCCGCGACCTGAAACAGACC
>CAZDDK010000387.1:0-2306 GCA_964504185.1 uncultured Rhodoferax sp. | reverse complement strand
CGTGCATGATTTTCTTCAGTTCGTGGAATACCTCGGCACCGTAGCGCAGGGCTTCTCTGAAGCTGTGGGCGCCCACGGGGATGATCATGAATTCCTGGATGTCCAGGTTGTTGTTGGCGTGTTCGCCACCGTTGATGACGTTCATCATGGGAACGGGCATCTGCATGCGGCCCATGCCGCCAAAGTAGCGGTACAGCGGCAGCCCGGCTTCCTCGGCCGCAGCGCGGGCCACGGCCATAGAAACGGCCAGCATGGCGTTGGCACCCAGGCGACTCTTGTTTTCAGTGCCGTCCAGGTCGATCAGGGTTTTGTCCAAAAAAGCCTGCTCGGAGGCGTCCAGGCCCAGCACAGCCTCGGAAATCTCGGTGTTGATGTGCTCGACGGCCTTCAACACGCCCTTGCCCAGGTAGCGCTTCTTGTCGCCGTCACGCAGCTCGATGGCTTCGCGACTGCCGGTGGAAGCGCCGCTGGGCACGGCGGCGCGGCCCATGGTGCCGGACTCCAGCAGTACGTCGCATTCCACCGTGGGGTTGCCACGGGAATCCAGAATTTCGCGGCCGACGATGTCAACAATTGCACTCATTTCATTTCTTTCTCAAACAAAAAAACAAGAAACCCGGCGCTGCGGGATACACACACCAAAATTCACACAGAAAAGCAGTCTTCCAGAAAACCGTTCTTCTTGGTCACGCGGTCCAGATCGACCAACGTTTCTAGCAGAGACTTCATGTGTTTCAGGGGGACGGCGTTGGGGCCGTCGCTTAGAGCCTTGTTCGGGTCGGGATGCGTTTCCATGAACAGGCCGGCCACGCCCACCGCCACGGCGGCGCGCGCCAGCACCGGCACCATCTCTCGTTGGCCGCCACTGCTGGTGCCTTGGCCACCCGGCAGTTGCACGGAGTGGGTGGCATCAAACACCACGGGCGCACCCGTTTCGCGCAGGATGGCCAGTGAACGCATGTCGCTGACCAGGTTGTTGTAGCCAAAACTGGCACCGCGCTCGCAGGCCATGAACACGTCCTCGTTCAGGCCATTTTCACGCGCAGCGGCTCTGGCCTTGTCGATGACGTTTTTCATGTCATGCGGCGCAAGAAACTGCCCCTTCTTGATATTTACCGGCTTGCCACTCTGGGCCACGGCGTGGATGAAGTCGGTCTGTCGGCACAGGAAGGCAGGGGTTTGCAGCACATCTACCACAGAGGCCACCTGCGCCACCTGGACCTCGTCATGCACATCGGTCAGCACCGGCAGGTTCAACTCGCGCCGGACCTTGGCCAGAATCTCCAGTCCCTTGTCCATGCCGGGGCCGCGAAAAGTGCTGCCGCTGGAGCGGTTGGCCTTGTCGAAACTGCTCTTGAAGATGAAGGGGATGCCCAGAGCCGCCGTGATTTCTTTGAGCGTACCTGCAGTATCCATTTGCAACTGCTCGGACTCGATGACGCAGGGGCCAGCGATCAAAAAAAACCGGTGCGCCAGACCGACGTCGAATCCGCACAATTTCATGCTGCTGCCTTCTGATTCTTACCATTACTTTGGTGGTCCAGCGCAGCCTTGATGAAGGCGTTGAACAGCGGGTGACCATCCCATGGCGTCGATTTGAACTCGGGATGGAACTGCACGCCCACGAACCACGGGTGGGCACTTTGAGGCAGTTCCACCATTTCGGTGAGGTGTTCGCGCTGGGTCAACGCGGAAATCACCAGACCCGCCTTGCGCAGGTCGTCCAGGAAATTGACATTGGCCTCGTAACGGTGGCGGTGGCGCTCGGTGACCACATCGCCGTAAATCTCGTGCGCCAGCGTGCCGGGCGTGACATCGGAGCTTTGTGCGCCCAGGCGCATGGTGCCGCCCAGATCGGACGCTGCGTCACGTTTCTGGATGCTGCCGTCCTTGTCCTGCCACTCGTTGATGAGGGCGATGACGGGGTGCGGCGTGGCCGGGTCGAACTCGGTGCTGTTGGCGCCGGTAAGGCCTGCCACGTGGCGCGCGTATTCGATGGTGGCCACTTGCATGCCCAGGCAAATGCCCAGGTAGGGCACCTTGCGCTCGCGGGCAAAGCGGGCGGTGGCGATCTTGCCTTCCACGCCGCGCTCGCCAAAACCACCAGGCACCAAAATGGCATCGTAGCCGCCCAGGTTCGCGACTTCGGCAGGGGTCAGCGTCTCGGAATCGAGGTACTCGATCTTCACGCGCACATGGTTCTGCATGCCGGCGTGGCGCAGCGCCTCGTTGACCGACTTGTAGCTGTCGGACAAATCGACATACTTGCCCACCATGGCAATGTTGACCTCAGCCTGCGGGTGTGC
>CAZDDK010000386.1:0-2319 GCA_964504185.1 uncultured Rhodoferax sp. | reverse complement strand
GAGGCACCGGGCAGGAGGGCGTTGAATTCGTCTGTCTGGTCGCTGTGCAGCATGGGGATCCTTGTAGCAGGTTGGCATCAAGTCAGCCCCGGCGGGGCTGTGTGGAACATTCTGGCGCAGATGGAAATCCTTTGCAGAAGGCTGCCCAATGGCCTAGCGGACCTCCTTATCGGCCGCGCATGTTCCAGCAGTCCCAGGCCGCAATCAGCGCCAAAATGCAATGGGTTACCACCGTATTGGCCACGCGGCTGGCGGACACAGCGGCGCGCGGTCCCTGCAGGGTCCACACCAACGGTACGGTGATGACCAGCGTGAGGGCCGCAAACATCAGAAAGAGCAGCAAGGCCGTGCCCGGTCGGCGCTGCATCCACTGGCCCAGCCCCGGTACCAGGGTGCTGGCCAGCACCTGCCAATGCCAATGCCAATGCCCACCATGGCCGTCGCTTGTGCGGTTGCGCTGACCGGATTTTCGGACTGCAGCGCGGCCCGACTGCAGCGCCAGCAAAGCCACCATGCGCTGCGCCGTGATGGCGGACACCACATAGCCCGAAAGCAGGGTGTTGCCCTGGGACTGCAGTTCCAGTTTGGCCACTCCCCCATTCCACACGGAACGCAGGCGAGACCGCCAGGACCATTGTGCCCAGCGTTTCGCGCTGGCGTGGGTGATCTGGCTGTTGTCGAACGCGTGGCGCAAGATCCGGTCACGCCGATTCACCGCGAACACCAGCACACGGCGCTGCGTCAGCACCACCCAGCGGGTGGGAATTCCCGCCAGCACCAGGGTATCCCGCACGGTCTCGCCGGGCTCCAGCACCTGGGCCAATTCTGGGCGGGACAGCGACTGCAGCGCCCAGGCGTTGAGCACGCCTTCCCAGTCGGCGCGGCTTGAAGCCCAGCCAAAGGCGACGCGTGTGTAGAGCAGCATCAGCATCCACACCACCCCAATGGCGGCCACGATGCCCCAGGGTCCCAAGGGTGCCAACCAACGGACCAGCCAGAAAGGCTGGCCAAATGGCCAAAGCGCCAGCCAAAGCAAGGCAGCAAAGAACAGCAATGCGGGTAAGAACAACAGGGATTTGCGCAACCGGCCCCACGGGCTCATTACCGGCATGCCCAGTCTTTCCGGTGTGATCGGTACCCCCTGCGCGGCCCGCTGCTTGTGCCGCTCGGCCCGCACCGCAAGCACAAAACCCGCGACAAACAACGCGACGGCCAGGTACAACGCGATGCGATAGCCCATTTGCGCACGCGATCGTTCATCTACCAATGCAGCAAGAGCCGCTTGCAGCGATGGGGCACCAAAATTCGGCAGCGCCTGGCCGTCCGCACCAAACTGCCGCACGGCGTACGTTGCACCATCGACCACCAGCAGACGCTGGCCCAACCAGGCAATGTCCCGAGGTTCGGTGCCGATGGAGGACGCAAACTCCCGCTCGGTGCCGTCGGGAAAGACGTCCACGATGCGCCCGAAAATCATGCCGTTTGCAAATCGCACCACGGTCGCCAGAGGCCGCAAATCCGGTGCCACGCCAGAGGCATTGCCATGGGATGCAACCGCCATGCCCAGGTAGCGGGCGTAGTGGTCGCCAGACAGGCTAATCGTCTGTACTGGCACCATGTCGGGTGTGGACAATGCGATCAGCTCATAGGCATTGGTGTTGGTAGTCCATAGGGTCTCGCCCTGCCACCATAGTCCGTTGGTAAAGCGGTAGAGCCCCGGTGGGCTGCGGCCCAGGAAATGGCCCGTCGCATCAAACAGGGCCACGGCGTGGCCACCACCAGTGGCAATGGCCAGCTTTCCGCTGCTCCCAAAAGCGTAGCTGATGGCCCTGGACGCATGCGGTGCCAGGTCGGCAGGCCACTGGGGCTTCAGGGTGTTGACGACCTGGCCTTGCGCCGGATCGAAAACATACAGCGCATTCTGGTCGCGCACGCCCAGCACCAACCGGCCCAACGCATCCTGCGCGATATTGCCAACTCGACCCTGGATGCCCAATGAACGGGTATCGTGGATGGCCACGCGTTGGCCATCCGGCGCGATCTGCCACAAGGCCTCATCCACCGACAGCCACACGGTCTGGTCATGCAGCACCGCCAGAGCCGACGGCCCCTGAATGGCGCTCACACGCTGGTTAAACCAAAACGATGCCGCGAGCGCGACCAACGCGGCCCCGAGCAATGCCATAGCCCATTTCTTCATTTATTCCCCCTCCCCCGAAACCACCCAGCCCAGCGGCAGTGGAGACAACGCATGCACCAAGGTTAGTGCGCCTGGTCCCAGTTCGCCCCCACGCCCACCTCGGCCAAGAGCGGCACCTT
>CAZDDK010000385.1:1814-2351 GCA_964504185.1 uncultured Rhodoferax sp. | reverse complement strand
CCACGGTGCCGCTGGCGGGGATTCTCCTGGTGCTCACCCTGGGGCCGCTGCTGGCCGACATCCAAAACGGGCGTGTCGTCTCGGGGCCTGCTACGGATGGACACACCAGTGGCATTGCGGCACACAATCCCGACGCACTCCAAAGCGACCATGCCGATGGAAAATCCCCAGTCTGAGCGTCCGGCCACCCCGCGCATCCGGTGGTTTCATCCCCGCATTCTGGATACCTGGCCGCTCTACAACCGCAAGCGCTTTCTCAACGACCTGGGTGCCGGGCTGACGGTGGGTATCGTGGCCCTGCCGCTGGCCATGGCCTTTGCCATAGCCAGCGGGCTCAAGCCCGAGGCGGGGTTGTTCACCGCCATCATGGCCGGTTTCCTGATTTCTGTGCTGGGTGGCAGCCGGGTCCAGATTGGCGGACCGGCCGGGGCCTTCATCGTGATCGTCTACGGCATTGTGGAACGCTACGGGCTGGCCAACCTGATCATCGCCACCGCCATGTCCGGGGTCATGCTGTTTGCCATGGGTATTTTCCGC
>CAZDDK010000385.1:0-1804 GCA_964504185.1 uncultured Rhodoferax sp. | reverse complement strand
ATCTCGGTGGTCATCGGGTTCACCAACGGCATTGCCGTGCTGGTGGCGGTGTCGCAGATCAAGGACTTTCTGGGGCTGCAGGTCAGCGCCATGCCGGCTGATTTTTTCGGCATTCTGGTCACGCTCCAAAAAGCCCTGCCCACGCTGCACTGGGAGGCCAGCGGGCTGGCGCTGGCCTGCCTGGGCACGATCGTCGGGTGGCAGCTGGGGCTGCCGCGCCTGGCCACCCGGTACCGCTGGGTGGGGCGGCTCGCGCTGGTTCCGGGTTCGGTGGTGGCCCTGGTGCTGGCCACGCTCTGCGTGTCGCTGTTCCACCTGCCGGTGGAGACCATTGGCACGCGTTTCGGTGGCATTCCGTCGGCGCTGCCGTCCCTGCAATGGCCCGATTTTTCTTGGGCGTCCGCCCGCTTCCTGTTTATTCCGGCCACCACCCTGGCATTGCTGGGTGCCATCGAGTCGCTGCTGTGCGCGCGCGTGGCCGACGGCATGATCGACGACCGCCACGACCCCAACCAGGAGCTGATGGCCCAGGGCATTGCCAACTTTGTGACACCCTTTTTTGGCGGCATGCCCGCCACGGGCACCATTGCCCGCACGGTCACCAACGTCAAAAGTGGTGCCAACAGCCCGGTGGCAGGTGTGGTGCACGCACTGACCTTGTTGCTGGTGGTGCTGATCGCGGCCCCGCTGGCAAAAAACATTCCGCTGGCCGCCATGGCCGCCATATTGATGTTTGTTGCCTGGAACATGGGCGAATGGCGCGAGTTCTGGCACCTGCGCCAGTACCGCCTGCCCTACCGCATCACCTTGCTGGCGGTGTTCTTTCTCACCGTGGTGTTTGACCTGACGGTGGCGGTGGAAGTGGGGTTGGTAGCGGCCTGCATCACCTTTATTTACCGCATCTCCAGCCTGTCGCGCAGCGAGGCGGTGGCGGTGGCGGACTCCCCCGCATTCGGCACCGACGCCGATAGTGCCAGCGGGGTGGCGGGCTACCGCCTGTATGGTGCCCTGTTTTTTGGTGCTGTGAAGCTGGTGGAGGACATCCAGGACCACCTGCCCCAGCGGGTGCTGGTGCTGGACCTGAAGAACGTGATCTACACCGACTCCTCCGGTGCCGATACCCTGGGCGACCTCACGCACGCCTGCCACAAAAACCAGGTTCACCTGCTGGTCTGCGGGCTCATGCACCAGCCACTGGACATTGCCCGGCGCTGTGGGCTGGTGGGGCAGATCGGTGAGGCCCATCTCCATCCCGACCTGGCCAGCGGCATGGCCGCTGCAGCGCAATGGGTCCACGACCACCCTTCTGCCCCAGCCCCAGGCCGGTAAAATGCCGCAACGAGGTTTACCAAAGGTTTCTTTCATGCATTTGTTCCGCCGCCCCGACTACAAGTCCGACGCCACCCTGTTCATAGAGCAGCTCAAGCAAACCAAACCCACCCTGGCCGCCGAGCAACGCACAGGGCTGGCCCTGCTGTGGAACCGCGTCGTGGACCGCGAAGCCTGGAAGGGCTTTCGCAGTGCCAAAGTGGCCCAGAAGCCCTACGTCTACCAGACCGACAAGCAAGCATAAAAAAAGCCTCTAGCCCGCGTATTCATTGCATATAGTGCTATTATTTTAATAGCTATCTCATGACGCAAACGGCTCCCCCCCTGGACCCGCCCGGCGTCCATGCGGATCTGCCCGCGCCCATGCCGGACGTGGTGGACCATGTGGCGGTGGCGCGTTTGTACGGTGAACCCCTGTTCGCTCTGCCGCAGGACCTGTACATTCCGCCGGACGCGCTGGAGGTGTTCCTGGAGG
>CAZDDK010000384.1:0-2374 GCA_964504185.1 uncultured Rhodoferax sp. | reverse complement strand
TTTACGCCTACCCGGCCGAGCACTATGCCTTCTGGCGCGAGGCCCGTCGCCAGGCCGGTGTGGCCGATATCGACGACGCGCTGCCCTTTGGCTCCATGGGTGAAAACCTGACCCTGAGCGGCGTGCTGGAAACGGATGTCTGGGTGGGCGACGTGCTGCGCTTTCCCCATTGCGTGCTGCGTGTGAGCCAACCGCGCGAACCTTGCTATAAATTCAATGCCGCCATGGGTTTCAACACCGCCGTCAAGACCATGGGGCACAGTGGTTTCTGCGGGTTTTACTTATCGGTAGACGAGGCCGGGAGCGTGCAGGCGGGGGAAGCGTTTGAACTGGTGCCTGGCCCACGCCAGTTGAGCATTCCGCAGCGCTTTGCGACCAAGATGTTCAAACACATGCGTTGATCGCGGGGATCGCGCGGGACCTGGGTCCCCACGGTCAGGCGCGGTAGCCCAGTATCCGGGCCGGTAGGTAGAGAATCGACTTGATCAGGGCCAGCACCGCCCCGACGCCAATGCCCACCAACGCCAAGGGCAGTGAAATGAGCCAGACCAAGGGCAATACGACGAGGGCCAGCAGTGCCAGAGGCCAGCTCAGTGCGAACAGAATGAACCAGCCCACCATCAACAGAAGCGCTTTCACGGCAGTCGTTCCCGTGTGCCTAGATGCGCCGGCCAACGACGGTCACCGTGTCCAGCACCGCGACATGGCTGGCTTGGGCGGTGTGCGCCAAGGTGGCGTCCGTGGCAACCAGGTCAAACGCCACCAGCATGCCGCCGTTGACGGCAACGGTCATCAAAACCGCGAAGGCAAGGCCGGCCAGGCGAGAAGTGCGATAGGTAGCTGGTGTCATGTTGATCTCTCCAAATGCGGGCCACTGTGGCCCGTTGAAGAGAATGTATTTCCACCAGAAGCCCGCTGCACGGGGTTTGCGATGAACTGCAGCAGGGCCTGATCGCGTGGGCCTGTGCGGTGATGAATCGCAAGCGGTGCAACGGCGTGCAATGTTCGCAACCCATCAGTGCAGAGGCCGCACCTTGTGAAACGTGATGGGTACCGCCGCTAGGGCACCTTCCAGCGCCTGGCTTTGCTGATTGCGAACCGACGTCTTCATCTTGCCCACCACGTGCATCTCGCAGGGCTTGCAGTCAAAGCGCAGCGTTAGCTTCTCTTTGCCGTTGATGAGCTGCAGCGGCTCGGCCCGGACCTGGCCCTGCACGCCGACCACGCCCTTGGCCTGTTTGGGGCACAGGCTCAAGCTGAAGCGCACGCAGTGCTTGGTGATCATCAAGCTGACCTCGCCCAGCTCCTGGTTGTCCTCATACGCCGCGTCAATCACCTTGACGCCATGGCGTGCGTAGAAGGCGCGGGCGGCTTGGTTGTGAACATTGGCCAAGTAGCTCAGGCTGTCGTGCGGGTAGGGCACTGGCGGCTCCACCGGGGTGGCGCGGGGCAGGCGCTGCCAGGTTTGGGCACGGGATGTTTCCAGCGCCTGGGTGGCAGCCCGGCGCAGCGTGTTGAGCACGGATGCAGGAACAAATAGGCCCCTAGCCCGCGTTAAATCTACACTTATAGCTACAAAAATAGTTGCACCTAGTTTTTCAATCTGGGCAAAGTTGCTGGCGTCTGCGGTGGTTGGGTCCTTGGCGGGTTCATGCGGTAGCGCGGTCTGGGCCTCGCCCATGCAGCCGTCCTCATCGGTATAGCTCAGAGTGATGCCATCCGGCGTGGTAGACAGGGTGGCCCAGACGCCAATGCGCCGGTCGCTGGATTTTTTGTCCAGCGCGCGCACCCAGTCCACGTCGCGGTTGCGGTTGACCTCCAGGCCCTTGCGCAGGTCTTTCAGGCCATCGACAGCGTCTTTGGGGAAGACGCGCCAGCGGCCCTTGGCTGCGCTGATGGCCTCGGCGCGGTTGATCGCCAGGCCCACCAGTTCCTTTTGCAGGTCGTAGTAGCACAGGCCGTCGCCGTTGTGCAGGGCCATGGTGCGGTCGGTCAGTTCCAGCTCCACCCAGTTGGGGCCGACCTGCGTCACAAAGGCTATGGGCTGGCCGGGGTTCTTGGGGGAGTCAAAGGCACCGATGTCCTGCTGGCGGCCCTGCACGAAGTAGTCGGTGAAAGCGCGGTTGAAGTTTTGGTTGGGATCGGGCGCAAAGCTGAATGTGGTGCTGCCGCTCGAAGCCCGCGCCAGCGGTTGGGCCGAGCCCTGGCGTTCTTCGATCAGGGCGTCCAGCAGCGTGCGGTAATGGGCGGTGATGTTCTTCACATAGCCCATGTCCTTGTAGCGGCCCTCGATCTTGAAGCTGCGGATGCCTGCATCGACCAGCGCGGCAAGGTTGGCGCTCTGGTTGTTGTCCTTCATGCTCAAGTCGTGCTT
>CAZDDK010000383.1:0-2380 GCA_964504185.1 uncultured Rhodoferax sp. | reverse complement strand
GTACCAGGTCGGAAAACGTGGTGAGGGCGACGAGTTGGCGGGGGGTGAAGAGGTCACCGTAGGTTTTCAGACCGTACAGCGGCGGTGAAAACCAACGGGGGTTTTCTGGCATAGCCACTTCAGGCTTCCACTCTGGCTGCGCTTGCCGGGCGGTGACTTCATGCTCAGCGGTAGGTGCAAGGTACACGCGCCCTCTGGCACCCTCGGCCACGATGGCCATGAGCTTCGCCCCCATGCGCCCCGCATTGGCCTGGCCGTAAATGTGTTTGGGCTCAATCGGCGTGTTGGACATCAAGCACTGGAAGTTTGCACCCCGCGTCAGCTTGGTTCCACCCTTCGCACTCTCCGGCGGCGTACCCGTGCGCACCTCAAAGCGGTAACTGTCCCCCTCCACCATCGGCTGCACATAGGCTTCCTTGCCCGCCTTGCTGGACAGAATAAAGGTGCTGGCCAGTGGCACGTCCACATGGCTAAACGCCGGGTTGGGGCTTTTCACCGTGCGCGCCCACAGCCAGGCGATGACGGTCAGCTCGTCCCCTGCCTTCAGGCCCGCCAAGCCTGCGTTGGCTGGTACTTCAGTGTCAAATTGGCCGTTTGCGCACGTGGAATGTGCGCAAGCAGCTATCAATTCAGGAGTAACGTTGAATTTGGGATAGAGGTGGCCGATGCGTTTTTGCGCCTCGCTGCGCATCCACGCACCGTAGCGGCGCACGTCTTCGGCCAGGCCACGGGCACCGCTCCAGTCCTCAAAGGCATCGCGCGTACCTTTCCTGGCCGTGCCTCTATCCGCTTCCAGCGGTGGCCCCACCGGGGCACGCCCGGAAAACTTCGGGGGTATCTCGATCATGGCCTTGTTGATGGTCACGGCCACGGGGTTGAGGTCGCTGGCATAACTCTCCAGCCCCAGGCGCTGCGCCTCCAGTGGCAGCGCGCCCCCACCGGCAAAGGGGTCGTGGAAGGCGGGCAACTGGTCGGGGTTGAACAGCGTGGCGGCCTGCGGGTGGTTGCGGTTGAGTTCACAGGTCTCGCGCCAGCTGCGGGCAATCTCGGCGCGGGCGCGGACCAGCACGTCTTCGTTATTCGTGTTCTCCCACAGCACCAGGTCTTCAATGATTTTGAACAGCCGCTCGCGCTCCAGCGCCGCCTTTTCCTTGTTCACGCCATAGCGAAAACCGCCGCCCTGCTGGTAGCCGGGGTCGTTGACCATCTGCGCAAAGATGACCGCCCGCGCCGCCGCCAGCGGGCGGCGCGCCCACCACAGGTGCAGCGTGCTCGGGTGGCCGTGGCGGATGGACTTTTCGCGCGCGCAGGCGGCGTTGATGGCGTCCAGCGGGAGGGCGACTTCGATGAGTTTCTTGGGGGTTTTGATGGGGGTCATGACTTGTTGTTCTTTTTGGTAGCGCGAACCCTTTGCGGGGTAGTCGCCTTGAGTGCCTGCGCTGACCCAGCCAGCAATTCGTTGTGAATGAGGTTTTCCACGATGTCGATCACCGCGCTGATGTCTTTGGCACTGGGGCAATGTCCGCGGTGTGCGGAGGCATTTCCAGCATCGACGGCAGCAGCCACAACTTCACGTTGCGTCTCTCGAATATGGTTGTCTGTCACTAGCTTTTTCAGCCCTTTGGCGAAGTCACCTTGATCGCCGACGCAGCGAACGATGTACGCATCGATCAGTGCACGCGCGCCCATCGCAGCGAGCCTGCGGCTGTCGGCGTGGAGGGCTATGTAAACTTCTTCCAGCAGACCCTCGTACGCTTCGGGAAGATCAATCCGCTCCATCCACGCGGGTTTACGCCGGGACACCCTGGGTGGGAAATACGTGGCGGGGTTCGGTCCATCCTGCGGGTCGTCTTCCGAACACCAGTCCACGCGTAGCAGCGCAACATCCTCACAGCCTCTGCACTGCAGCATCTTCCATACCGAGCCAACGTCCACGGGGTAGTGGTCGTCGTCAAACGTGCGCTTATAGGCAGCGCGGTGAACGACGTTGTGCTTGGTTTCCTGGCCACACGCATTGCAGTGTGACCAGACGAAGTCCGGCTGAGTGCTCATGGTGTCGTTGCCCTGTTCAACAGTTCAGTCAAATCCAGATTGATGCTCGTCACCGCCCAGTCCGGCTCCTGCGTAAAGGGCTTGTGCACGTAGAACGGGCCTTCGCATTGGCCGCCAGCCTGCGGATCGCCATCCACCAGCACGATGGCCAGCACGAACTTGTCCTGCTGGTTCAGTCCGTAGAGGATTTCGTTGCGCGTCACCGTCACGGTGCTGGCACCTTTGGCGCGGCCTTTCACTTCAATGTGGCGCACTTCGGGCAGGTGGCCGTTGGCCGCCGGGGGCTGGCTGGTGATGTCCCAGCCGCATTTCTGGGCGGACACGTCGG
>CAZDDK010000382.1:0-2381 GCA_964504185.1 uncultured Rhodoferax sp. | reverse complement strand
ACTGGACGGTGCCCACCCTGCTCCTGTATGCGGGCGATGACCGCCTGCTCAACCCGCAAGGCAGCCGCAGGTTTGCCGCTGCCGCGCCAAAGGGCGTGGTGACCTCGGTCTGCTTTGACGACCTGTACCACGAGATCTTCAACGAGCTGGATGCGGAGCCGGTATTTGCCGAGCTGAAGCGCTGGCTGGATGCGCGGTTTTGAAGATCATGTGCAGCACAATTGGCTACTAACCCTCGTCACTTATTGATTATTTGCTATCAATTTAATGGCAAAGATGAGGTGACTCTCATAGCGGATTGTTCGCACGAACAGAGAAATAGATCATGATTCCAGCCGGTCCTTATGTTCTTCGTCCCTACACAGGCGCTGATGCCTCGACAATGAGTGCGGCCGTACGAGAGTCGGGGGAGTCAGTGGGGCGCTGGATGACCTGGGCCAAGCCCAGCTTCAGTGACTATGACGCATTGTGTTGGTTCGAGTATTGCAATCAGGCGCGAGTGACGGGTGAGGCACATGAGTTCGGCATCTTCACGGCGGACGGCGACTTTGTTGGGGGCTGCGGCCTCAACCAATTTTCCAGGCTCAATAAGTTGTGCAACCTTGGTTACTGGGTGCGACAGTCTCGCCAACGTACTGGTGCGGCGACGGTTGCAACGCTGGCGCTACGGGACCTTGCCTTTGCTTCATTGGGGCTTGCCCGCGTGGAGATCGTCATTGCTGTGGGGAATGCCGCAAGCATCGCGGTCGCGCACAAAGTGGGCGCCGTGCACGAATGTGTGGCGCAGCATCGACTGCAACTGCACGGCAAGGCAACGGCGGCACACGTTTTTTCGTTTGCCAACAACGCGAACACTTAGTCGCGCTGCACCGTAACGCGGGACTTGACCGCCAGCCAGGCCAGCGCCAGCGCCGTCATCAACACCGGCACCAACGACCCCCAGTTCAGCAAACTCCAGCCCTGCGTGGTCACCAGCGCGCCAGAGGCAAACGCGGTGAAGGCCATCACGGCGAACACGCAGAAGTTGATGGCGGCCTGGGCGCGGTCTTTTTCCTCGGGGCGGTAGGCGCCCAGTGCCAGTGTGGTGCTGCCGGTGAAGATCAGGTTCCAGCCAACGCCGAGCAGGAACAGCGCGACAGTGAACTGGTGCAATTCCACGCCCGACAGCGCCACGGCAATACATGCCAGGTTCAGCAGCACACCCACGCCCATGACCGGTAGCGTGCCAAAGCGCTTGATCCAGCTGCCGGTGAAGAAGCCCGGCGCGAACATGCCGATCACGTGCCACTCCAGCACCAGCGCCGCGTCGTCAAAACTCAAGCCGCATTGCTGCATGGCCAGCGGTGTGGCCGCCATCAGCAGGTTCATCACGCCATAGCCCAGTGCCGCGCTGGCGCAGGCCACCATGAAGACCGGCTGGCGCATGATCTCCGACAGCGGCCGGCCCTGGCCAGCGTGACCGGCCTGTGCCGGGGTGTGTGCGGGAAAACGGATGAAGGCCATGACCAGCATGGCCAGCATTGCCACGCCGGCCAGCACCACATAGGCGCCGGCGAAGGGAACACCCAGCAGGCCGCGCGAGCGGGCCGCCAGATTGGGGCCGACTACGGCACCCAGCAGGCCACCCGCCAGCACCAGGGATACGGCCTTTTCGCGCTGCGGTGCGGGCACCAGCTCGGCGGCGGCAAAGCGGTACAGCTGCCCATTGGCGCTGTAGTAGCCGGCCACCACCGTGGCACCCACCAAGAGCCAGAAGTTTTTGTCGATCACGGCCCACGCCGCCAACGCGGCCGAGAGCAGGGCGACCAGCAGGCCGATCTGGAACGAGGCCCGTCGTCCATAGCGGCTCTGGGTGTAGGCCACCAGCGGTGTGCTGAGTGCACCGCCCACCACGTAACCCATGACTGGCAAGGTGGCCATCCAGCCATAGGGAGCCAGGCGCAACCCAACCAGGCCGTTGATGGCGATGAAGGCGACGTTATTCGTCAGGAACAGGCCCTGGCACAGAGCCAGCAGCCACAGATTGCGGTTCATGCCCGCAGTGTACGCGGGCACGGTGCGGGCTTAGGCCGCTGCGGCCTTGCGGGGTGCGGCCTTCTTCTTGGCAGCGGTTGCGGGGGCGGCCACAGCAGCCTTGGGTACGGCAGCTTTCTTGGTGGCAACCACCTTCTTGGCGGGAACCTGGCCGTTGGCCTTCTTGGCGGCGGGCTTGGCGGATGCCCGGGCTTTGGCGGCTACCGGGGGCTGCGCCTTGGGTGCGGCTTCGGTGGCTGCAGCAGGCGCAGCCGCCCGCTTGCGCGCAGCCGGTTTGGCAGCGGGCGTTCCCCCATTCCAGGTCAGGCGCGCCTTCTTGGCGCGGGCCACGACTTTGGCAATGTCGT
>CAZDDK010000381.1:0-2383 GCA_964504185.1 uncultured Rhodoferax sp. | reverse complement strand
CGCCTTGCGTGCGCTGGCACAGAGCATGGCGCGTGAACTGGGCCCGCGCAACATTCACGTAGCCCATGTGGTGGTGGACGGTGCCATTGACACCGACTTCATCCGCACCACTTTCCCCGAGCGCTACGCCTTAAAGGACCAGGACGGCATCCTCAACCCCGACCACATTGCCGAGAACTACTGGCACCTGCACAACCAGCCTCGCGATGCCTGGACTTTTGAGCTGGATTTGCGCCCGTATATGGAACGTTGGTAGCGCCGGGGATATGTGAACGAAATTGGCCATTAGCCCGCGTAATATAAGGATAGTTTGCTATAAATACTATAGCGTTTTGATGTGGGAGCGCATGCCGTGCGATTAGCACGGCCAGGTGGAACCATGTTCGGGCACCATGGCGCGCCACCCCAGGTCGTGCTGGATGCGCGCGCGCAGCGCGTCGGATGCCTGCATGTCGCCATGCACCACATACACCTGGTCCGGGCGGCCGGGCATGAGGCGCAGCCACTGCAGGAGTTGGCCGGCGTCGGCGTGGGCCGAGGCCGACTGCACTTGCACGATCTCGGCCTGTACCGCCACATCCCGGCCATGAATGCGCACCGTCTTGGCTCCGCTGGCCAGTGTGGCCCCCCGCGTGCCGGGGGCCTGGTAGCCGGTCAGAATGACCATATTGCGGTGGTTGCCGACGCGGTGCTCCAGGTGGTGCAGCACACGTCCACCGGTGGCCATACCGCTGGCAGACAGAATGACCATGGGGCCGTGGCGCGCCGACAGGGCCTTGGACTCATCGGTGCTGTTGATCATCGTCGCCGCGTGGGTCAGGGCATGGGTCTCCCGGGCGCTGAGCCGGTGCTCCCCCATGTGTTGTTCAAACAGATGGGTGGTGTGCACGGCCATGGGGCTGTCCAGGAACACGGGCAGCGCGTGGTGCACCTGGCCGCTGGCCTTGAGCTGGGCAATTGCCAGCAGCACGGCCTGCGCCCGCCCCACGGCGAACACCGGCACCACGGCCACGCCGCCACGTGCCGCCAGCCGGTGCAGGGCAGGGCCTAATTCGCTCACCAGGTTTTCAGCGGGGTGTAGACGGTCGCCGTATGTGGATTCAATCAGCACCGTGTCGGCGACCGGTGGCGGCTCGGGGGGGAACATCAGCGTGTCGTCTGGACGTCCCAGGTCCCCGGAAAACACAATGCGCCGCCCCGCCACCTCCAGCAGCACACTGGCCGCGCCCAGAATGTGGCCCGCCGAGCTGAATGTCACCTTCCACCCGGGGATGGGCTCAAAGGTCTTGCCCACCTGAACCGCCTTGATGCAGTGCAGGCAATCGAGCGCGTCCTGGCGGGTGTAAAGGGGCAGGGCCGGTGCATGTCGGGAGAGTCCGTGGCGGTTGGCGTAAGCGGCGTCCTCTTCCTGGATGTGGCCGCTGTCGGGCAACAGGATCTTGCACAGTGCCTGGGTTCCAGCCGTGGCGAAAACCTTGCCAGCAAAGCCCTCCTTGACCAGCAGCGGCAGGTAGCCGCTGTGGTCCAGGTGGGCGTGGCTAAGGATCACCGCATCGACCGCGTTGGGTGCCACCGGCAGCGGTGTCCAATTGCGCAGGCGCAGTTGTTTGTAGCCCTGAAACAGGCCGCAATCCAGCAACAGGCTCTTGCCACCGTGGCGCACCAGGTATTTGGAACCGGTCACCGTGTCGGCACCGCCCAGAAATGTGATGTTGACACCCATGGAAACCACCCCCCCAAAAAAAGAAATGCCACCGGGTCGTTTATAGACCGGGTGGCAGGGTTCAGGGGCAAAAATCGTGCGGTAGTTGTCGCGCGTCAGCTGAAGAAGTTTTTCAGGCGGTCGGTCCAGCTGTCGCCAGAGGGCGAATGTTTGTTGCCGTCCTTCTTGAAGGACTCATCGAGTTCACGCATCAACCGGCGCTGGTGCTCGGTGAGCTTGACCGGCGTTTCGACCGTGATGTGGCAATACAAATCGCCAGGGTAGCTGGCGCGCACGCCCTTGATGCCTTTGCCGCGCAGGCGGAATTGCTTGCCGGTCTGCGTGCCTTCGGGAATATCGATGGCGGCCTTGCCGGACAGTGTGGGCACATCAATCTCGCCACCCAGCGCGGCGGTCACCATGCTGATGGGAACCGAGCAATGCAGGTCGTCGCCGTCGCGCTCGAAAATATCGTGCTTTTTCAGCCGGATTTCGATGTAGAGGTCGCCGGCCGGGCCGCCGTTGGTGCCGGGTTCGCCATTGCCGGTGCTGCGAATGCGCATGCCTCCGTCGATGCCGGCGGGGATCTTGACTTCCAGCGTCTTTTGCTTTTTGACCTTGCCCTGGCCATGGCAGGCATGGCAGGGCTCAGGAATGACCTTGCCAGTGCCACGGCAGGTG
>CAZDDK010000380.1:0-2396 GCA_964504185.1 uncultured Rhodoferax sp. | reverse complement strand
AGTTCGACGAGATCGACGCGATTCTGGACGACCTGCGCTCGCGCTACGAGGAAACCCCGCAGTGGGAGTTTTGCGAAGGCTTCATGGCCGCGCTGATCTGTTGTCGCCAGGCCATTCCCCAAAGCGAATACCTGGATGTGCTGCTGGCCATCCCGGCGCAGGACGATTCCGAGCCGGTCGATCGGGCGCACGGCGATGCGGCCGACCCGGTGGGCTCCTTTGCCGACGCCGCCCAGCGCGCGCGCTTCTTGCAGATTTGGGAGCAGCGTTGGTCCGAAGTGCAGACCGCCCTGGACACGCCCACCGAGTCGCTGGACGATGCCCACGCCTACCACCCCGAGGTGATGGACGTGCGCGGAGCCGTGGCGTCCCTTTCGCAGGCCGAGCGGGGCGAGTGGGCCGATGAGGCGCTGCCCGCCTTTGCCCAAGTGTTTGCCCTGGGCTTTATGTTTGCAGTGGAGGCCTGGCCCGAGGAATGGGCAGAACCCAGCGACAGGCAAGCGGCAAAATGGCACGACGTGGCCTTGCAAGCCATCGTGGCCCTGACGGAGGATGACGAGGGTGCGCCCGAACTGTCCCCTTTCAGCGAAGACGCCCCGCCGTCCATGAGCCGCGCGCGCCTGGACGCCTTTGCCGACGCGGTGTGGTCGGTCTACGACCTGCGCGAAATCTGGCGTGGCATTGGCCCGCGTGTTCCCACCCTGCGCCGCGCCGACCTGCCCGGGCGCAACGACCCCTGCCACTGCGGCAGCGGGAGAAAATTCAAAAAATGCCACGGCGCTTGATGCACGCTTCCCGGTTCTCGAGAAAGCACGTAGCATCAAGCTTGTTTTTTATGAGGTTGGAACCATGAATATTTCTGCCATGAGCGTTCGCGCCCGCCTGACGGTGGGGTTTGGTGTGGTGTGTGCCCTGTTGCTGGCCATCGTGGTGGTGGGTCTGTATTCCGTGGGGCGCATCAACCAGGGGGTGGATGAAATCGTGAACGACCGGGTGCCCAAGATCGACGCATCCGTCACCCTGCTGACGCAAACCGACACCGTCGCCATTGCCCTGCGCAACATGATGCTCACGCAGGACGGACCGGATCGCCAAAAGCAGATGGACCTCATCCAGCAGGCCGGTGCGCTTTCCGACAAGAACCTGGAGTTGTTGGACAAAGTTATGGTCTTGCCCCAGGGAAGACAATTGCTCAAGGAGATGAAGGACCAGCGAGCCAAGTACCAGACCGGGTACCAGGCCCTGACCGCCCTCATCATGGCCGACAAGGCGGACGAATCCCGCACCTACCTCAGCAACCAGTTGCACCCCGTCCTGGCGGACTACAAAAAGGCCATCTCGGCCATGGTGGATTTTCAGAAGGGCATCCTGGAAGCCACCGAAAAGTCATCCGACCAGACCTACGCCCAGGCCCGCACGCTCCTGATCACGCTGGGCGTACTGGCCCTGGCCCTGGCCGCCGTGCTGGGGACCTTGATCACCCGCAGCCTGTTGCGCGAGCTCGGGGGCGAACCCAAAGACGCCGCCGTACTGGCACGCGCCGTGTCCCAAGGCGATTTCACCCACGCGGTGGCGGTGCGCACCGGTGACACCAGCAGCCTGATGGCCAGCCTGGTCACCATGCAGGGTAATCTGGCCCAGGTGGTGTCCACCGTGCGCCAGGGCTCCGAAGGCGTGGCCACGGCCAGCGCCGAAATTGCCCAGGGCAACAACGACCTGTCTTCCCGCACGGAGGCCCAGGCCAGTGCGCTGGAAGAAACCGCCGCCTCCATGGAGGAGCTGGGTTCCACCGTGAAGCAAAACGCCGACAACGCCCGCCAGGCCAACCAATTGGCCCAAAACGCGTCCACCGTGGCGGTTCAGGGCGGCGAGGTAGTGGGCCAGGTGGTAGAGACCATGAAGGGCATTAACGAATCCTCGCGCAAGATTTCCGACATCATCCAGGTGATCGACGGCATCGCCTTCCAGACCAACATCCTGGCGCTGAACGCCGCCGTCGAGGCCGCCCGCGCCGGCGAGCAGGGCCGTGGCTTTGCGGTGGTGGCCTCCGAGGTGCGCTCCCTGGCCGGGCGCTCGGCCGAGGCCGCCAAGGAAATCAAGAGCCTGATCAACGCCAGCGTGGAGCGGGTCGAGCAGGGCACGACCCTGGTGGACCAGGCCGGGGTGACCATGAGCGAAGTGGTGACCAGCATCCGGCGCGTGACCGACATCATGGGCGAGATCAGTGCCGCCAGCAACGAGCAGGCGCTGGGTGTGGCCCAGGTCGGCGAAGCGGTCACGCAGATGGACCAGGCCACCCAGCAAAATGCCGCCCTGGTCGAGGAAATGGCCGCAGCGGCCAGCAGCCTCAAGGGCCAGGCCAACGAACTGGTGCAGGCCGTGGCCTTCTTCAAGCT
>CAZDDK010000379.1:0-2397 GCA_964504185.1 uncultured Rhodoferax sp. | reverse complement strand
CTTGGCCACACCCACCTGCTTGAGGATGCTGGGGTAGCGCTTGACCACCCGGAACTGTCGAATGTCTCCGCCAAAATCGTCCAGCCGCTTGACTGCCCAGGGCGACAGCACGCGCTGCAGGTAGCGCGGCGGAATGCCAAAATTCTCCTGCAGCACCGCACCGTCCTCCAGCGGATCGAACAGCCCCAGCGGCGTCTCGTTGACGGGCGAACCCTTGAGCGCGTAGAACGGAACCTGCTGCATCAGGAACTTGAGGCGTTCGGCAATCGAGCTCTTGCCGCCCCCCACCGGGCCCAGCAGATACAAAATCTGCTTGCGCTCCTCCAGCCCCTGTGCGGCGTGGCGGAAGAAGCTCACCACCTGCTCGATGGCATCCTCCATGCCGTAGAACTCGGCAAAGGCGGGGTAGCGCTTGATGACCTTGTTGGCAAACAGGCGCGACAGGCGCGGGTCGTTGCGGGTGTCCACCATCTCGGGCTCGCCGATGGCGGCCAGCATGCGCTCTGCGGCCGTGGCGTAGGCCATGGGCTGGCGTTTGCACTCAGCCAGGTACTCGTCGATGCTGAGTTCTTCTTCGCGGTTGCGGGCATAGCGCGCAACGAAGTTACCAATGGCATCCATAGAACCTCCTGTTTCAGTTCAACGCCCGCCCGCCCTGCTCAGGCGGTACGTTGGATTTGACCCAAAACCCATAGACGAGTTCATTTAATCACCGTCCGTTGCGTTTGACCAGCCATCAAACACGAAATAACGCGGTATCTCACCACGCAATTTGCCGCACCGTGGCGCGATTGCCCGTTTCACGAACCCCGGTAGGTGGAATAGCTCCAGGGGCTGACCAGCAACGGCACGTGGTAGTGCTGTTCGGCATGGGCCACGCCAAAGTCGATGCGGACGCGGTCCAGAAAATTGGGCTCTGGCAGGCTCACGCCGCAGCCCTGGAAATAGCCCGCCACATCAAACACCAGGCGGTAGGTTCCTGCGCGCAAATCCGCGTGCGCAATCAGCATTCCGCTGGGGTTGCGACCATCCTGGTTGAGCGTGAAGGATTGCAGCAGCGTGGCCTGTTCGCCCGTCGTGGTGTAGAGCGCCACCTGCATGCCCGCTGCGGGGATGCCGTGCATGGTGTCCAGTACGTGCGTGCTCAAGCCCATGGCGTGCCCCTTGGTTCGAATTTTCAAAGTGTATACACTATTTTGGATTGTCGCTATCATGGCCCGCATGGACTCCACCCCCACTGGCTTCATCGTCGAAACGCTGACCCGTTCCATCGTGGAACACCGCCTGCAGCCTGGCACCAAATTGGTGGAGCAAACACTGGCAAACCAGTTTGGTGTGTCGCGCACGCTGATTCGACAGGCCCTGTTCAAGCTCTCGCAAAACCGGCTGATCCACATGCAGCCCGCGCGCGGGGCCTTTGTCGCGGCACCGTCCATTGCCGAAGCGCAGCAGGTGTTTGCCGTGCGCCGCATGCTGGAGGCCGGCATGACGCAGGCCTTCATCCGCCAGGTCACGCCCGAACAGATCGCCGCGCTCAAGGACCACATTGCCGACGAAGAAGCTGCCGTGCTGCGTGGCGACGTGTCCGGGCGCACCACCTTGCTGGGCGACTTCCATGTGCGCATGGCCCAACTGATGGGCAATGAGGTACTGGCCCATTTGCTGATGGACCTGCTGTCGCGTTGCGCGTTGGTCACGCTGATGTACCAGTCCGCCGGTGCCGCCGTGCACTCGCACGAGGAGCACCGTGCCATCGTCTTGGCGCTGCAGGCCGGGGACGAGGCGCTCGCCTTGCGCCTGATGGACGAACACCTGCGCAACGTGGAAGCCTCCCTCACACTCGCCCCCACCCCACCATGACACCCTACGACACCACCCACGCCTATCCGCGCGATCTGGTCGGCTATGGCCGGGAAGTGCCGCATGCGCAGTGGCCCCATGGCGCACGCATTGCCGTGCAGTTTGTGCTGAACTACGAGGAAGGCGGCGAGAACTGCGTGCTGCATGGCGATGCGGGTTCCGAGCAGTTCCTGTCGGAAATGGCCAGCCCCGCCGCCTACCCGGAGCGCCATCTCAGCATGGAGGGCATCTACGAGTACGGCGCGCGCGCCGGGGTCTGGCGCATCCTGCGCGCGTTTGAGTCGCGTGGCCTGCCGCTCACGGTCTTCGGCGTCGGCATGGCCCTGCAGCGCCACCCGGAGCTGACTGCCGCGTTCGTGGAGCTGGGCCACGAGATCGCCTGCCACGGCTGGCGCTGGATCCACTACCAGAATGTGAATGAGGCCACGGAACGCGAACACATGCGTTTGGCCATGCAGGCCATAGAGCAACTCACAGGCACCCGGCCCTTGGGCTGGTACACCGGCCGCGACAGCCCGCGCACGCGCCGCCTGGTGG
>CAZDDK010000378.1:0-2400 GCA_964504185.1 uncultured Rhodoferax sp. | reverse complement strand
CACCACCACCGAGGTCTGGCATTTCCTGCGCCTGCTGTACGTGAAGCTCGGCACCCAGCACTGCGTGCACGACGGCACCCCGGTGCAGCCACAAAGCGCCGACAGCATTGCCGCGCAGTTGATGAAGACCTACCGTGGCCAGCACATCGGCTTGCTGGCACCGTTGGTACAGGGCCGCAAGGGCGTCTACACCGAGCTGGCCGACTGGGCGCGACCGCGCGGCTTCACCCACCTGCGTGTGGACGGCAACTTTCTGCCCACCACCGGGTTTCCGCGCATCGACCGCTTCAAGGAACACACCATCGAGCTGCCCGTGGCCAGCCTGGACGTGGACCCCGCGCACGAGGCCGCGCTGCGCCAGGCCCTGGCCACCGCGCTCACGCACGGCAAGGGTGTGGTGCATGTGATGAGCGAGCTGCAGGGGCTGGAGGCCGCTATGGCAGCCGGTGCGCCCACGGCGGGCATTGGCCGGGTGCAGGTGTTCTCCACCAAGCGCGCCTGCCCGGTGTGCGCCACTTCCTACCAGGAGCTGGACCCGCGCCTGTTCTCCTACAACAGCAAGCACGGCTGGTGCCCGGACTGCGTGGGCACGGGCGTGGCCTTGACCAAAGAGCAGCGCAAGGTGTTTGACGATTCGGTTCGGGACGACGACAACAAGGGCCGCGAGCAGACCTTTGCCGAGGCGGATGTGGAGGATCTGCACAACGCCACCTGCCCCACCTGCCAGGGCACGCGCCTGAATGCGACCGCGCGGGCGGTGCAGTTTGCTATCACAAAAGTAGCAGCAACATCAACAAACACGCGGGCTAGTGGCTCATTTGATACTTGGTCTATCACCGACCTGGCGGCCTGGAGCGTGACCGACCTGCGCCGCTGGGTGCAGTCGCTGCGGGTGGAGGGGGCGCTGGCCGCGCGCGAGGCCGACATCGCCCGCGACCTGATCCCCGAAATCCAGAGCCGCCTGGAGTTCCTGGAGGCCGTGGGGCTGGGCTACCTCACGCTGGACCGTGGCGCGCCCACCCTGTCCGGCGGCGAGGCGCAGCGCATTCGGCTGGCTGCGCAATTGGGCAGCAATTTGCAGGGCGTGTGCTATGTGCTGGACGAACCCACCATCGGCCTGCATGCCCGCGACAACCAGATCCTGCTGGGGGCCCTGCGCAAACTGAGTGACAACGGCAACACCCTGGTGGTGGTGGAGCACGACGAAGACACCATCCGCCATGCGGATCACATCATCGACATCGGCCCCAGCGCGGGCAAGCGCGGGGGGCGGCTGGTGGCCGAGGGTTCGGTGGCCGAGGTGCAGCAAGCAGCCGATTCGCAGACCGGACGGTACTTGCTGCACGCCATGCGGCATCCGCTGACAGCGCGACGGTCGGTGGTGGAGCGCGCGGCGGCAGAAGGCGGTACGCCGCAGGCCTCATACGTCGGCTTCGCCGCCTCGAAATCGGCCCACGGCGCACCGCCTTCTGCCGCCGATGCAGCGGACCACGCAGTGCACTGGCTCACCGTGCACGGTGCCAACCTGCACAACCTGCAAAGCGTCACTGCCCAGGTGCCGCTCAAGCGCCTGGTGGCCGTTACCGGCGTGTCGGGCTCGGGCAAGTCCACCCTGGCGCGCGACGTGCTGCTCACCAACGTGCAAAGCGTGGTCAGCCTGCAGGCCACCAAGGCCGGGCGCGATGCGCTGGCCAAGGGCGAGCATCCGGCCTGGACCGGTTGCACGGGCGTGACCGGCTTCGAAGCCGTGGACCGCGTGCTGGAAGTGGATCAGACCCCCATCGGCAAGACACCGCGTAGCTGCCCGGCCACCTACATCGGTTTCTGGGACACCATCCGCAAACTCTTTGCCGACACCCTGGAGGCCAAGGCGCGCGGCTACGCCGCCAACCGATTCAGCTTCAACACCGGCGCGGGGCGCTGCCCCGGCTGCGAAGGGCAGGGCATCCGCACCGTCGCCATGAGCTTCCTGCCCGACGTGAAGGTGCTGTGCGAAACCTGCAAGGGCGCGCGCTTCAACCCTGAGACCCAGGCCGTCACCTGGCGCGGCAAGAACATTGGCGACGTGTTGCAGATGGAAGTGGACGAAGCCGTGGACTTCTTTGCTGCCATGCCCAGCATCGCCCACCCACTGCAACTGCTCAAGGACGTGGGCCTGGGCTACCTCACCCTGGGCCAGCCCTCACCCACCCTGAGCGGCGGCGAGGCGCAGCGCATCAAGCTCGTGACCGAGCTGACCAAGGTGCGAGACGAGGTCGGCCGCCGGGGCCAGAAGGTGCCGCACACGCTGTATGTGCTGGACGAGCCCACCGTGGGCCTGCACATGGCCGATGTGGACAAGCTCATCCGCGTGCTGCACCGCTTGGTCGATGGTGGTCACAGCGTGATCGTGATCGAGCA
>CAZDDK010000377.1:0-2406 GCA_964504185.1 uncultured Rhodoferax sp. | reverse complement strand
CCATGAAGACCTTCTACGACGTGCGCAACCTGCCCGGCCTGAAGAAAAAGCCCTCTACCAGCGAACTGCTGGACTGGCTCAAGCTGCTGCTGGCCGAAGATATCCCTCCAGAAGCCCTGCACACAAAAGACGACAAAATGGCCGTGCCACCGCTGGTGGGTGCGCTGCTCAAGAACGAGCAAGACGCCACCCTGTTCGAAAAGCTGATGTTCATGCAGCGCCACAACCGCTAAATGAAAAAGACCCGTTCCATGAAAAACAATCTGTTGCTGGAAGGTCTGTCCGACGCCATTGGCTTCATCGGCGGCGCACTGCTGGGTTTTTGGGTTGGCCACTTGCTGGGCCTGGATGTTTTTTCCGACGGCTATGGCTACGCCAGCATTGGTGGCATCGTGCTGGTGGGCATCGGGGGCGGGCTGGGCCTGCAATTGGCCCGGCGCTGGCGTGCTGCCCAAAGAAATAAAGACCGCGAATGATTGGGCACACCATGGCATTTGTTGACCCTATCACCCTGCGCGATCGCGGCGTTGAATTGGTACCACTGGCCCTGGCGCACGAGGCGGGCCTGCGCGCGGCTGCGGCCGACGGTGCGCTGTGGAGCATTCGCGTGACCTCGGTACCCGAGCCGCAAGACACCCGAAAGTACATCGAAGACGCGCTCACCATGCGCGAAGGCGGGAGCCGCTTTGCATTTGCCGTGCTGGAAAGCGACTCAGGCCGGGTGCTGGGCACTTCCAGTTACCACGACATCGTTCCTTCCTTAAAGCGGCTGGAAATTGGCTACACCTGGTACGCCCAAAGCAGCCAGCGCAGCCACGTCAACACCACCTGCAAACTGCTGTTGCTAACCCATGCGTTTGAAACTCTGGGTTGCCATGTGGTGGGCTGGCGCACCGACAATTTCAACTTCGCCTCGCAGGCTGCCATTGAGCGCCTGGGTGCCAAAAAGGACGGCGTGCTGCGCGGCCACGCCTTGCGCCGCGACGGCACCATCCGCGACACCGTGATGTACAGCATGCGCGCCGGCGAATGGCCGGAGGCCAAGGCGCAACTGCTGTACTTACTGGACAAGCCGCGCTGTTAGCCGGAGGGATGACCCCATGCTGCTGGATTTTTTCTACACCCTGCGCTCCGCCAAGCTCCCGGTCTCGGTCAAGGAATACCTGACCCTGCTCGAAGCCCTGAAAAAAGGCGTGGTCGGCCCCAACGCGCCCACGCCCGAAGACCCTGAACTCGATGGCATTGAGCCCTCCGGCTACAAGATCGACGACTTCTACTACCTGAGCCGCACGGCCCTGGTCAAGGACGAAAAGCACTACGACAAGTTCGACCGAGCCTTTGCTGCCTACTTCAAGGGCGTGGAGATGGTGGCCGACTTCACCAAGGACATCCCCGCCGAATGGCTGCGCAAGAACCTGGAGGGCATGCTGAGCCCCGAAGAGCTGGCCAAGCTGCAGAAGATGGGCTGGGACGAGCTGATGGAGACGCTCAAAAAGCGGCTGGAAGAGCAAAAGGAACGCCACGAAGGCGGCTCCAAATGGATTGGCACGGGTGGCACCTCGCCGTTTGGCGCCTATGGCAACAACCCGCAAGGCATTCGCATCGGCCAGGACAAGAGCCGCAACCGCAGCGCCGTCAAGGTCTGGGACCAGCGCGCCTACAAGGACTACGACGACACGCAGGAGCTGGGCACGCGCAACATCAAGGTGGCGCTGCGCCGCCTGCGCAAGTTCGCCCGCGAAGGCCACGAGGACGAGCTGGACCTGGAGACCACCATCAGCAAGACGGCGGCCAATGCGGGCTACCTCGACATCAAGATGCGCCCCGAGCGCCACAACAACGTCAAGGTGCTGCTACTGATGGACGTGGGCGGCACCATGGACGACCACATCCAGCGCGTGGAAGAGCTGTTCAGCGCCACCAAGACCGAGTTCAAGCATCTGGAGTTCTACTATTTCCACAACTGCGTCTATGACTTCATGTGGAAGAACAACCGGCGCCGCTTTGCCGAAAAGTTTGACACCTGGGACATCATCCGCAAGTACAACAAAGACTACAAACTGATCTTTGTGGGCGACGCCACCATGAGCCCGTACGAAATTGTGCAGCCCGGTGGCAGCGTGGAATACAACAACGAAGAAGCCGGTGCCGAATGGCTGCAACGCTTGCTGAGTGCTTTCCCCAAACACGCGTGGATCAACCCCGAGCCACAAGGCGTATGGCAGTACCGCCAGAGCATCAGCATCATCCAGGAAATCGTGCACCAGCACATGTTCCCGCTCACCATCAAGGGGCTGGAAGAGGCCATGCGCCACCTCACCAAGTAGCCCTCGGCGCGGCACTTACAATCCCCGCTTCGTCTTCGTAGTTCAATGGATAGAACGGCCCCCTCCTAAGCGATAGGGA
>CAZDDK010000376.1:0-2414 GCA_964504185.1 uncultured Rhodoferax sp. | reverse complement strand
CTCGTGCACCGGGGCCACAATGACGCTGGCCTTTTGCATCGCCTTGCGCAGCACAAAGCGCGTCCACTCCTTGACCGGGCCGGAAGCCATCAACTCCGGCAGCGTCCAGTCCTTGACGTAGTGGGCTCCATCGGCATACAAATTCAGGGCCTCCACCGAACCCAGCAATTTGGGCACACCCAGCTGCAACAGCGGGTCGGCAAACTGCAGGTTGCGGGTGTGCTCGGACATGGAAAGCGCCAGCTTGTAGTCCGCCATCCCCGAGAAGAACAACACCCGTGCGTTGTTGAAGAAACTGCCCAGCTGGGTCTGGGCGTGGCGCACCGCCCACTCCTGAAAGATCTCGCCCAGACGCCCCCCCGTCGTCACCGGCACGCGGGTGGCCGCAGCCCGCAAACGCGCGCTGTCGCGGGCAATGAAACGGCGCGAGCCCACGGTGTAGTGGTCCTTGAGCACGCCCAGGCCGATGGCAGCGGCCTTCTTCTCCCACTGCCTGATCAGCTTGACCGCAGTGGCCGTGCTGCCATTGGCACCCACGCGGTGCACATGCAGCACCTGGCCAAGGAACGTGGTGGTGAAATCGAAATCCTGGCTGCTGGAACCCAGACTGATGCTGACAACATGCTTCATGGTGAACAAAGAGGGAGTCGCGGTGCGAACCATTCTTCCACCAAATGACCTTCGTCAATCCCGATTGGCGCAAACACTGCGCAAACGGACGCTCGGCCCTAGCCCACCGAGCGCCTCACCGGCCACAGAAACCACAAGAAGGACAGCACCTGGGCGGCCAACAGCGCGCCCAGGGTGGTGCGAAAGGCCTCGGCGCGGGCCATACCGCCCAGGCTGGCAAAGCCATCGACTGCCGCGCCTATGCCCCACTGCAGGCCAAAAGCGCCAATGAATACCACCAGGTTCAGCGCAGTATTGACCCGCCCGGACAACGCCACGGGAAAAGCGGCGGTCAGCTGCGAATAGGCGATATTGCCCAGACTGAAAGACAGGCCCAGCAATGGCCACAGCCAGTGGGGCCGCGCCAGATTCAGCAAAATGCCCAACTCCACCACCAGGGCCAGCCCCATGCCCAGCGACAACAACACCATCGGCGAAATGCCCCGGCGCGCCAGGGCACCGGAGCAGGTGGCCACGAACAAAAAGCCCAGCAACATGGCCAGCGCCATCAAAAACAGCACATGGGCCGCCTCACTGCGCGTCGCGCCATTCACTTCCATCAGCCACGGCACGGCCCATAGCCCCTGGATAGCCATAAAACCGCCCACCGTCACGCAGCCTTGCGGTGCAAAACGCCAGAAATGGCGGTTGCCATAGATGCCACCCAGGGTGCGAATCTGTTGGGCAAAGCTCTCGCCTTGCGCTGCGGCGCCTTGATCCGGCACCGTCATCAAATACGCGGCTGCGGCCACCATCAGCGCCGCCACCAGGAAGAACACCCCGCGCCAACCCAGCAGGGGCAGAACCCATTCCACCGGCACACTGGCCGACAGCGCACCCAGCCCACCAGCCACCATGATGGTGGCCGTCAGCGCCGGCATGCGCTCGATCGGAAACCACTGGCTAAACGCCTTGAAGCTGGCCATCAGGCAGGCCGACACCCCCAGCCCAATCAGCGCGCGCCCGGCTGCCAGGGTCTGCAAACTCTCGCCCAAGGCAAACACCGCGCTGCCCGCCGCGCCCACCAGCAACAGGGACGCCTCCACCCGGCGCGGGCCAAAGCGGTCCAGCAGCAGGCCCAGCGGCAATTGGAACAGGCCAAATGCGAGAAAATACGCCGAGGTCAGCAAACCCAAGCCCGAGGCGCTGATGTGCAACTCCTGCATCAGCTCCGGTGCTATCACCGCATTGACACTGCGCAGCCCGTACGAGAGGAAATAGCCCGCCGCATAGGCCGGGACCAGGCGAAACCAGAGGCGTTGGTGCAAAGACATGGCAGCCATTGTCCGGGATTCGCCGTGGTGCAAACGACACCGACCTGCCCCGGCAGACCCGGCATAAGTACTAAAATCGCCCTCTAGCCCGCGTATTTATTGAGTAAGTAGCTATAAATTTAATAGTATGCCAAACACCAAGACTGCCCGCCTCACCACCCACGACACCACCCGCATCGATGACACCCGCATCGGCGCGGTGCGCCCACTCATCACCCCGGCCCTGCTGGAGGAAGCGCTGCCCGTGCCCGACGCCGCCCAGGCCCTGGTGGAGAGCAGCCGCGCCGCCATCTCCCGGGTGCTGCACGGCCAGGACGACCGCCTCATCGCAGTGGTGGGGCCTTGCTCCATCCACGACCACGACCAGGCCATGGATTACGCCCGCCAACTACAACGTCAGGCCGATGCGCTCAAGGACGACCTGCTGGTGGTGATGCGCGTCTACTTCGAAAAGCCCCGCACCACCGTGGG
>CAZDDK010000375.1:303-2422 GCA_964504185.1 uncultured Rhodoferax sp. | reverse complement strand
TTCCGGCTCGATGCCGACGAATGGCAGGGGCCGCGGCGGGTGCGGTTCTATGTTGAAGCCATCCAGCAGGAATAGTCTGTCGCTACTGCGCGCGCCCATTTCCACCACCCGTACCGACCGGTTGATCGCAGTGTGATGCATGGCGATGGAAGTCAGGTGTTCTGACCCATTGCCGGCAGCCCACCGGTGCCCCGCCCACCTGTGCGCGTGCCACCCATGCACCTAGCCAATGCGCCAGGCCAGCGCTTTGTCCTGCGTGTCCTGGCGGCGGAAGTCGCGCGGGGCCACGCCCACCGTGCGCTTGAATACCTTGGAGAAGCTGAACGCGTCGGTGTAGCCCACCTCCCGGGCGATCTGCTCCAGCGAGCGCTCGGACTCACTCAGCGCAGCCATGGCCTTTTGCATGCGTACCGTGCGCAGGTAGTTCAGCGGCGTATGGCCCATCGATTCGCGAAACCGCTCCGCCAGGCCGGTGCGCGACAGCCCCGCGCGCTGGGCCAGCTTGTCCAGCGACCAGGCGTGGGCGCAGTCGTCATGCATGGCCTGTACCGCCTTCATCACCTGGGGGTCGCGGATGCCGTGGCTCCAGCACGCGGTGTGCTCCCCCTGGCGCTGCAGCACCTCCCGCATCAGCAGTACAAAAATCACATCCAGCAGCCCGTACACCAGGGTTTCGCTGCCCAGCTCGCGCCGGGCCAGTTCTTGTTGCAGCAGCTCCAGGCTGTGGGCCATGGCCTGGGGGTAGGGGCCCTCGTGCGCCCGCAGCACCCACCAATCGGGCATGTCTGCAAAAAAAGGATGCACCGGGTGGTGCCAGAACTGGTAGGCACCGCTCAGGAGTGCGTTGGGCGGCGCACCGCCCGGTGCATCGCCATCGGGCAAAGGCCAGGCATGGGCCAGGGACACCGCGCGCACGGCCCCCATGTCCTCATGGGTGCTAACGGTGTGCATGCAGCCCCGCGCCATCACCGCCACGTCCCCGGCTTGCAGGCAAAGGGGTTGCGCCAGGCGGGTGGCATGCACATACACCTGCCCGGCCGTGACCACATGCACGCCCATGCTGCGTTCGCACGGGAACTGCAGGGCGGTGGCGTCCCGCAGCTGGTGCAGATCCAGCAGCCGACGGCGCAGCCCCGCTTGGCGAAAGATGTCAGTCAATAAGTCCATGGGTCGCAGGGCGGTTGGTGACAACACTGCCAGTGTTTGTTTGTACGATTGGACATGAAATATGGATTTATGTCTATTTTAAGTTCGAGGCTGTGGCGGGATCATTCGCCTACCCACCACTCTTTTAGGAAATGAATATGTCTCGTACCCTCGTCATCGGTGCCAACGGCACGGTCGGTTCGGAACTCGTGCGCTTGCTGCGTGCGCAGCCGCACCCGGTCGTCAAAGCCACCAGCCGCCCCGTCGCCGACCCGGCCACCGAAGTCCACCTCAATTTGCTGACCCGTGCCGGACTGGACGCGGCTTTGCAGGGGGTCAGCAAGCTGTTCATGCTGTCCCCGCCCGGCCACACCAACCAGGACGAACTGCTCACGCCCGTGATCGATGCCGCCAAGGCCCTCGGGGTGCAAAAAATTGTTCTCATGACCGCCATGGGTGCCAATGCCGATGACAACGCACCCCTGCGCAAAGCCGAGCGGCATCTGGAGGCCTCGGGGCTGGCGTACAACATCATCCGCCCCAACTGGTTTATGCAAAACTTCAACACGTTCTGGATTCAGGGCATCCTGGAGCACGGAAAGATCTTCCTGCCGGTGGGCACCGCCAAAGGCAGCTTCATCGATGCGCGCGACATTGCTGCGGTGGCGGCCCGCCTGCTGGGTACCGACGAATACAACCAGCGCGACTTTGACCTGACCGGTGCCGTGGCGTTGGACCATGACGCGGTGGCCGCCATCCTGTCCACAGCAAGTGGCCGGACGATCACCTACCAGGACATCCCCGAGAGCGATATGCGCGCCGCCCTGTTGCAGGCGGGCCTGCCGCCGGCGTACACCGAGTTCTTGCTGATGATCCTGGGCTACTTCAAGGCCGGTTACGCCGAGCGCACCACCGATGCCGTGCCCATGCTGCTGGGCCGCGCGCCCATTAGCCTGGAACAGTACGCCGCCGA
>CAZDDK010000375.1:0-293 GCA_964504185.1 uncultured Rhodoferax sp. | reverse complement strand
GCAGCGCCTGGGCCAAGACTTAAGGGGCGACAGCCCGCAAGGAATATGCGCGGAACGCTATCAATAACGCAGCGTTTCGCGCGCGCTCATCAGTGGGTGGTGAGCGAAGCGTTTGCCGGTTCACGGACAGCCATAGCGAAGCGTCGCCCCAGGCCCGGATCACTGGCGGCATAAAAGACCGGGAACAACGTTCCCAGAATTTGTAAGCCCGTCACCGGGTACCCACGATACTCTGGCGCTGACGTGTAGGTAATCCCACGTAAGTCCCCCGCATTTTTTCGGCGGCATACTGG
>CAZDDK010000374.1:0-2429 GCA_964504185.1 uncultured Rhodoferax sp. | reverse complement strand
AGTGTGTCCTGCAGCGTTTTGATGACGTGGGTCATGGTGTCCAGGCCCACCACGTCGGCGGTGCGGAAGGTACCGCTGGAGGCGCGGCCCAGCTTCTTGCCGGTGAGGTCATCGACCACGTCGTAGGTCAGGCCAAAGTTTTCCACTTCCTTCATGGTGGCCAGCATGCCGGCTATGCCGACGCGGTTGGCAATGAAGTTGGGGGAGTCCTTGGCGCGCACCACACCCTTGCCCAGGTTGCTGGTAACAAAGGCTTCCAGGTCGTCCAGCGACTGTGGCAGCGTGGTGGGCGTATTGATCAATTCCACCAGCGCCATGTAGCGCGGCGGGTTGAAGAAGTGGATGCCGCAGAAGCGCGGCTTGATTTCCTCGGGCAGCGCTTCCGACAGCTTGGTGATAGACAAGCCCGAGGTGTTGGAGGCCACAATTGTCTGCGGACCAATGAATGGTGCGATCTTTTTGTAGAGATCGAGCTTCCAGTCCATGCGCTCGGCGATGGCCTCGATGATCAGGTCGCACTCGCCCAGCACTTCCATGTGCTCTTCGTAGTTGGCCTGCTGGATCAGCACCGCGTCATCGGCCACGCCCAGAGGCGCGGGCTTGAGTTTCTTCAGGCCTTCGACGGCCTTGGTGACGATGCCGTTTTTCGGACCTTCCTTGGCAGGCAGGTCAAACAGCACCACGGGCACCTTGACATTGACCAGATGGGCGGCGATCTGCGCGCCCATCACGCCAGCGCCGCGCACGGCGACTTTGTTGACGGTAAAGCGGGACATAAATGGCTCTCAATAAAGGAGGTTACTTGGCGCGAACCCAGGTTTGGGTGCGTCCAAAGAAGGCGATGGAGCCGCGCACTTCGAGCTTGGCTCCGGCGTCGATCGGTGTCAGGCGCAGGGTGTAGGTCTTGCCGTTTTCGGGGTCCAAAATCTTGCCGTCCTCCCACACGTCCTTGCCGTCTGCCTTCTTGGCACCACGGATTATTTCAAGGCCCAGCAGGGGTTTGTCCTTGCGGTCATCGGTGCACTCGTGGCACACCTCATCCTGCTTGGCGTCCTTGCGCAGCAGCTTGGATATCTTGCCGCTGATCACCCCGGCGTTCTCGGTGATCACGATCTCGGACTTCACCTCTTTGGTTTTGTCATCCACCGTGTTCCAAACGCCGACCGGCGTCATTTGGGCCAAGGCGGCAGTCGACGAAAGGGCCAGCAGGGTGGCGAATGCAGTACGGATCATGGTTGTCTCCTCTTTATGGGTATTCCGTGGTGGGTGGTGTTGGCCGGGTCCGGGGATCAGGCCAGTGCAGCGTCCGTGTCCATCAGCACCTTGGCACCTGTGCGGGCCGTACGCATCAGGGTCACGGTCTCGGGGAACAGCTTGGCGAAGTAGAAGCGCGCGGTTTGCACCTTGGCCAGATAGAACGGATCGTTGTTGCCAGCGGCAATTTCACGCAGGGCCACCTGCGCCATGCGGGCCCAGAAGTAGCCGAAAACCAGGTGACCTGCGACGCGCAGGTAGTCCACGGCGGCAGCCCCCACTTCGTCGGGGTTCTGAAAGCCCTTGAAGCCGATTTCGGTGGTGAACTTGGTCATCTGGTCGCCCAGGATGGCAATGGGCGTGATGAACTCGGCCATTTTCTCGTTGACGCCTTCTTCCTCGACCAACTGCCCCACCAGCTTGCCGAATTTCTTCAACGTTGCACCATTGTTGCCCAGCACTTTGCGGCCCAACAGGTCCAGAGACTGGATGGTGTTGGTGCCTTCGTAGATCATGTTGATGCGGTTGTCCCGCACAAACTGCTCCATGCCCCATTCCTTGATGAAACCGTGGCCGCCAAACACCTGCAGGCAGGCATTGGTGGCGATGTGGCCGTTGTCGGTGAGGAAGGCCTTGACGATGGGCGTGAGCAGGGCCACTTCGTCGGCGGAATCCTTGCGGACCTTTTCGTCGGGGTGGTTGTGCTCCTTCTCCAGCAGGATGGCGCAGTAGCTCTCCAACACGCGCGCGCCTTCGCCATAGGCCTTGGCGGTCATCAGCATCTTGCGCACATCGGGGTGCACGATGATGGGGTCGGCCGCCTTGTCTTTGGCCTTGGTGCCCGAGAGGCTGCGCATCTGGATGCGGTCCTTGGCATAGGCCAGGGCATTCTGAAAGGCCACTTCGGTCAGCCCCACCGACTGGTTGCCCACGCCCAGGCGGGCCGCGTTCATCATCACGAACATGCCCTGCATGCCCTTGTTGGGTTGGCCAACCATGGTGCCAATGGCGTCTTCCATGACGATCTGGGCAGTGGCATTGGCCTTGATGCCCATCTTGTGCTCCAGGCCGCCACAGTAAATGCCGTTGCGCGCGCCCAGGGAGCCGTCGCTGTTGACCAGGAATTTGGGCACGATGAACAGGCTCACGCCCTTGATGCCGGGAGGCGCATCGGG
>CAZDDK010000373.1:0-2442 GCA_964504185.1 uncultured Rhodoferax sp. | reverse complement strand
CCCTCGCGCTTGTTCTTCAGCATCGCCAGCGCGTGCATGGGAATGTCGGGGCGGGTGGTGGCATCGGGTGCGGGCGACAGGTCGTCGGTATTGGTCTCGCCGGGCACCTTGAACACGGTGAAGGTGATGCTCTGGGGCACTTCGGGGCGGCTGGTAAACCACTCGGCGTCGGCCCAGCTTTGCAGCACGGCCTTGGCGAAGGTATTGCCCTTGTCGGCCTTTTCCTTGACATCATGGAACTGGTCAAACATCAGCAGCGTTTTCTTCAGGCCTTCGGCGGCTTCCTTGGCCACTGCCGCATCGTCCAGCAAATCCACCAGAGGGCTGATGTTGTAGCCGCCCAGCATGGTGCCCAGCAGTTCGGTGGCACGCTCGCGGGAGATCAGGGCGCACTTTTCGGTGCCGTGGGCCACGGCAGCCAGGTAGCTGGCCTTGACCTTGGCGGCCTCGTCCACACCGGCGGGGACGCGATGGGTGATCAACTCGACCAAGGTGGCTTCTTCGCCTTGGGGTGGGTTTTTCAGGAGCTCGATCAACTCGCCGGTCTGCTGGGCAGACAGGGGCAGCGGGGGAATGCCCAACGCGGCGCGTTCGGCCACATGGTCACGGTAGGTCTTCAACATGGTTTCACTCCTTCTTAAGCAACAAAAACAACACTAGCCCGCGTAAACAGGGCATTTCTTGCTATCTATTTAATAGTATTCGGGACCATCTCCTGCGCGACCTGGTCCGCCACCACGGGGACCAAGGCATTCTTGGGCGCATCCAGCAGGTGCGGTGCAGGGGTGTGCAGCAGGGCTTGCGCCACCTGCAACTGCTCCGGGTTCATGCATTCATCCGCAATGCGCTGCCCCAGCTTCTGGTTCATCAGCATCGACTTGTTGGCCAGCTGCAGCCACACCGCACCCGCGTTCGGGTCTTCCAACCGGACCGCGCCCGTGCTGGTGACCACAGGCTCCATGGCATAGCGGTGCTTGCCGATTTCCAGAACAAAGCGCCCCATCGCGTGGGGGTTTGCGGTCAACGTGACCTGCGCCGCCAGTTCACACGGAATGCGGCCCACATGGACCTTGTCCGCAATCGCCAATTGTTCGGGAGTCAGCGCAGCCAATTCGACCGGCGCGGACACCACGGCGGGCAGCACCGCCCCCCGATTGGGAGCACGAACCGACTTGGCCGTCGGTTTGGCGGGCACCTTGCCCGCAGCCGCTACGGGCCCGGACAGTGCAACGGCTCCAGCAAAGGCCAACAACGGTATCCAGTATTTCACGGACATGGCAGGGAACTCCTCTAATGTGGACGCAACGGGAACAACTCGCGCACTGCGGGGGGCAGGCTACAGCCAGTCTGGTGCGCACGCTCCAGCACCTGCCAAAAGTACCGATAGCTGGCACGGTCATGGAGCTTCCCATCCACCGAAATCGGTGCCCAATCGTCCCGCATGGCCTGCAGCACGATACGCGCTGCCAGATCCAGTTCGGACTGGGTGGGTGCAAAAGCCTTCAGGATCGGGCGGATTTGCGCTGGATGAATGCTCCACATGCGGGTGTACCCCAGAGCGGCCGCAGCGGTTCTGGCTGCAGCCTCAATGGCACCCAGGTCCTGCAGCTCGGTGACCACGCAATGCGAGGGCACCTTGCCATGGGCGTGGCAGGCGCTGGCTATTTCCAGCTTGGCCCGCAGCACCAGGGGGTGATGAAATTGGTCCAACGCCGCACTGTCGTGCGCCCCACGCAATCCCATCGCGGTGTGCCCAATCGCGCCACCATGGGCGGACACGAAGTCCATCAGCCCAAAACTGACGGATTCGACACGGGGATGGGCCGCAATGGCAAATACCTGGTGCACTGCGGCAGGGGATTCAATGAGCACGTGCAGGGGCAAAGGCACCTCGCGCTGGCCAGGCCGAACGACGGCATCCACGGCAGCAACTGCGGCCTGCACATCGGCCAGGGACTCCACCTTGGGAATCATGACGTAGCTGAGTGCGCGCGCTGCGCCTCCCACCACAATGTCCACGTCGGCCGCAAACGCCGGGTGGTCCACCGCATGCAGCCGCGCACCCACGCGCCGGGGAATGTCAGACGCTACAAATTCAGGAACATTCTGGGCAGTGTTTACGAGGGCTGACACCAGTTTTGCCTGGTGCAATTCGGCACCGACCGGCGCGCCATCTTCACAATCCAGTGTGACGTCGAAGACGCACACACCGAATTCTTGGATCATGCGGGCCTGGAGATCCAGGCTTTTGGTCATCCGCGCCTCGACACCACTGTAGTGGTCGCAGACCGGCAATACACCGGCTGCGCCCTGGGCGCCAATGAGTACGTCGCGCGGATGGGCCACTTGTGCAGTCGGCAAATTACAGCAGTTGGGCGACGCCGGCCTGCTCGTCCTGCAGTTCTTTCAGGGTCTTATTGATGCACTCCTGGCTGAACGCAT
>CAZDDK010000372.1:0-2443 GCA_964504185.1 uncultured Rhodoferax sp. | reverse complement strand
ACCCTCGTTGTTGAAATACTTGACGGTCTCGTAGTTCAGCAGCGAATCCACCGCCTTGGTGTGCGCAGCGGAGTCAAATTCATTGGCCTCGCGGCGAAACTTGGTGCGCCATTCGGTGATGAGCACGGTGAACATGATGTACAGCGCCAGCGCTGCCACGGTGATCCAGGCAAACCAGATATCGAACTTGACTGCCAGAATGGTCAGCACCATGGCCACCTCCAGCAAGGTGGGGACGATGCTGAACAGCGAGAACGAGATCAGCGATTCGATGCCACGCACGCCGCGTTCGATGTCGCGCGTCATGCCTCCCGTCTGGCGCTCCAGGTGAAAGCGCAGGCTCAACGCGTGCAGGTGCTCAAAGGTCTGCAGTGCAATGGTGCGCGCTGCGCCCTGCGTGGCTTTGGCAAACACCAGTTCGCGCAGCTCCGTGAATACAGTGGTGGACAGACGCAGGAGGCCGTAGGCAAAGAGCAGGGCCACGGGCACCACCAGCACCGCCGCCGCGTCGCCAGGCTGGTAGCTCATGCGGTCCACCAGTTGCTTGAGCAGCAAGGGCACACCCACATTGGTCAGCTTGGCCCCGACCATGAAAACCAGTGCCGCAATCACCCGCCACTTGTAGGTCCACAGGTAGGGGAACAGGCGTCGCAGGGTTTTCCAGTCCGACTTCCGGGCGGGCACAGGGGCCGTGGCGTCCGCAGCGACCGCCGCCGTGGCACGTAGTTCATGAGAGCGCATAGGGGGCTTTTCGATCAGTAGAGGACAGGGCTTCGCAACGCAGCGGTCTGTCCCGCAGGGTTTCAAGATAGGATTGTGCCCATGTCTACAAACTCCAGCCCCACCCCTGTTCAATTGCCCGTCGATGAGGAACTGGTCCTCAAGGTCATTCCCATGCCGGCAGATTGCAATGCCAATGGCGACATCTTTGGCGGCTGGGTGATGGCCCAGGTGGACCTGGCCGGCTCCGTGCTGCCCGCCCGCTACACGCAGGGCCGCATGGCGACCGTGGCGGTCAATGAGTTCATCTTCAAGCAACCGGTCCGTGTGGGCGACATCCTGAGCTTTTTTTCCAAGGTCAGCCGAATCGGGCGCACATCGATCACCGTCAAGGTCGAAGTCTATGCCGAGCGCTTTCGCGCCCAGGGCCAATACATCAAGGTGACCGAGGCCACGCTGACCTACGTGGCCATCGACGAGGCAGGTCAGCCGCGCGAGATCCCGAAGAGCGAGGACTGACCGGGGCGGGGCTGCGGTCGCGCAGCCCAAAGGGGCGAGATAGCCCACGAATGGCCGGTTTTTTCTGAAATTGATTGCCATCCCTTTTCTAGAAAATTCACACAGCTTGCGCGACCTGCCCACCGGCGGGCCGGGCAAACCGAGTTCGCTCACTTCGCGCAAAGGAAGCACCATGTCGATAAGCAGCATTGCACACGCCTCCAGCCTGTCCCATACGGCCGCACCAGATTCAGCACGGTCCACCACACGTCAGTCCAACGCAACATTCGCTTCCACCCTCGCGCAGTTGAGCAATGGGACCCCATACACCGATGCAGAGGTCAAGCGCTTTTTCGCAGGCAACCCCAGCGCCGAACAAATCGCCAGCAAGGCCGCGAGCCTCGGACTCACCAAAGACCAGGTCGCAAAGGCCATGACGGTGGGTGGTTACGGGCCCACCAGCGACGCAGAATTGCGGTCCCAGATTGACAGCTTTGTCGCGACCGTCGGCAATGGCTACACCTGGGACACTCGAGGCGCATTGCAGGCGGTAAAGACCAATGCCCAGGGCGCGACACCCGACAGGGCCTTGCCCGCTGCGAGTGACATCAAGGCCTTTTTCGCCACGGGCCCAAGCGATGCGCAGGTCACGGCAAAGGCCAAGTCGCTGGGGCTCAATGCGGCGCAACTGGTTCAGTTTCAGGCGACCGGAATGGGCATGGACATGAACAAAATCAGCGCCCATGTGCTGGAAACAATGTATGTGGACGCTGCCAATCGTCTGGGCACCGACATTGGCGGCGGCCCGCACGGCGGATGGACCGCCTATTTTTCGCCCACGCAGGGACGCACCGTCACCAAGAGCGAAATGCAGGCATTTTTTGCCACCAACCCCAGCCAAAGCCAAATCTTCCAGAAGGCTTCCGAACTCGGGCTGGGGGTATCAGCTGTCAACAACATGATGGTTGGCCTTGGGCTCACGAACGCACAGGACATGTACAGCGCGCACGCCCAGATGGACATGGCCCTGTTCCGGGGAGATGCGGGCTATAGCCTGGACCAATATGGGCACATCGTCGCGGGTGGTGGGAAGGTCTGGTCCGGTACCGCCAACTCCGGCACCTGGCTGCCCCGCACGCCGGACAGCGGCACCGCTGCAAGCGCCAACGCTTAGCGCACTGTCGAGGTGGCCCCCACGGTGCCGGGGAAACGCACCCGCGCGGCA
>CAZDDK010000371.1:0-2476 GCA_964504185.1 uncultured Rhodoferax sp. | reverse complement strand
GCCAGCGCGTAGCCGTTGGTGCCCAGCCCCACCAGCACGCCCTTGGCTACTGGCGAAATGTAGGAGTGGTGGCGGAAGTCTTCGCGTGCGTGCACGTTGCTGATGTGCACCTCCAGCAGCGTCACACCCGTGCCCTTGATCGCGTCGTGCAGCGCAATGCTGGTGTGCGTATAGGCCCCGGCATTGAGAATGACCCCGGCGAGTTTGCCCTGGGCCTGCAGCTGCCCGGCTTCATGGATCCAGTCCACCAGCACGCCCTCGTGGTTGCTCTGGCGAAAGTCCACCGCAAAGCCGTTGGCTGCGCCTGCACGCTCGCACAGGCTTTGCACGTCGGCCAGGGTTTGCGCGCCGTACACCTGCGGCTCGCGCGTGCCCAGCAGGTTGAGGTTGGGGCCGTTGAGGACGAACACAGTTTTCATACGGGGCGCTTTCAGTTCATGATTGCTATAGTTTTAATAGCAATATTGGCAATATTTACGCGGGCTAGAGGGCTATTTCATCTAGAAGCTGGCAGAAATCGGTGCCAGCGCCGTGCGCACATCGGCATTCTGGGCGCGGTGGCGCAAGGCGTGGTCCATGATCACCAGGGCCAGCATGGCCTCGGCAATGGGCGTGGCGCGGATGCCCACACAAGGGTCGTGGCGGCCCTTGGTCACCACCTGGGTCGGGTTGCCCGCCACGTCGATCGAGTCGCGCGGCGTGAGGATGGAGCTGGTGGGCTTGATGGCAATGCTCACTTCCAGGTCCTGCCCGGTGGTGATGCCGCCCAGCGTGCCACCGGCATTGTTGCTGGCAAAGCCCTGGGGCGTGAGCGAGTCACCGTGCATGCTGCCGCGCTGGGCCACGCTGGCAAAACCGGCACCAATTTCCACGCCCTTGACGGCGTTGATGCCCATCATGGCGTAGGCAATGTCCGCATCCATCTTGTCAAACAGTGGCTCACCCAGGCCCACAGGCACGCCCGTGGCGCAGACGCGAATCTTTGCGCCGCAGGAGTCGTGGGTCTTGCGCAGGGCTTCCATGTAGTCCTCCAGCGCCGACACGTCCGCAATGGGGGCAAAGAACGGGTTGTTGGGCACATGCTCCCAGCCCTCGAAGCCAATGGGCAGCTCGCCGATCTGCGTCATGCAACCGCGAAACTCGGTACCGTATTTCTCCTTGAGCCACTTCTTGGCCACAGCGCCAGCCGCCACCATGGGGGCGGTCAGGCGGGCACTGGAGCGGCCGCCGCCACGCGGGTCGCGCAGGCCGTACTTCTGGTAGTAAGCGTAGTCGGCGTGACCGGGACGGAAGGTCTCCAAGATGTTGCCGTAGTCCTTGGAGCGCTGGTCGGTGTTCTCTATCAGCAGCGCGATGGGGGTGCCGGTGGTCAACCCCTGGTACACACCGCTCAGAATCTTCACCTGGTCCGGTTCGTTGCGCTGGGTGACGAATTTGGAGGTGCCGGGGCGGCGGCGGTCCAGGTCGTGCTGGATGTCGGCCTCTGTCAGCGCCATGCCCGGGGGGCAGCCGTCGATGATGCAGCCGATGGCCGGGCCGTGGGATTCACCGAAGTTGGTGACGGTAAAGGTGTGTCCGAAAGTATTGCCGCTCATGGGGCCGGATTATCCCCGAGAGCGGGTGGCCATCAGGATGCAGCGGGCTCCTTGCCTTCCGGCCAGTCGCGGATGTAGGCCTTGAGCATCTGGTTCTCGAAGTTCTGGCTTTCCACCACGGTCTTGGCCACGTCGTAGAAGCTGATGACGCCCATGAGCATGCTGTTGTTGATAACGGGCATGTAGCGGGCGTGCTTGGCCAGCATCATGCGGCGGACTTCATCAATGTCCGTCTCGGTGGTGCAGATCAGCGGGCCGTTGTCCATGGCCCGATAGACCGAAGTCGCCCCGAAGGCACCGCCATTGTTGACGACCGCCTTGATCACCTCGCGAAACGTCAACATGCCTACCACCAGTCCATGCGACATGACCACCAGCGAACCCAGATCGTTGTCAGACATCATCTTGGCAGCATCGGCCAGGCTGTCTTCGGGGGTGATGGTGTAGAGCGTGCCGCCCTTGACGCGCAAAATATCGCTGACTTTCATGGGGTTCCTCGTGAGGCAGATTGAAGGTGCGGGTGCAAATATAGCCCACAATTACCGCCTATCCCGACAACCTGCGCATTGGAGACGCCCATGTCCGGCTACGCCGACCCCGGTTTTGACACCCTGGCCCTGCACGCAGGCGCCGCACCCGACCCCACCACGGGCGCGCGCGCCGTGCCCATCCACCTGACGACCTCGTTCGTGTTCGAGTCCAGCGACCATGCACGCGCTCTGTTCAACCTGGAGCGCGCAGGCCATGTGTACAGCCGCATCAGCAACCCCACCAACGCGGTGCTGGAGCAGCGCGTGGCCGACCTGGAAGGCGGCGTGGGTGCCATTGCCACCGCCAGTGGCCAGGCCGCACTGCACCTGGCGATTGCCACGCTGATGGGC
>CAZDDK010000370.1:0-2499 GCA_964504185.1 uncultured Rhodoferax sp. | reverse complement strand
CGGCGGTGCGAGCCCCACAACACCGGGAGTTGGGGCCGCCGGGCGTTCTGCGCAGGCTAAGGAGGAGCCCGCGCAGCGGGCGGGGGACACGAAGCAGAACGCTCGGCGGCCCCAACTCCCAGCGAGTACCACAACCCACAAACTCAGCAACCGCCAATACGAACAACTGCTGCGCCAGAACTTTGTCAACATCCGCCGCGTGCGCGAGTGGAAGGACATCTATTCCCAGCTCCACACCGTGGTGGCCGAGCACAAGTGGCGCCTGAACACCACGCCCGCCACTTACGAGCAGTTGCACCTGTCCATGCTGTCCGGCCTGCTGGGCAACATCGGCTGCAAGGTGGAGAGCGAGGGCGATGGCAAGCCCGGCGCAGGCGGTGAATACCTGGGGGCGCGGGGCATCAAGTTCTATGCCCACCCCGGTGCGCACCTGACCAAAAAGCCGGGGCGCTGGGTGGTGGCGTCGGAACTGGTGGAGACAACGCGCCTGTTTGGTCGGGGCATTGCGAACATTGAGCCACAGTGGCTGGAGCAGGTGGGTGGCCATTTGCTAAAAAAGCAGTTGCTGGACCCGCACTGGGAGAAGAAGGCTGCCGAAGTGATTGCGCTGGAGCGTGCCACCTTGTACGGCATCGTCATCTACAACGGGCGGCGTAGCAACTACAGCCGGGTGGACATGGCCGGTGCGCGCGAAATTTTCATTCGCCAGGCGCTGGTGGCCGGTGAATGGGAAACGCCACTGCCGTTTCTCGTGGCCAACCAAAAGCTGGTGCGCCAGGTGGAAGAGCTGGAGCACAAGGCGCGCCGCCAGGACGTGCTGGTGGACGAGGAACTGATCTACGCGTTCTACGACCAGCAGTTGCCGCCGGATGTGTGCAGTGGCTACAGCCTGGAGCGTTGGTACCGGGAGGAAGTGAAGAAGCAGCCCAAGCTGCTGGCGCTCAGCCGCGAAGAGTTGATGCGCCACGAGGCGGCTGGCATCACCACCGCATCCTTCCCCAAAACCATCCGCCTGGGCGGTGTCGACTGTGCCGCCACCTACCTGCACGAACCCGGTGATGCCCGCGATGGCCTGACCGTGACCGTGCCGCTGTTTGTGCTGAACCAGGTCAATGACGAACGCTGCGAGTGGCTGGTACCCGGCATGCTCAAGGACAAGGTGCAGGCGCTTCTCAAGACGTTGCACCAGCGCCCGCGCTCGCGCCTTGTGCCGCTGCCGGAGACCGCCAGCAAATTTGCCGAAGTGTTGAATGCCCCCGAGCGCTTCGGCCACGGCGGCCTGATCGATGCCGTGCTGAAGCTGGTGCGCGAAGCTACCTCGCTGGACATTGTGCGGGCCGACATCAAGGCCGACATGCTGACACCGCATTTCTTCATGAACTTTCGCGTGGTGGATGAACATGGCCGCCAGCTGGGCCATGGGCGCAACCTGGGTGCGCTCAAGGCCGAGCTGGGCGCGCAGGCGCGCGGCGCGTTCCAGGCGCTGGCGGGGCTCAAGCTGGCCCAGTCGGATGCCGGTCGGGTTGGCGGTCAGAAGCCTATTTCTGCAAATGGTTTAAAGCAAAATGAGCCACTAGCCCGCGTAAAACATGGCAATGTAGCTATAAAAACAGTAGCAAACCCAGTTGACGCGCCGTCTGCCACTACCAGCCCGCCCGCTGCCACTGAGCAGCGCCACAGCGCTTGGACCTTTGGTGAGTTGCCTGAGCTGCTGGAAATCCGCAAGGGCGGCCAGACGCTGATCGGCTTTCCGGCGCTGATTGACCAAGGGGACGCCGTCACCATCGAGGTGTTTGACGAACCCGAAGTGGCCGCCGCCAAGCACCGTGCCGGCCTGCGCCGCCTGTTCGCGCTGCAGATCAAGGATGCGCTGAAGTACCTGGAAAAGAACATCCCCGACCTGCAGAAGATGGCCGTGGCCTATATGAGCGTGGGCAAAGCGGACAACGGCAAGGAGTCGGGAGCTTCCTCTGGAACCGGAGGAACGCTCGAAGAACTGCGCGAACAGATCATCTCCGTGGCTCTGGAGAGGGCCTTTCTGCTCGATCCGCTGCCCACCGACGAATTCGCCTTCAAGAAACGGGTGGAGGAGGGACGTGGCCGCCTGACGCTGATCGCCAACGAGGTGGCGCGTCTGGCTGCCACCATCCTGTTGGAGCACGCAGCCGCGGCCCGCAAGATCAAGGACACCAAGAACGCCCCGGACGCCGTGGCCGACTGCGCCCAGCAGCTCAATCGCCTGGTACCCAAGCGCTTCCTGCAAGCCGCGCCGTGGCCGCGTTTGCAGCACTTGGCGCGTTACCTCAAAGCGATTACCTTGCGCCTGGACAAATACCGCGCGGACCCTGCCCGTGACGCAGCCCGCCTAACCGAACTGCGCCCGCTGGAGCAGCGCTACTGGCGTCTGGTGGCCGAGCGCAAAGGCGCGGTGGATGAGCGCATGCAGGAGTTCCGCTGGCTGCTGGAGGAGCTGCGTGTGAGCTTCTTCGCGCAGGAATT
>CAZDDK010000369.1:0-2502 GCA_964504185.1 uncultured Rhodoferax sp. | reverse complement strand
CCCACGCCAATGGCCACCACCAGCTCGATCTCGTGGTGCAGGTTGCCGGTCAGGCTGGGGTAGGGCAGGGTGGCGGGCTGGCCGGACTGGGCCAGCAGCACGGCGTCGGCCGGCTTCATGAAGAAGAATGGGGCCTCGCGTCCGCTGTGGCCCATCTCCAGCGCGTGCTCGACGTAGTTGCGGCCCACGCAGTAAATGCGGTGCACGGGAAAGCGCTCGCCACGGCCCACCACGGGCAGGCTCACCGGGTCGGCGGGGGGAAAGACGTAGGACGGCATGGTGTGGGGCTCCTTTGGCTGGCGCAGGCTCAGGCGGACTTGGCCACCAGTTCAAAGTGCTCCACAGTCGGTGCTGCGGCGAAGAAGGGTCCGACGATGGCGCGCCACTGCACAAAGGCCTCGGACTGACGGAACCCCACCGTGTGGTCTTCCAGCGTGTCCCAGAAGATTTGCAGGATGTAGCGCTGCGGGCTTTCGATGCCTCGGTTGACCTTGTAGCCCTGAAAGCCACTGGCGTTGCCGATGACGGTGGCCAGGCCGCGCTGGATGGCCTCTTCAAAGGCGGCATTCTGGCCGGGGTGGATGCGGATGTCGGCGAGTTCGAGGATCATGGTGGGGCTCCAGGGCATGTGTGTGAGAGGTGCAAGGGAACAATGGTAACGGGCTTGTCTTATGCCTGGTTTATGCTTGCCCGCATGACGTTCCCCCCCGACCCTTCGACCCGCTGCCTGGTGCCCAACTGGCCCGCGCCAGCCAGCGTGCGGGCCCTGTGCACCACGCGCGCGGGGGGGGTGTCGGCAGGACCGTATTCCCGCTTGAATCTGGGCACCCACGTCGGCGATGAGGATGCACACGTCGCACACAACCGCGCCCTCCTGCACCATACCCTGGGAGCACGCCCGGTGTTCCTGAACCAGGTGCATGGCAGCGATTTGCGGGAGTTGACCCCGTCCAGCCCCGATGGGGCACCGGCCGACGGTGCCTACACCACCACGCCCGGCCTGGCCTGCACCATCATGGTGGCCGACTGCCTGCCCATTTTGCTGTGCGATGCGAAGGGCACCCAGGTGGCGGCCGTGCATGCGGGCTGGCGCGGATTGGCGGGACAAGGCGGACGCGGTGTGGTAGAGCATGCCGTAGAGTGTTTTAGGCCTCTAGCCCGCGTAAATAAAGGTGATGAAGCTATTGATTTAATAGCGTGGTTAGGCCCCTGCATTGGCCCCGAGGCGTTTGAAGTGGGGCCGGACGTGTGGGCCGCCTTTGCCCAGGACCACGCGGATGCGCGCCACTGCTTTCGCCCACTGCCCGACGGCAAGTGGCTGGCGGACCTGGCGGCGCTGGCACGCCAGCGCCTGCGGGCTGCGGGGGTGTCCCGGGTGTTTGGCAACGACGGCAGCGCGCCGTGGTGCACAGTGGGCAATCCGCTACGGTTCTTTTCCCACCGGCGCGACCGGGGCGTCAGCGGCCGGTTTGCCGCTTGCGTCTGGCTGGCGTGATGCGTGCAGCTCTGCGGCCTCGCGCGCGCGGATGGCCCGCTTGCGGCCGGGCGCACCCATGAAGTACAGGATCAGCCCGACGGGCAACAGCCCGTACAACACGAAGGTGATGATGGCACCCAGGACGGTGCCGTTGGTGGCGCTGGCTTCGGCCACGCTCATCATGACGGCCACATACAGCCAGGCGATGGGAACGATATACATGGGTGGGTGCCTGCGCGTATTTTCCACATGTCAGGGAAACGAAGGGCGGATGCTGACATACTACGGATGCGTGAAGACAATTGAAGCAAAGGTGACAGTGTGACGCAAAACACACCCGAATTCTGGGCCCAGGCCGCAGAGCAGTTTCAGCAATCCATGGCCGCAAGCTGGACCAAGGCCGTTCAATCGTTTCAGGGCATTGATTTGGGCGCATTGGGCCAGGGCCTGCCCGGCACGGGGCCGCAAGCGCCCGACATCCGTTTTTCCCCCGACAAGCTGCAGGCTCTGCAGCAGCAATACCTGCAGGACGCGATGGGCCTGTTCAGCCAGGGATTTACAGCGGCTCCGCAGGGCGACAAGCGCTTTGCCGGTGAAGCCTGGGGCAGCAACCCGCTGGCGGCGTATTCGGCGGCCGTTTACCTGCTCAATGCCCGCACCATGATGGGCCTGGCCGATGCCGTGGAGGCCGACGCCAAGACCCGCAGCCGTGTGCGCTTCGCCGTTGAGCAATGGATGGCCGCTGCCTCGCCCAGCAACTTCCTGGCCTTCAATGCCGATGCGCAAAAAAAGGCCCTGGAGACCCAGGGCGAGAGCATCGCCAAAGGCATGCAGAACCTGGTCCATGACCTGCGCCAGGGCCACGTTTCCATGACCGACGAGAGCCTGTTCGAAGTCGGCAAAAACGTCGCCACGACCGAAGGCGCCGTGGTGTTCGAGAACGCCTACTTCCAGCTCATCGAATACAAGCCCCTCACGGCCAAGGTCTTTGAGAAACCGTTCCTGATGGTGCCGCCGTGCATCAA
>CAZDDK010000368.1:0-2508 GCA_964504185.1 uncultured Rhodoferax sp. | reverse complement strand
AGGGGTTTGTGATGAAGTACCTCAGCGCCAATGTGGAGGACGCGCTGGGCTCGGTACTGGCATCGCTCAAACTGGGCGGCAGCGTGGCGCTGACCGTCATCGGCAACGCGGTGCTGATTCCCGTGGCCCTGTTCTACCTGCTGATGGAGTGGTCGACCTTCATGGCCCGTTTGCGTACCCTGATTCCACCCCGGCTGCGCCAAGGCAGCGACAGCTTCCTGGCCGATGCCGACGCGGTGCTGGGCCAGTATTTGCGTGGGCAGTTGCTGGTGATGCTGTTGCTTGCCGTGTATTACAGCGTCGGCCTGGCCCTGTTTGGTCTGGACCTGGCGCTGCCGATCGGCATTTTCACGGGTTTGGCCATGTTCGTGCCCTATCTGGGGTTCGGCGTGGGACTGGTTCTGGCCGCGTTGGCCGGGTTGCTGGAGTTCTCGGCGGCGCAGGGCCTGGGCTATACCGTGGTCATGGTGGCCGTGGTGTACGGGGGAGGGCAGTTGCTGGAGAGTTTTTTCCTGACGCCGCGTCTGGTGGGTGAGCGCATCGGCCTGCATCCACTGGCGGTTATTTTTGCCCTGCTGGCCTTTGGCCAGTTGTTGGGGTTTGTCGGGGTGCTGGTGGCGCTTCCGCTGAGCGCCGTGTTGCTGGTGGCCATCCGGCGCATGACTTTGGGCTACCTGTCCAGCCGGTTGTACCAGGGTTGATGGGGGTGCCCGCGTGAAACAGATTGCGCTGGACATTGGCCTGTCGGCTGGCCCCACGCTGGCCAACTTCTGCGCTGGTCCCAACGAAGCGGCCCTGCACCACATGGTGTTGTGGGTGGGCGGAAAATCTGCCACCGCCACCGGTGCGCCAACGCGTTCTCCGGTTGCCACCTATTTCTGGGGTGCCCCCGGCAGTGGCAAAAGCCATCTGCTCAAGGCGACCCGCGAGGCCTTGCGGGAACAGGGCGCGCGCGTTGGCTGGCTGGATGCGCAGGTTCGCGAGGCCCCCGAATTCAACGAGTCCTGGGCCGCCGTTGTGTTGGATGACGTGCACCTGTATACCGCGGGCCAGCAGCACGCCGCCTTCAACTGGTTCGTCAATGCCCAGACCCACCAATGCCCGGTGCTGGCCGCCGGCGACTGCGCTCCGGTGGATTTGCAACTGCGCGACGACTTGCGCAGCCGTCTGGGCTGGGGGCACATTTTTCAGCTGCACACGCTGAGCGAAACCGAGCGCCGCGCCGTGCTGCGCCAGGCAGCCGATGCGCGTGGCGTTTTTCTGGGGGATGAGGTCATGGACTACATGTTGACCCGCTTCAGCAGGGACCTTGGCAGCCTGATGGAGTTGCTGGAATTGCTGGACGGCTACGCGCTGCAAACCCAGCGGGCCATCACCATTCCCCTGATCAAATCCATGATGGACAACGCATGACATCCAGCCCAATTCCGGCAAAAACATCGAGCGCCCCCCAGCCGCCCGCAGAAGTGAGGGTCGCACTATTCGATCTGGACCACACGCTGATTCCCCTCGATTCGGACCACGCCTGGGGGGAGTTCACGATTCAAAGGGGCTGGGTCGATCCGGTTGCGTTCAAGCGGGACAACGACGCCTTCTACGCCCAGTACCAGGCCGGCACCCTGAACGTGCAGGCCTATGTGCGCTTTGCCACGGCGGCGGTCTGTCAGCAGGGTGCTATTAATTCTATAGCTGCACATGCAGATTTTATGCGGGCTACCATTGAAAATGCCATTAAGCCCCAGGCGCTGGAGTTGGTCCGTTCCCACCAGCGTGCAGGGGACCTGGTGGCCATCGTCACCGCGACCAACGAGTTCGTGACCCGCCCGATTGCCCAGGCCTTTGGCGTGATGGAACTGATTGCGGTGGAACTGGAGCGCGACGACCAGCCAGACGGCTCGGGCTGGTTCACCGGTGCGATTCATGGTGTGCCTTCGTTTCGCGAGGGCAAGGTCGTGCGGGTGGCGCAGTGGCTGCAGGCCCGGGGCCTGGACTGGGACAGGGTGCACACCACCTTCTATTCCGACTCGCTGAATGATCTGCCGTTGCTGGAGAAGGCCACCGTGCCCGTGGCGACCAATCCGGATGCGCGCCTGCGGGCGCTGGCGCAGCAACGGGGATGGCGCATACTCGACCTGTTTAGCTAAAGAAGAAATGATCAAAAAATTTATCGACAAACTGCTGGGCAAAGCATCCGGCGCGGCCGCCAGCAAGAAGCCCAGATTCGGCAAGCGAGTGGAGTTGCCGGTTCAGACCCACGGCATCGACCCCAGCCTGGTGGACGACCGCGCCCTCAACGTGGTGCGCACATTGCATGACGCGGGATTTGAGGCCTACGTGGTCGGCGGCGCGGTGCGCGACCTGCTGGTGGGCTTGCGCCCCAAGGATTTTGACGTGGCCACCAATGCCACGCCGGAGCAGGTCAAGGGGCTGTTTCGCCGCGCCTTCATCATCGGCCGGCGCTTTCGCATCGTGCATGTGGTGTATGGGCGTGGCCGCGAGCACGAGGTG
>CAZDDK010000367.1:0-2531 GCA_964504185.1 uncultured Rhodoferax sp. | reverse complement strand
CGGCATGTCTACCACCAGATAGTCCAGGTTCTGCCAGTTGGTCTGGCGCAGCAATTGCTCCAGGGCCTGGGTGGCCATGGGGCCGCGCCAAATCATGGCTTCGTCTTGCGCGACCAGGAAACCGATGGACATGACCTGCACGCCATAGTTTTCCAGCGGCTCCATGGTCTGGCCGTCGGCGGATTCGGGGCGGCCTTCAATGCCCATCATCATGGGCAGGCTGGGGCCGTAGATGTCGGCATCCAGCAAGCCCACCTTGGCACCCTCGGCCGCCAGGGCCAGGGCCAGGTTGACGGCGGTGGTGCTTTTGCCCACGCCGCCCTTGCCGGAGGCCACGGCCACGATGTTTTTGACTCCGGGCAGCAGTTGCACACCCCGCTGCACGGCATGGGCCACGATGTGGGTGGCCACGTTGACCGATACATTGCCCACCCCCGCCACACCCTTGGCCGCAGCAATGAGGGCCTTGCGCAGATCGGCGATCTGGCTCTTGGCGGGGTAGCCCAGCTCCACGTCAAAAGACACGTCATCGCCCGCTACGGCCATGTTCTTGACGGCCTTGGTAGACACAAAATCCTTGCCGGTATTCGGATCGATCACGCCCTGCAGGGCGTCAAGAACCGCTTGCACTGTCACAGTCATTCCAATTCTCCTGAAGATGGGCATAGTCTAGCGAACCCAAGCCCCTGCACGCCTGACAACCCGATTGCCTGGAGGGTCGGGTTGCATGCGGGTTTACCCCCGTCTCGTTCTCGCCACCCAGGCGTTTACAAGCTCCCGCCACCTCCCATAATGGCAGCATGACGGACGCCCATTCCCCCCCTCGCCCGGCAGGGCTGTTGCTGACTGGCGGCGGCGCGCGGGCGGCCTACCAGGTGGGGGTGCTGGAGGCCATTGCCGACATTCGCCTTGAATGTGGCGCTGGCGACCAACCCAACCCGTTTCCCATCATCACCGGCACCTCGGCCGGTGCCATCAACGCCTCGGCCCTGGCCTGCGGCTCGGACAACTTTGACGCCACCGTGCGCATGATTGCCGCCACCTGGCGCGACTTCCATGCCCATCAGGTGTACCGCGCCGGCCATCTGGACATGGTGCGCTCGGGAGCGCGGTGGCTCACCCTGCTGTCGCTGGGCTGGATTCTGGCCAAGTGGCGCCGCGTCAAACCACGCTCCTTGCTGGACAACGCGCCACTGGCCGAATTGCTGAACCGCCTGGTCCCGCTGGAGCGCCTGCCCGAGCTCATCCGCAGCGGCCACATGCAGGCGCTGGCCGTGACGGCGTCGAGCTACAGCTCGGGTGAGCACGTCACGTTTTTCGAGGCCGACAAACGCCTGCAGCCCTGGGTGCGCAGCCAGCGCCAATCGGTGCGCGACAAGATCACCCATGCCCACCTGCTGGCCTCCAGCGCGATTCCGTTCGTGTTTCCGGCCACGCAACTGCACATCCATGGGCGCGATGAGTACTTTGGCGATGGCTCCATGCGCCAGTCCGCGCCCTGTTCCCCGGCCATCCATCTGGGGGCCGAACGCATCCTGGTGGTGGGGGCTGGGCGCATGCACGAGCCCAAGGACGACAGCGCCCGCCCCATCAGCAGCGCCTATCCGTCCATCGCACAGATTGCCGGCCACGCACTGTCCAACATCTTCCTGGACGCCCTGGCGGTGGACGTGGAGCGCGCCCGGCGCATCAACCAAACCATCAAGCTGGTACCCGAGGAAGCCCGCCGGGCCAGCGCGCTGCGCCCCCTGGAACTGCTGGTCATCGCCCCCAGCCAGCGCCTGGACGTGGTGGCGTCCAAGCACATCGACTCGCTGCCCCACGGCGTGCGCACGATGCTCGGAGGAGTGGGCGTGTCCTCGCGCCAGGCCGACGTCAAGGGCTCGGCCCTGGCCAGCTACCTGCTGTTTGAATCCGGCTACACCCGCGAACTGATGACCCTGGGCTACGCCGACGCACAGGCACAGCGCCACGAGATTTGCGGCTTCTTCGACTGGACCGATCCGAAAGCAGTTTGCCTGCTGGGAGAAGACACCCGCCCGGTGCTGGTGGAAAGACGCCAGGACCCGTTGCGGTTGCGGTGAGTGGGGGGATTCCAGCGCGCCAGTAACCCCCGTCTATACAGCGTCATCAGCTATATTTTTCGTAGCACTCGGCAAAAAACTCTCCCCCGATACCACGGACTTGCCGGTTTTGCTCTCCAGTTGATTGCGCGCCTGTCGGGCAATATGCCCGCCCGCTTTGGCCGCAGTTTTGTTCTCTGCCATACCGGTAGCATCCGCACTTTCCGCAATTTTCCGGGTGGACAGTTCAGCCAGCGCAGTGAAGATCAGTTCGGCCTCGCTCATGTGGTCGCGCAGATTTTGGCTGGTCAGGCCCTTCATGCCCTTGTGCTGCGAAACGCTCACACCCGACCATTCCTGGTGAATGATGTTGGTGAGGATGGCAAATTCGCTGCCCTGTTTGATGTCGTGCGCGCTCCAATAGTCGGTGAGCTTGTTGCGCGTTTCCTGCCCGGTCATGCGCTGCTG
>CAZDDK010000366.1:0-2533 GCA_964504185.1 uncultured Rhodoferax sp. | reverse complement strand
CGGTGATTCGCCAACCTCGGGGCGGTCTGACTCAAGTCCGACAGACTCCTAGAGCGGTTGGCGAAACGGGCTGCGCTGGCCCAATTCTTCCAGATAGGTGGCCACGCCTTCGCCCTCGCGTGCCAGAAAGCGCTCCACCGCATCGGCAAAATCCGGGTGCGCCAGCCAGTGGGCGCTGGTGGTTTTGACCGGCAGCAGGGCGCGTGCCATCTTGTGCTCGCCCTGGGCACCGCCTTCGAAGCGCTGGTAGCCGTGGGCTATGCACCACTGCAGGGGCTGGTAGTAGCAGGCCTCGAAGTGCAGGCAGTCCACGCGCTCCAGGGCACCCCAGTAGCGGCCATAGGCTACTTTCTCGCCAGTGGGAGGGATGCCTTCTTCTTCTGCGGTGATTTGGGCATAAGCCCGCGTGAAATATGAACTGAGTGCTATCAAACTGCTAGCAATGGGGCGGTCACCGCGTTCGGCAGTGAACAGCAGCCAGTGTTCGGGCAGGGTGTCGGCCATGCGCTGGAAGAAGTCGCGGTTCAGATACGGCGCGTTGCCGTGCTCCAGGTAGGTGCGCTCGTAACAGCGGTAGAAGAAGTCCCAGTCGGCGGCGGTGATGTCGCGCCCTTGCGCCCAGCGGAAGGTTACGCCGGCGTCAAGCACCTTGCGCCGCTCCTGGCGAATCTTCTTGCGCTTGTCTTGGGTGAGGGAGGCCAGGAAGGCGTCGAAGTCGGTGTAGCCAGGATGGGTGTTCTTCCAATGGAACTGCACCGTGTGGCGCAGCATCAGGCCGGCTTGTTGGCAGGTTTGCGCCTCGTCTTCGTTCAGAAAAAGCAGGTGCGCGGACGAAAGCTGGCGATCCGCGCACCAGCGCAGCAGCGCTTGCAGCAAAGCGGCGCGCGCTTCGGGGTTAACCGCCATCAGCCGAGCGCCAGGCACGGGTGTGAAAGGCACGGCGCAGACCGCCTTGGGGTAGTAGTCCAGCCCGTGCTGGGCATAGGCGCTGGCCCACGCCCAATCAAACACGTATTCGCCGTAGGAGTGGGACTTCTGGAAGACCAAGCAGGCCGCGACCAAGCTGCCTCCCTGGTGCACGGTGATGCAGTGGGGCTGCCAGCCGGTGCGTGCGCATGCGCTGCCACTGGCAATCAACGCGTCCAGGTAGGCGTGGCGCATGAAGGGGCTGGGGTTGGTCTGGGTTTGCAGCAAGGCATCCCAGGCGCGCGGGTCCACCGCCGTCAGCGAATCCGCCACCCCGATGACATAATCCTCAGCCAAGGGGTACCTGCCTTGGTGCTCCAGGCCCGCACGGGCCGCTTCCCCTACTCACTGTCCGGTTCATGGCTCTCACTCTGTGCGTTGCACAACTCAATTTCATCGTTGGTGATCTGGACGGCAATGCCCACAAGATCGTGGACTGTGCCCGCGACGCCTACGCCCAGGGCGCGCGCCTGGTGCTCACGCCCGAACTCTCCATTTGCGGCTATGCCGCCGAGGACCTGTTCCTGCGCCCGGCCTTTGTCGCTGCTTGCGATGATGCCGTGAAATCGGTGGCCCTTGCATTGGCGGACCTGAAAGACCTGACCGTTGTGGTGGGACACCCCACCGGTGGCGACAGCCGCACGCGTTCGGTGGCGGTGCAGCAGCGCTTCAATGCCGCCAGCGTGTTGCGCGAAGGCCAGGTGGTGGCCACTTACCGCAAGCGGGAACTGCCCAATTACCAGGTGTTTGACGAACGCCGCTATTTCGCCCCCGGTCACGACGTGTGCGTGTTCGAGGCGGGCGAAGCGGGTGCGCGGGTGCGGGTGGGTTTGCTCATCTGCGAAGACGCCTGGTTCGAGCAGCCTGCACGGGAAACCCAGGCGGCTGGCGCGCAACTGCTGGCGGTGATCAACGCCTCGCCCTTTCACGTGGGCAAGGGCTACGAGCGCGAGGCCATGATGCAGCGCCGGGTGCAGGAAACCGGGTTGCCCCTGGTGTACGCCCATTTGGTGGGTGGCCAGGACGAGGTGGTGTTTGAAGGCCATTCCTTTGCCTTGAATGCCAACGGTGCGGTTGCGGGGCGTGCCCCGAGTTTTAAAGAAAATCGGTTCCTAGCCCGCGTGGAGCATGCGCAACCAGCTATGAATATCGTAGCAACTGTGGAGCCCGAACGCAGCCCCGAACAAGACCTGTGGGACGCCCTGGTGCTGGGCGTGCACGACTATGTGGGCAAGAACAGATTTCCGGGGGCCATCCTGGGCTTGTCCGGTGGCATTGACTCTGCCTTGGTGCTGGCCGTTGCCGTGGACGCGCTGGGGGCCAACAACGTGCGCGCGGTGATGATGCCTTCGCCCTATACGGCGGACATCAGCTGGCTGGACGCGCGCGACATGGCGCAGCGCCTGGGCGTGCGCTATGACGAGATCTCCATCGTGCCCGAGTTCGAGGCGTTCAAGGCGTCGCTGGCCGCTGAGTTTGCGGGCCGCGCCGAGGACACCACCGAAGAGAACATCCAGGCCCGTATCCGGGGCACGCTGCTGATGGCGCTGTCCAACAAGTTTGGCAG
>CAZDDK010000365.1:0-2549 GCA_964504185.1 uncultured Rhodoferax sp. | reverse complement strand
GGGCGACACCATCACCGATGGCATCAACCTGCAATACACCGGCCTGCCATTCTTTGCGCCCGAGCTGTTCCAAACGGTCGAATTGAAAAATCCGATGAAAAGCAAGCAATTGCAAGCCGGTTTGCTGCAATTGGGCGAAGAAGGTGCCATTCAGGTCTTCCGACCCGAGGTGGGCGGTTCGATGCTACTGGGCGCTGTGGGCCAGTTGCAGTTTGAAGTGGTGCAGCACCGCCTGAAGGCCGAGTACGACGCCGACATCCGCCTGGAAGGCTGCCAGTACACCGGCGCGCGCTGGATCACCGCCGACACGCCGAAGGAACTGCAGGAGTTCATCCACGCCTATCCGCAGCGCATGGCACGCGACGCAGCCGATACCCTGGCCTACCTGTGCACCAGCCCCTACGACGTGCGCCTGGCGCAGGAGCGCTTTCCCAAGATTCACTTCCACCCGCTGCGCGAGCATGCGGGCCTGGCCCTGCAAAACGCCTGACCCATGCGCCCCTTATGCGAATGGAGCCCAGAGGCCCGACAAGGCATCAGGGGTGTATTCACCGACATCGACGACACCCTGACCACGCACGGCAGCATCACCCCGGATGCGCTGCAGGCGCTGGCGCGGTTGCAGGATGCAGGCCTGGCGGTGGTCGCCATCACTGGCCGTCCGGTGGGCTGGGCCCAGCCCTTTGCCGCGCGCTGGCCGCTGGACGCCCTGGTGGCAGAAAACGGGGCAGTGGCCCTGGTGCCCGCCGCGTTTGGTGACAAAAATAGCCTCCAGCCCGCGTTGAATAAGGATAGGTTGCTATCAAAGTTATATCAACAAGACGCTGCCACCCGCGCCAACAACCACGCCGCCATGCACGCCGTGGCCCAACGGGTGCTGGCCACCGTACCCAGCACGCGGCTGGCACCGGATGCGTGCGGGCGCGAAACCGACCTGGCATTTGACTACGCGGAATTCAACCAACAGCCCCCCGAGGACGTGCAGCGCGTGCTGACCCTCCTGGAGCAGGCCGGGATGCACACCACCACCAGCAGCATCCACATCCACGGCTGCTTTGGTGACTTCAACAAGTGGCAGGGAGCCCAGTGGATTGTGCGCACGCTGTGGGGGCGCGAGCTGTCCCAGGAGCGGGACCGCTGGGTGTTTGTAGGCGACTCGGGCAACGACCAGGCGCTGTTCGAGCAGCTACCCCACAGCGTGGGCGTAGCCAACATCCGCGACTGCGCCGCCCGCCTGACCCACCTGCCCACCTACGTGGCGCAGGGTGCACGTGGCGCGGGGTTTGCCGAAGTGGCGCAGGCCCTGCTGGACTGACCCGCAGCGCCTTCACTTGGCGTTCAAGTCGTCATCTTTGAAATACTTGGTGCCCTGGATGGTGGCCTGCAGGGCCAGGCCGTTTTCCGTGAGCTGGTAGAGCTTGACGCCCGGTGCCACCGTGACGGCTCCAGCCGCCGCGCCGCCCTTGTCACCGGCCTTGGCCGCAGCGTCGGCCTGTGCACTGGCTTCCCAGCCGCTGTCGGTGAACTGATGGAGTTTCTCGGTGGTGGAAAAGACGAACACGCCGCGAAAGTCTTTCACCCCCAGGCCGATGCCAAAGCCGCCCGACACCATCTTCATGTACACGTCCTTGCCACTGCGGTTGTCGTGCGCCACGCCCGAGCCTCCGGCGGCGGACAACAGAATCAGGTTGATGCCCACGTTGCTGAACACCGCGTAGCCAGCGGCCTTTTGCACATCGGCTCGGGCAGCCGGGTGCACCTTGTACAGGCGCTCCAGCGTGGTGCTGCGCATCTTTTGAATCTCGGCACGTTGCTGGGCCGGGGTTTCGGCCTGCACCGGCGCAGCGGCGACGGCTAAACCCAGCATCAAGGCCCAGGCGGCGGCGCGCCGGTTGATCACGGTGTGTTGCATCAATTACCCCTCCGTTTGAAACGCCCAGCGTAGCCGCTGGCCGGTGCAGGCGTCAAGCCGCTGCAAACCCCTGCAGCACATTGACGGCATTCACCCCCACCTCGGCCACCGCGTAGCCACCCTCAAACACGAAAACCGTGGGCTGCCCCGCACGGCGCAGGCGATCGCCCACGCGCAGGTAGTCGTCGCTGGCCAGCGTGAATCCGGAAATCGGGTCCCCCAAAAAGGTATCCAGCCCCAGCGACACCACCAGCGCATCGGCACCAAAGCGCCCGATGGCGACCAGCGCCGTTTCCAGCGCCGCACTCCAGCGCGCAAAGTCGCTGCCACGCGGCAATGGCAGATTCAGGTTGCAACCCAGCCCTTTCCCCACGCCGGCTTCGTCCGTATGGCCCAGGTAGAACGGGTACTCGGTGCGCGGGTCGCCATGGATGCTGGCGAACAGCACGTCGGCGCGGTCATAGAAGATGCTTTGCGTGCCGTTGCCGTGGTGGTAGTCCACGTCAAGCACGGCCACGCGGGCCGCGCCCTGGTCGCGCAGCCACTGGGCGGCCACGGCGGCGTTGTTGAGCAGGCAGTAGCCGCCCATGAAGTCTGGCCCCGCATGGTGGCCCGGCGGGCGTGTGCAGCAAAAAGC
>CAZDDK010000364.1:0-2551 GCA_964504185.1 uncultured Rhodoferax sp. | reverse complement strand
GCGGGCGCTTCCAAGGTGCGATACTTGGCCTCATGTGGTTGGAACTCTTATCCGTGAACAGGCGTGCACATTGGCTGTCATGCCCCGTGTGGGCTGATGGGCTTGCACCGTGGCAAGCGGCAACCAAGTGCGCGCATTCTCTTGAAAACTTTTTTCTGTGCTTCGGCGCTTTGTCGCGCCGAGGAGATGTTTTGTATGTCTTTGACTGAACACGAAACCTGGGATGCCGGTGACATGGGCTGCGGCGAACTCGTGCTGGAATTGCGTCTGCGCCTTCTGGCCATGCCGGGGCGTGTGCTCAAGCTCGTCGCAACCGACGCGGGTGCGCCCGAGGACATCCCCGCGTATTGCCGCATGACCCGCCACGAGCTGTTGCAGGCGCAGCCACCCCTGTATTGGATTCGGGCCCGGACTCCCAGCTGAGAGTTCGGGCTTTTTTGTTGATAGATGTCCACACACCAAGGAGAACCCCATGTCCGGAAAATTCCTCGTCAGCCTGACCCATGCCAAGAACGATACCGACAAGGCCACGGTGGCCTTCGTCGTTGCCAATGCCGCCGTTGCGTCCGACAAAGAGGCGCTGGTGTTTCTGTCCATCGAGGCCGTGCGCCTGGCCCAGCCGGGGTATGCCGATGACATCCACGAAGAGGGCTTTGCGCCGCTCAAGGATTTGATGGCCAACTTCGTCAAGGCCGGTGGGAAGATCTACGTCTGCTCGCCCTGTTTCAAAAAGCGCAAACTCGATGAAACCCAACTGATCGACGGCGCGGTGGTGGTGGGCGGTGCCAAGCTGGTCGAATTCATGGGCGAAGCCTGCCCCAGCATCTGCTATTGAGACGGTGTGCACCTTTTGCACCCCGACACCGGAACCACCCGACATGCAAGCCGCCGCCCAGCACACCCTGACCCCCGACGTTTCTTTTGACGGCGGCGACCTCGATTGCGGCAATGGTCTGCTGTTGTTGATTCGCAAGCACATCGACCCACTGCCGCGCGGCGGACTGCTGGAAATCCGCTCGACGGAAATCTCGGTGGACGAGGACTTGCCGGCCTGGTGCCGGATGACGAAGAACGAGCTTGTCTCCTGGACCAAGCACGCCAAGCAGCGCAGCTTTTTGGTGTGCAAGGGTGCGTTGTCCGAGCGTGCCGCCAGCGTGGCGGCGCAACCCAAGGCACCCTCCGTGCGGGCCGCGGCCGAGGCCGGCGATTTGCCGCAGCGCACCGGAGCACCCGTCACGCCGGTACCCATTGCGCCGCTGGCGGTCACCAGCATGGGCAGCTGGCCGCGTCCACGCTGGTTGGTACAGGCCATGCACGCCCATGTGCAGGGCCGTCTGGACGAGGCGAGCTTTCACGAAACGGCCGACGACGCGGTACGTTTGATCGCTGCCGCCCAGCAGCGTGCCGGCGCCACCATGTACACCGACGGCGAGCAGCGCCGAGACAGCTACGCCAGTTTTGTAGCCACGCGCCTGGACAACTGCCAACTGGTGCCGCTGATCGACCTGCTGCCGCTGGTGGAAGACCCGGCAGCGTTCGAGGCCGAGCTGCGCGCGCTCGACGTGCCTGCTGCAGACGTACGCCATCCTGGCGTTTTTGGCCGCATCCGGCGCAGCCGCCCGCTGGCGCTGCACGAGTTCGACTTTCTGCGTTCCATCACGTCGGCACCCATCAAGGTCGCGCTGCCCGGCCCCTACCTGCTGACGCGCACGATGTGGATGGACTGCATCGCCGACAACGTCTATGCCAGCCGCGAGCAGATCGCCGCCGACATCGTGCGCGTGCTGCGCGAGGAGCTGGCGGACTTGATGCACGCTGGCGTCTCGTTGGTGCAGCTGGACGAGCCGGTGCTGTCCGACGTCGTCTTCAGCGGCCAGAAAAGCAAGCGCAGCTTCATGTGTGGCGCGCTGTCCGAGACGGAAGGCCCCGAGCACGAGCTGGGCTTTGCCCGCGAGCTGGTCAATGCGGTGGTCGAGGGCTTTCCACGCGAGCGCATCGCGCTGCATGTATGCCGTGGCAACTGGACGCCTGATGAATCGGTGGCGCTGTCGGGCAGCTATGCACCGCTGGTGCCGACGCTGGCGGGCATGAAAGTGGGTGCCTATCTGCTGGAGGCCTGCACACCGCGCGCCGGAGACATGGCGCTGCTGCAGCAGTTGCCCGCTGATGCGCGCATTGGTGTGGGCGTGGTCAACCAAAAGCAGCAGGCCATCGAGCCGGTGGACGAAATCGCGGCGCGCATCGCGCGTGCCGCAGATCTTTTTGGGGCCGACCGCCTGCTGCTGCACCCTGATTGCGGTTTTGCCACTTTCGCCGACAACCCGATCTGCTCGGTCCAGGTGGCCGAGGGCAAATTGGCCGCTATTGTGCAGGCGGCGCAGCGCTTTGCATCGCGCTGAAAATTGGGAAGAAAATGGCTGATAGCGCTTGTTTGGCAAGTGTCATCAGCTATGTTTTTGATAGCGATCAGTCGTTAGCTGCTGCCGGCAGTGTTGCTGTGAGCCAAATCGGGCTACAGCCCGCGTGAAATGTGCGCAGGAAGCTATCAAAT
>CAZDDK010000363.1:0-2555 GCA_964504185.1 uncultured Rhodoferax sp. | reverse complement strand
GGCGGCATGATGAAGCTCATGAAGCGCCTCGGGGGCATGAAGGGCATGCCCAAAATGCCGTTCTAAATGAAATGTGCCTATAGCCCGCGTATTTTCTTCTTCTTCAGCTCCTAAATTAATAGCATAACCCATGCAGCCTGATTTTTCAGGCACAAAAAAAGGGCAAGACGGAAATTCCCGTCTTGCCCTTTTTGCTTAACGCGCGTGGGGTTTAGTACACGTCGTGCTGGGTGTTGTACACGTTGAACTTGCCGGTCGGTGTCACCAGGACCTTGTCCTTGATCACGGCCTTGAGCTTGAGTGTCTTGTCGTCCACCACCACAATGGCGGACTCTTCATTGGCAGCGCTCCAGACGGAGAACCAGACTTCGTCACCGGCCTTGTTGTACTCAGGCTGAACGACGCGCTTGGCACCCTTGCCCAGGCCCGCCCACTCGGCGATCGGCAAAATCTTGAAGCCATTGCCAAAGTTGTTGATGTCAAACACGGCGATGGACTGGCTGATCTTCTCGTCCGGGTTCAGCGGAGCGTCAACCCACAGGTTCTTGGACTTGGGGTGGCTCTTGATGAACAGCGAACCGCCGCCAGCGCCCTTGATGGTTTCCACCACTTTCCAGGCATGGGCCTTGTTCTTCACCGGATCGGTACCAATCAGGGAGATGGTTTCGTCACCCAGGTGGCTGGTGGCCCAGACGGGACCAAACTTGGGGTGCTTGAAGTTGGCACCACGGCCGGGGTGGGGAGTCTTGCCCACGCTGACCACGGCGGCCAGTTTGTCTTCCTTGGTGTCAATGACGGCGATCTTGTCGGACGCGTTGGCGGCGTCCATGAAGTAGCGGCCCGTAGACTCAAAACCACCGTCGTGCAAGAAGCGCGGGGTGTTGATCATGGTGACCTTCAGGTTTTCCAGATCCGAGTAGTCCACCATGTGCACGGTGCCGGTTTCCTTGGCGTTGACCAGGAATTCAGGACGGTAGTGCGACGACACGATGGCCGCCACGCGTGGCTCGGGGTGGTAGTCCTGGGTGTCAGATGTCATGCCGCGGGTGCCGACCACGCGCAAAGGCTTGAGCGTGTCGCCGTCCATGATGACGTACTGGGGTGGCCAGTAGGCACCGGCGATGGCGTACTTGTCTTCATAGCCCTTGAACTTGGAGGTCTCCACCGAGCGCGCTTCCAGACCGATCTTGATTTCGGCCACGGGAGTGGGGGTGGCCATCCACAGGTCGATCAGCACGATCTTGGCGTCGCGGCCAATCACGTAGAGGTAGCGACCAGAGACCGACATGCGCGAAATGTGCACGGCGTAGCCAGTGTCCAGAATCTGCACGATCTTCTTGCTGGCACCGTCGATCAGGGCAATCTTGCCGGCGTCGCGCAGTGTGACCGAGAAGAGGTTGCTGATGTCCAGGTTGTTCATCTGCTTCTTGGGGCGCTTTTCGGGTTCGATCAGCAGCTTCCAAGTTGCCTGAACTTCCTTCAGGCCCATTTCGGGGGGCTGTGGTGGCTCGTGCTGGATGTACTTCACCATGATGTCCACTTCTTCCTTGCTCAGCGTGCCGGAAGTGCCCCAGTTGGGCATGCCCTGGGCGGAGCCGTAGTAGATGAAGGTGTGCAGGTAATCAGAGCCTTTGGCCAGGGTGATGTCGGGTGTCAGCGCCTTGCCGGTCGCGCCCTTGCGCAACACGCCGTGGCAGCCGGCGCAGCGCTCAAAATAAATCTTGGTGCCGCGTTGGAAATCCGCTTCCGGCATGGCCGGGGATTTGGGGTTGATGGTCTGGTGCATGACCACATCGCCCAGGGGCGAGGTGCCGCCTGCTTGTTGGGTAGCCGTCAAGGGCTCCACTTTCTTTGCCGGTTGGTCAGCCGCACTTGCCGCCATCGGAATGGCGACCAGCAGCGAGCTGGCAACTAACATCTTCCAATCGAATAACTTCACAGTCATCTCCTATAGGTTCAGGTTCGGGGAAACAAGGAAAAACAATGAACGATACAGGATTTGGCCGTGCCGCACTACCAGTTATGTCAATAGTTGACCACAATGTTGGTATGCCATCAGGGTTTTAGCCTGCCACTTCGCCGCGGAGCGTGTAGCTGCGCGTTTCGGTGATGCGCACGTCCACCAGGTGTCCCACCAAAGCGGGTGGGCCGGCAAAGTTGACCACCCGGTTGCATTCGGTACGGCCCATGAGTTCGCCCGCATCGCGCTTGCTGCTGCCCTCCACCAGTATCCGCTGGAGGGTGCCCAGACGGCTCTCGCTGATGCGGGTGATGTTCGCATTGATATGGGCCTGCACCTCCTGCAAGCGGTGCAATTTCACTGCATGGGGCGTGTCGTCCGCCAGGTTGGCGGCCGGAGTGCCCGGGCGGGGGCTGTAAATGAAACTGAATGAGTTGTCAAAGCCGATGTCGTCCATCAGCTTCATCAGCCGTGTGTGGTCGTCCTCGTTCTCGCCGGGAAAACCGACGATGAAGTCCGAGCTCATGGCCATGTCGGGGCGGATGGCGCGCAGCTTGCGCACCGTGCTTTTGTACTCCATGGCCGTGTAGCCGCG
>CAZDDK010000362.1:0-2566 GCA_964504185.1 uncultured Rhodoferax sp. | reverse complement strand
TGAGCGACTGGGCCGTCGCGCTGACCTGGTTGGCCGCTCCCGTCAATGCGTCGGCTGCTGCACGCACTTCGCCCAGAACGCGGGCCAGGTTTTCGGCCGTGGAATTGGCGCTTTCCTTGACGCGGCCAAAAAGCCCCTGGTAATCGCGTTCAATACGCTGCGTCAAGTCACCGCGCGCAAAGGCCTCCAAAACCAGCGACACATCGGACAGGCCCTGTTCGCTGGTCTGCAAAAGCCGGTTCATGCCCTCGCCCACCAAGGCAAAAAAGCCATGCTTGTTCCCCACATTCAGGCGCGCACTGAAGTCACCACGCCCCGCTGACGCCACGACGGATTCCAATTCACGTTCGGATGCCAACTCTTCGGTGCGATCCACCCAATGCGTCACCCGCCCGATGGACACACCCTGCGCGTCCAGAATCGGCTTGGCCAATAACCGGATGTTGCGCTCCCGAATCACCAGATCCACTGCATCGCCCGAAGTGACCGCATTGTCAAACTGGCGCGCCGTTTCGGTATCGGCAAACAAACCGCTGATGCGATGGCCATACAGCGACTCGATCCGGAACCCCGCTCCACCCAGCAAATGCAACAAAGCCAGGGCGGCCGGTGTGCCATGCACAAAGTTGGCGTTGGCGTCGGACACGGTCACGCACTCCGGCAGGCTGTCCAGCGCCATCCGGATGCGCAGGTTTTCACCGGCCACACGCAACTCGCGCGCCTGTTGCTCCTCTTTTTCCGCCGCCGCCCGCGCCTCTTGCAAAGATTTTTCTTCCAGGCTCATCAGGGATTGGTTGGTTCGCTCCAGCGACTGGCTGAACATGCCACGCAACCCGACTTGCTGGGCCATGCGGAAATACTTGCCCTGGCTGGCGTACTGCAGGGCGGTGGCCTGCTCACGAAAGCACGCTTCGAGCTGGTCCAGCATGTCATTCATGTCCCAGCACAGACCGTGGTAGCGCCCGCTGGACGGTATGTGGTTGATGCGCCGCTCAAAGCTGCCATGGGATACGTCGCGCGCCATGTCCTGCACGGCCGTGATATAGCGTTCGGCCTGTCCCAGAGCACGCATCCACAGCACCAACACCGCCAAGGCGGGCAGCAACCATACCAGCGTCACGGGTGAAAAGCCATACTGCCACCACTGCGTCCCGGCTCCCAACAACAGCAACACGCCCAGCGCACCGCCATATTTCAGCGCCTCAGAGGGAAAGGACGAATTGCTCATAACTAACCCCTTTTTGACTCAAAATGGTGTTCACCAAGGCCAGCGACGCATCACAGGCATCCCGCGGACCCGCACGCTGCTCTTCGTCGAGCATGGCACGGTACAGGTCCGCAACGGCACCGATGGCACCCCGCGAGGGCATGCGCCGCACAGAAAAATACCCTTCAATCGTGCCCTGCAGATCCCGGTTGGGCGTCACATTGGCATTGACCCAGTAGTAGCCACCATCCTTGGACATGTTCTTCACGTACGCAAAGATCTCGTCCCCCTTGGATACCGTATCCCACAACAGTTTGAAAACGCCACGCGGCATGTCGGGGTGGCGAATCAGGTTGTGGGGTGCCCCCAAGAGTTCGCTTTCGGTGTAGCCAGAAAACTCGATGAAAACGCGATTGCAATAGCTGATGCGGCCCTTCAGGTCGGTCTTCGAGATGATGAAGTCATCCCCCCGCATGACCCGTTCCTGCTGGGTCGGTGAGACTTTGTATTTCATGGCTGCGCCCCTTTTTGCTCGCGTCAGTACGGTTTGAAATTGCCCGACCCCGAGCGCACCGGCGCGGGCGTCAGTCCGGTTCCCAAACGCAGCGCGGGAGATCGCTCAGAACCTTTGCGCCGATCCGCCACTGCCAACTGCTTTGGTGTGGTGTCCACAGAGAAAAACGCCACCGACTGCTGCAACTGCTCGGCCTGCCCCGACAACTCCTCGCTGGTGGCCGCCAGCTCCTCCGAGGCACTGGCGTTTTGCTGCGTGGCCTTGCTCAGTTGCCCCATCGCTCCACCTATCTGCACCACCGATTCGCTTTGCTCCGTGCTGGCCGCTGCTATCTCTTGCACCAGTTCGCTGGTCTTTTGAATGCTGGGCACGATTTCTCCGAGCAGCTGGCCCGCCCGCTCCGCCGTGGACACGCTGTTGCCCGCCAGTTCCCCGATTTCCTTGGCCGCCTCCTGGCTGCGTTCGGCCAGCTTGCGCACTTCGGCGGCCACCACCGCGAAGCCCTTTCCGTGCTCTCCCGCACGCGCCGCTTCGATGGCCGCGTTCAGTGCCAGCAGGTTGGTCTGGTACGCAATGTCGTCCACGATCCCGATCTTGGCGGCTATCTGCTTCATGGCCGTCACCGTCTGGCTGACCGCACTGCCCCCTTCCGAGGCTTCCTTGCTGGCCTTGGTGGCCATTCCGTCCGTGACCTTGGCGTTGTCGCTGTTTTGGGTGATGGAGGCCGACATCACGTCAATTTGTGAGGTCGTCTCCTCCACGCTGGCCGCTTGTTCGCTGGCCGCCTGGCTGAGCGACTGGGCCGTCGCGCTGACCTGGTTGGCCGCTCCCGTCAATGCGTCGGC
>CAZDDK010000361.1:0-2575 GCA_964504185.1 uncultured Rhodoferax sp. | reverse complement strand
TGTTCCCGCTCTTGGCGGTGGTGTCCATCTCGCTGCGGCCGGGCAACTTTGCCACTGGCTCGCTGATTCCGACCGAGATCAGCCTGGAGCACTGGAAGCTGGCGCTGGGCATTCCCCACACCCAGCCCGATGGCGTGGTGGTGCAACCACCGTTTCCGGTGATGCTGTGGCTGTGGAATTCGATCAAGATCGCCACCCTGTCATCCTTGTTGATCGTGGGAGTCTCCACCACCGCAGCCTATGCCTTTGCCCGGCTGAAGTTCCGGTTTAAGTCCGCCATTTTGAACAGCATGCTGCTGTTGCAGATGTTCCCGGTGGCGGTAGCCCTGGTGGCCATTTATGCCATTTTCGAGGGGCTGGGCGGCGTCATACCCTGGCTGGGCATCGAGACGCACGGCGGCTTGATCGTGGCCTACGTCGGTGGCGTGGCCATGCACATCTGGACCATCAAAGGCTATTTCGAAACCATTCCGAGCGAGATGGAAGAGTGCGCCAAGGTGGACGGGGCCACCCCGTGGCAGACCTTTTACAAGGTGCTCCTGCCCATGGCGGTACCGATTTTGATGGTGGTGTTTGTGCTGGCCTTCATCGGCACCATCATCGAGTACCCCATTGCCTCCGTGCTGCTGCGCGAAGAACCCAACCTGACCCTGGCCGTGGGCTCCAAGTACTACCTGTACGAACAGCGCTACCTGTGGGGCGATTTTGCCGCTGCTGCCGTGCTGTCGGGCCTGCCCATCACGCTGGTGTTCTTGCTGGCACAGCGTTGGATCGTGTCCGGGCTGACATCGGGTGGGGTGAAAGGCTGAGTCACTATTCTTTTGATAGCTGTTTGTGCTTATTCCACGCGGGCTGAAGGCTACTTTGATGCATATTTTTCGAACACTGTGCCTATGGGCACTGGGGGTGGTGATGGTGCAAGGCAGTGGGTTGCTGGCCGCGACGTTGGCGGTGCAGCATATGGAGCCTCCGCATTGGTGGGTGGGCATGGTGGACACGCGCTTGCAGGTGCTGGTGCATGCACCGGGCGTGGGCGCGCTGGACGTGCGCCTGCAACCCTACGAGGGTGTGCGCCTGGTGGGGGTGCAGCGCACGCGCAATGCCAACTATGTGTTTCTGGACCTGGAACTGGAGCCGAGCGCCCAGCCAGGTTCGCTGCGCCTGGACTTTCTACGGGCCGGGCAGGCCGCCGGGAGTCTGGACTACCCGCTGCGCCCGCGCCGGGACGGATCGGCCCAGCGCCAGGGTTTTGACGCCCGCGACGCCATCTACCTGCTCATTCCCGACCGCTTTGCCAACGGCAACCCCGCCAACGACACGGTGGCGGGCCTGGGCGACGTGACCGACCGCGGCGTGCCCGGCGCGCGCCACGGCGGCGACCTGGCGGGCATGCGCCAGCACCTGGACTACATCGCCAGCATGGGCTTCACCATGGTCTGGCCCACGCCCTTGCTGGAAAACCGCCAGCCCCAGCATTCCTACCACGGCTATGCGCTGACCGACTACTACCGCATCGACCCGCGCTTTGGCAGCCACCAGGAGTACTTGGACTTTGTGGCCGCCGCGCGCCGCCACGGCGTGGGCGTGCTGCAAGACATTGTGGTCAACCACATTGGCACGGGGCACTGGTGGATGCAGGACTTGCCCGACGATGGCTGGATTCACCATGCCGGTGGGCCGTACGTGGAGACCAACAACCGCCACACCACGGTGATGGACCCCTACGGTGCCCCCGAGGACCGGGAGCGTTTTCTGAACGGCTGGTTTGACACCAGCATGCCTGACCTGAACCAGGACCATCCGCTGCTGGCGCGCTACCTGATCCAGAACTCGGTCTGGTGGATCGAAGAGGCTGACCTCAGCGGCATCCGCGAAGACACCTTTGCCTATGCCGACCCGCAATTCCTGGCGCAGTGGACGCGCGCCATCCTGCGCGAATACCCCCGCTTCAACATCGTCGGTGAAGAGATGCAGGACAAGCCCCACCAGATCGCCTACTGGCAAAAAGGAGCGCGCAACCGCGATGGCTACGACTCGGGCCTGCCCAGTCTGATGGACTTTGCGTTTTCGGACAACCTGGCCGCCATCCTGACTGAGCCCGAAGGCTGGGACAAGGGCCTGGCGCGCCTGTACGACACCGTGGCCAGCGACTACCTCTACGCAGACCCCATGAACCTGATGGTGTTTGCCGACAACCACGACCGCTCGCGCATCTTCACGGTGCTGGGCGAAGACGTGCAGCGGTTGCAAAGCGCCATGATCCTGGTGGCCACCCTGCGCGGTATTCCCCAGGTGTTCTATGGCACCGAAATTCTGCAAACCAGCCCGCTGCTGCGCGATGACGGACGGCTGCGCGCCGACTTCCCCGGCGGTTGGGCGGGTGACCGGGTCAATGCCTTTACCGGTGCCGGACTAACGCCTGCCCAGCGCGCCATGCAAGACTGGCTGCGTCGCCTATTTCAGTGGCGCAAGACCAGCGCCGCCGTCACCCAGGGCAAAACCCTGCATTACGTGCCGCAAGATGGCACCTACGTCTATTTCCGCCACACGGCGGACGATGCGGTGATGGTCGTCA
>CAZDDK010000360.1:0-2581 GCA_964504185.1 uncultured Rhodoferax sp. | reverse complement strand
GCCGGGCAGCTCAACAAGGCGCATGTGCAGTTTCTGGAGTCGCGCCTCATCGCCCAAAGCCCCCGCCGCCAAGGCCGGCACGGTGCTCACCTGCAAAGGCAAGGGCGTGCAGGCCACGGGCTACGAAGCCACCCAGGGCTTTGTGGTGCGGGCGGGTTCGCAGGCGGTAGTTGCTGTCACAACCAGCTTTACCCAAATGGCTGGTGCCAGTGAGTTACGGGCAGACCTGCTCCAGAACGGCGTGCTGGTGGAGGAGGGGGGTGTACTGCGCTTCACGCAGGACTACGTGTTTTCTGCACCATCGGCCGCGTCTGACATTGTGTTGGGGGGCAGCACAAACGGGCGCACGAGTTGGAAAGACGCCAACGGCCGGACGCTGAAAAAGATTCAGACGGCGGAGGCGGGGCAGCAGCCCGATTTGCTTCTGTTTTGATAGCTGCTTGCGCACATCCGGCGGGCGCTAGAGGCCAATTTCATTCATGACTTGCCTTTGTCTGGCAATTCATTTACATTCAATATTCGCGATTCACGAATATTGAATGTAAATGCAGCTCAAACCCCAAGACTTCCTGGTTGCCCTCAAGCTCGTGGCTTGGGGTGAGCAGCGCTGGACGTATGCGCGGCTGGCGCAGGAGCTGGGCATCAGCGTGTCGGAGGCACATGCCTGCATCAAGCGCGGGCTGCAAGCGGGGTTGTTGGTTGATACGGCCCTGCTGGCCCCACCGCCGGAGGCTGCACCTGGAGTACAAGAGGCCGTGGCGGTGTATCGCGTGCAGGCCAGACCCAGGCGTGCCAAGGCTGCGATGGCAACCCATGCGGACAACCCCGCGCGGGTAAACAGTCGGAATTTGGCGGAGTTTGCTGTGCATGGTGCCAAATATGCATTCCCGGCGGAAAGGCTGCCGGTCTCAGTGGGGGTGCCGACCAGTCACAGCGCCCCCGCCTTTGCGGGGGTGTTTGCTCCGGGTTCGGACGATTGGGTGTGGCCCCACCCCAATGGCACGGTACGCGGACCAGGTCTGGAGCCCTTGCACCCCAGCGTGCCCTACGCCGCAACGCAAGATGCCAAGCTTTACGAAATGCTGGCCCTGTTTGATGCCTTGCGTGTGGGCAGGGCACGGGAGCGAGGAATGGCACTGGAGCGGTTGGAAGCACTGATTGATCCGTCAGCGCCCAAACCGGTGAAAGGGCCCATCTATGGATAAGAGTAATGTTCTCAATTTTGCTTCAATTGAAGCTAAAATTGCTTCAATATGAGCTTGGCGCACTTTTTACTCGGGCAATCCCGCTCAGCGGTACTCAGCACGCTATTTCTGCGGCCAGAAGCCGCACTGCACGTACGTGAGCTGGCCCGATTGACAGGTGTGTCTCCGGGGTCGTTGCATCGCGAGCTGCGCAACTTGGCCGAAATGGGTTTGCTATTGCGCCAGGAAACAGGCCGTCAGGTGTACTACCGGGCCAACCCCCAATGTCCCATCTTTGATGAGCTGGCGGGCTTGTTACGAAAGACGGCAGGGCTGGTAGACGTGATACGCGAAGCGCTTTTGCCGCTGGCGGGCAAGATCGAAATGGCCTTCGTATATGGTTCGATGGCGCGTGGAGACGAGCATGCACACAGCGATGTGGATGTCATGTTGGTAGGCGATTTGGAGTTTTCTGAGGTCGTACTGGCTTTGGCCGACACCCAAACCACATTGCGCCGCGAGATCAATCCAACGGTGTTGTCGCGCGCGGAATTCGACAACAAGGTCCTGCAGGCGGATAGCTTCGTGGCGCAAGTGTGGCGCGGTAGCAAGTTGTGGGTGATGGGGGAACCATGAGTCTGGAAAACCTTGTCAAGATCAATCAACTGCAGCGCCACACCGCCACCGCAGATGAGGTGCAGCGTTTGCTTGTCGCCGCCAACCGAAATTTGGCAGACAGCGCAGTTGCAGGTCTGAGTGATGAAACGCGGTTTGACGCGGCCTATAAATCCATCATGCAATGCGCGATGTTGGGGCTGGTGGCCAACGGCTATCGGCCGTCGACGACAACTCCGGGTCACCATCAAACCATGATTCAAACCTTGGGTCTGACCATGGGGCTCGGTAAGGAGGTTTGGATTGTTCTCGACTCACTGCGCAAGAAGCGTAATCTCAACGACTACTCGGGTGATTTGATTGAGCCAGCAGCAGTGCGCAATTGCATTGGCCACGCCCAGTCCCTTTTGATCCATACACAGAAGTGGCTCAGCGAACACCGGCCTGAACTACTCAGCAAAAATCCATGAACACCACCACCAACTCCCTCGTCCAGAAGCTCTGGAACTACTGCAACGTGCTGCGCGACGACGGCATGAGCTATGGCGACTATGTGGAGCAGCTCACCTACCTGCTGTTCCTCAAGATGGCCGACGAGCGCAGTGCGCCGCCCTACAACCAAGCCAGCATCGTGCCCGACGCCTACGCCTGGCCCACACTGTTGGCCCGGGATGGCGACGAGCTGTTTGACCACTATCGTCACCTGCTGGAAAAGCTGGGCCATGAGAAGGGCACGCTGGGCCTGATCTTCGGCAAGGCGCAAAACAAGTTCCAGGACCCGG
>CAZDDK010000359.1:0-2603 GCA_964504185.1 uncultured Rhodoferax sp. | reverse complement strand
TGTTCCCGCTCTTGGCGGTGGTGTCCATCTCGCTGCGGCCGGGCAACTTTGCCACCGGCTCGCTGATTCCGACCCAGATCAGCCTGGAGCACTGGAAGCTGGCGCTGGGCTTCCCGCACACCCAGGCCGATGGCGTGGTGGTGCAGCCACCGTTTCCGGTGCTGCTGTGGCTGTGGAACTCGATCAAGATCGCTACCCTGTCGTCCGTGTTGATCGTGGGAGTCTCCACCACCGCAGCCTACGCCTTTGCCCGGCTGAAGTTCCGGTTCAAGTCCGCCATTTTGAATAGCATGCTGCTGTTGCAGATGTTCCCGGTGGCGGTGGCCCTGGTGGCTATTTATGCCATTTTCGAGGGGCTGGGCGGCGTCATACCCTGGCTGGGCATCGAGACGCACGGCGGCTTGATCGTGGCCTACGTCGGTGGCGTGGCCATGCACATCTGGACCATCAAAGGCTATTTCGAAACCATTCCGAGCGAGATGGAAGAGTGCGCCAAGGTGGACGGGGCCACCCCGTGGCAGGCTTTCTACAAGGTGCTCCTGCCCATGGCGGTGCCGATTCTGATGGTGGTGTTTGTGCTGGCCTTCATTGGCACCATCATCGAGTACCCCATCGCCTCCGTGCTGCTGCGCGAAGAACCCAACCTGACCCTGGCCGTGGGTTCCAAGTACTACCTGTACGAGCAGCGCTACCTGTGGGGCGATTTTGCCGCCGCTGCCGTGCTGTCGGGCCTGCCCATTACGCTGGTGTTTCTGGCCGCCCAGCGCTGGATCGTGTCGGGACTCACATCGGGTGGGGTGAAAGGTTGATTGCTATAAAAACAATAGCTATAACTTCAATAAATACGCGGGCTAGTGGCGTATTTTGTTCTAAACGTTCCGGCGCAGCGCGCTCCACGAATGCCGGTCTGGGCTGGCGCTGCGGGTGGGCGCTGGTGCTGGCATTTCTGGGCTGTGGCGTGCAGGCCGCCGCACTGGCGGTGCAACACGTGGAGCCACCCCATTGGTGGGTGGGCATGCAAGACTCCCACCTGCAGCTCATGGTGCATGCGCCCGGTGTGGCCGGGTTGCAGGTGCAGCTGCAGCCCCGCGCAGGGGTGCGCCTGAGCGGGGTGCAGCGCACGGGCAACCCCAACTACCTGTTCATCGACTTGCAGGTGGACGCCAGCGCGCAGGCGGGCAAGGTGCGTCTGGAGTTTTACGGTGGTGCGGATGGGGTTGCCACGCTGGATTACGCCCTGCTTGCGCGCCGCACTGGGTCGGCCGCGCGCAAGGGTTTTGACGCCGCGGACGCCATCTACCTCCTCATGCCTGACCGTTTTTCCAATGGCGACCCCGCCAACGACCAGGTAGCCGGTCTGGGCGATGGAGTGGACCGCAACAACCCGGGTGCCCGCCACGGCGGCGACCTGGCGGGCATGCGCCAGCACCTGGACTACATCGCCGCCATGGGCTTCACCATGGTTTGGCCCACGCCCTTGCTGGAAAATCGCCAGCCCAGGCACTCCTACCACGGCTACGCGCTGACCGACTTCTACCGCGTAGACCCCCGATTTGGCAGCAACCAGGACTATGTGGACTTTGTGGCCGCGGCGCGCCAGCGCGGCGTGGGCGTGCTGCAGGACGTGGTGCTCAACCACATTGGCACCGGCCACTGGTGGATGCAGGACCTGCCCGACGGCCACTGGATTCACCAGCCGCGGGGTGCCTATGTCCAGACCAACCACCGCCACAGCACGGTGATGGACCTGCATGCCGCACCCGAGGACCGTGTGCAGTTTTTGCAGGGCTGGTTTGACACCAGCATGCCCGACCTGAACCAGCGCCACCCGCTGCTGGCGCGCTACCTGGTGCAAAACAGCATCTGGTGGATCGAGCAGGCTGACCTCAGTGGCATCCGGGAAGACACCTTTTCCTACGCCGACCCCGCGTTTTTGCAGCAGTGGACTACCAGCGTGCTGCGCGAGTACCCCCACTTCAACATCGTGGGCGAAGAGATGCAGGACAAGCCGCACCAGATCGCCTACTGGCAACAGGGTGCCCGCAACCGCGATGGCTACGACTCCGGCCTGCCCAGCCTGATGGACTTTGCGCTCTCGGACGCGCTGCCGGCCATTCTGGGCGAGCCGGACGGCTGGGACAAAGGGCTGGGACGCCTCTATGAGATTCTGGCCAGCGACCACCTCTACGCCGACCCCATGAAACTGATGCTGTTTGCCGACAACCACGACCGCTCGCGCATCTTTTCAGTCCTGGGGGAGGACGGAGATCGCCTGCGCACGGCGCTGGTCCTCGTGGCCACGCTGCGCGGCATTCCCCAGGTGTTCTATGGCACCGAAATTTTGCAGACCAGCCCCGCCGAGCGCGACGATGGACGCGTGCGCGCCGACTTTCCCGGCGGCTGGCCCGGTGACCGCGTCAACGCCTTCACCGGGGAGGGGCTGAGCGCGGCGCAGCGGCACATGCAGGACTGGCTGCGCCGTCTGCTGCAATGGCGCAAGACCAGCGCAGCCGTAACGCGCGGCAAGATGGTCCACTACCTGCCCGAGGATGGCACCTACGTCTATTTCCGCCACACGGCGGACGATGCGGTGATGGTCGTCA
>CAZDDK010000358.1:0-2618 GCA_964504185.1 uncultured Rhodoferax sp. | reverse complement strand
TGTCGTCGCGACGACACCATTTGCCTGCCGTCGGCACTGTGGGCAGACTTGGCGTTGCTGCAAGGGTTTGCAGCACTTGGAACTTGGCATTGGAGACACAGCATGGGTTTATCGGGACGCAGGCAGTTGGTGGGGGCCGTCTTGGGCTTGTGCCTGGCTGGGGGGCTGCCAGCGGCCCAAGCCCTTGAGGCGGGTGTGACGGAGAACGAAATCCTGATCGGGCAGCCCGCACCGCTGACGGGGCCGTTGGCCGAGCTGGCCCCGGACATCGTGAACTCCACCAAGGCGCTGTTTGACAGTGTGAACGAGGCGGGTGGCGTTCATGGGCGCAAGCTGCGCATGTTGACCCTGGATGACGGCTACATGGCGGACAACACGGTCAAGGTTGTGGCCCACATGATGGACAAGGAGCCGGTCTTTGCGCTCATGAACATGACAGGCACCTCGAATGTTGCAGCGGTACTGCCATTGCTGACCAAGGCCAGTCCCCCTGTGCCCCTGGTGGCACCGTTTACCGGCGCGGACCTGATGCGCGTACCTCCGATCAACCACGTTTTCAACGTCCGTGCCAGCTACGCCGATGAAACGGAAAAAATCGTGCAGCACCTGAGCACCATTGGCACGCAGCGCATTGCCGTGCTGTGGAGCAACAATGGCTTTGGCAGGGATGGCCTGGCCGGCGTGCAAAAGGCATTGGAGAAGCGAGGCATGTCGGTCTATGCCAGCGCCCCGATTGAACAGAACGCTTCGGATACCGACAAGGCCGTTGCTGCCTTGCACGACACCCGGCCCGAGGTCATCATCATGATCACGGCGGGTGCCCCGACCGTGGGTTTCATCAAGGCCTACAACAAGGTTCGCAAAGGCATGCAGTTCTACACCCTGTCCGTCATGGGCAACCAGGCTACGTTGCGTGCCCTGGGTGCAGATGGTGTGGGTGTGGTGGTGACCACGGTGGTGCCGTTTCCGTGGGACGTGACCCATCCGTTGGCGCGTGAATACCGGGCCGCCATGCACAAAAGCGGGTTCAGCGCTAATCTGTCCTTTCTGGGGTTTGAAAGCTACATCAATGCCAAGGTGTTGGTCGAAGGCTTGCGCCTGGCGGGCCGGGATCTGAGCCGCAAAAAGTTCGTGGATGCCCTGGCGGGTGTGAAGCGCCTGGACCTTGGCGGGTTCGCGGTGGGTTTTGGCAATGGCTCCCGCCAAGGTTCCCGCTATGTGGGCCTGACCATTGTCAGTGCCGGGCAAAAGTTCACCAAATAGGTGCTGCTCAAACCACTATGATGAATTTCCACAACCGCAACCTCAAGGAGTGCCCATGCTAGGGTTGATGCAAAGCCAGCAACTGCTGATCTCGACGCTGATCGAATTTGCCGAAAGGCACCATGGCGAGGCCGAGGTGGTCTCGCGCCGGGTGGAAGGCGACATCCACCGTTACACCTACAAGGAAGTGGCCCAGCGCGCACGCAAGGTGGCCAATGCACTGGACCACCTGAACCTGGCCTTCAGTGACCGCGTGGCCACCCTGGCCTGGAACGGCTACCGCCACCTGGAACTGTATTTCGGCGTGAGTGGAACCGGGCGCGTGTTGCACACACTCAACCCGCGCCTGCACCCCGACCAGATCGTATGGATTGCCAACCATGCCGAAGACCAGGTTCTGTGTTTTGACATGAGCTTCCTGCCCATCATCAAGGCCGTGCACGGCCGCTGCACCACCATCAAGCACTGGATTGCGCTGTGCGATGCCAGTGCCCTGCCAGCGGATTCCGGCATTCCCGGCCTGCGCAGTTACGAGGAGTGGATCGGCCTGCAATCCTCCGAGTACGCCTGGCCTGAGTTCGACGAAAACTCGGCCTCCAGCATATGCTACACCAGCGGCACCACGGGCAACCCCAAGGCGGCGCTGTACAGCCACCGTTCCACCATGCTGCATGCCTTTGCCGGAGCCTTGCCGGATGCGCTGAGCATGAGCGCGCGGGATTGTGTGCTGCCGGTGGTGCCCATGTTCCACGTCAACGCCTGGGGCCTGCCGTATTCGGCGGCCATGACCGGGGCCAAGCTGGTGTTTCCGGGGCCTGCCATGGACGGCAAGTCGATCTTTGAGTTGATTGAGTCGGAAAAAGTCAGCTTTGCCGCAGGCGTGCCCACCGTGTGGCAGATGATGCTGGCGCACATGCAAGCCGGCAATCTGCGCTTTTCCACGCTCAAACGCACGGTCATTGGAGGCTCTGCCTGCCCGCCGGCCATGATCACTGCCTTCAACGACCAGTATGGCGTGGAAGTGCTGCATGCCTGGGGCATGACCGAAATGTCGCCTCTGGGCACGGTGTGTACGCTCAAGAACAAGCACCTGGAGATGGATTCCTCCGACAAGATGAAGGTGCGCCTCAAACAGGGGCGCGGTGTCTTTGGCGTGGATATGAAAATTGTCGGTGACGATGGCAAGGCACTCCCCTGGGATGGCAAGGCCTACGGCGACTTGCTGGTCAAAGGCCCCTGGGTCATCAGCGATTACTTCAAGGGCGAAGGCGGCTCGCCCCTGGTGGATGGCTGGTTCCCCACCGGTGACGTGGCCACCATTGATGCCGATGGCTACATGCAGATCACCGACCGCA
>CAZDDK010000357.1:0-2646 GCA_964504185.1 uncultured Rhodoferax sp. | reverse complement strand
TCGTGGCGCAATCTGGTTCCCAACGTGTGGTCGCTGCATATCCGCGATGCGCACTCCTCGATGTGCTTTACCAATGGCAAGGGTGCCACCAAGGAAAGCGCGCTGGCGTCGGCCTTGGGCGAATACATCGAGCGGCTGAACTGCAATCACTTCTACAACCACCAGTTCTGGGGGGAAGAGATTGCCAACGCCGCCTTTGTGCACTACCCCAATGAGCGCTGGTTCAAGCCCGGTCGCAAAGATGCGCTGCCGGTTGGCATTCTGGATGCGCACTGCCTGAAGATTTACAACCCGGATGGCGAGTTGCGCGGCTCGCACCTGGTGGACACCAACTCGGGCAATGTGCAGCGCGGCATTTGTGCTTTGCCCTATGTGCGCCAATCGGACGGCGTGCAGGTGTATTTCCCGATCAACCTGATTGACAACCTGTTCCTCAGCAACGGCATGAGCGCCGGCAACACGCTGGCCGAAGCGCAGGTGCAGTGCCTGTCGGAAATTTTCGAACGGGCGGTCAAACGCGAAATTCTGGAAGGCGAACTGGCCCTGCCCGATGTGCCGCCCGATGTGCTGGCGAAATACCCCGCCATCCTGGCCGGCATGGATGAGCTGGAAAAACAAGGTTTTCCGGTGCTGGTGAAGGATGCCTCGCTGGGAGGCAAGTTTCCCGTGATGTGCGTCACTTTGATGAACCCACGCACCGGCGGTGTGTTCGCGTCGTTCGGCGCGCACCCCCGCCTGGAGGTTGCGCTGGAACGCAGCCTGACCGAGTTGCTGCAGGGGCGCAGTTTTGAAGGCCTGAACGATTTGCCCCGCCCTACCTTCGAGAGCAACGCCGTCACCGAGCCCAACAACTTCGTCGAACACTTCATCGATTCCAGCGGCGTGGTCTCGTGGCGGTTTTTCAGTGCCAAATCAGACTGTGATTTTGTGGAGTGGGATTTCTCCGGCCAGGGTACCCACTCCAATGTCCAGGAGGCCGCAAGCTTGTTCGGCATTCTCGAAGGCCTGGGCAAAGAAGCGTACATGGCAGTGTATGACCAGCTCGGTGCGACGGCCTGCCGCATTCTGGTGCCGGGCTATTCGGAAATCTATCCGATCGAAGACTTGGTATGGGACAACACCAACAAGGCCCTGGCATTTCGCGCCGACATTCTGAACCTGCACCAGCTCGATGATGCGGCCCTGGCAGGGCTGCTGGAGCGCATGGAGGAACACGAGCTGGATGACTACACCGACATCATCACCCTGATCGGCATTGAATTTGACGAAAACACGGTGTGGGGCCAGCTCACGGTGCTGGAGTTGAAGCTGCTGATCCAGCTTGCCCTGCAGCAATTTGACGCTGCCCACGACCTGGTGGGTGCTTACCTGCAATACAACGAAAACACCGTCGAGCGTGGATTGTTCTACCAGGCCTTGAACGCGGTGCTGGAGGTGATGCTCGACGACGACCTGGAGTTGGCCGATTTTGATGCCAATTTCCGCCGGTTGTTTGGCAACGCGCGGATGGACGCTGCGATGGGGTCCGTGGACGGCCGCGTGCGCTTCTTCGGCTTGACGCCCACCAGCATGAAGCTGGAGGGGCTCGATCGGCACCAGCGCCTCATCGACAGCTACCGGAAACTGCACAAGGCGCGCGCTGTTGCGGCCTGATCCACCGAGCTGCCCCCCCATCCTGGGATGCTCGCTTAACGCCCCTTGCGCACCGGCTTGCCCGGCACCCGTTTGGCCCCCGTCTCGCGCGGGGGCAGGCCGGTGTGCTGGGTCAGCACCGTGCCCGGGCGCGGCTTGGCGGCACTGGCTGGTTTGGGCTTTTCCGTGACCATGGTGGGAATGGTCAAAAAGGTGGAGTTCTTCTTGCGTGCGCTGTCGTAGCAGCCGCCCGTGACCGGCTGGTAGGTGGGAATCAGGTGGTGCTTGCCGTTGCCGATCAGGTCGGCACGGCCCATGGCCTTGAGGGCCTCGCGCAGGAGCGGCCAGTTGTTGGGATCGTGGTAGCGCAAAAACGCTTTGTGCAGGCGGCGGCGCTTCTCGCCACGTACCACGTCCACGTTCTCATCGTCACTCTCCACCGTGCGGTGGATCTTGCGCAAGGGGTTGCGCCCGCTGTGGTACATGGCCGTGGCGCTGGCCATGGGGCTGGGGTAGAAGGTCTGCACCTGGTCGGCGCGAAAGCCGTGCTTCTTGAGCCAGATCGCCAGGTTCATCATGTCCTCGTCACTGGTACCCGGGTGGGCGGCAATGAAATACGGTATCAGGAACTGCTTTTTCCCGGCCTCCAGCGTGAACTTGTCAAACAGGGTCTTGAACTTGTCGTAGTTGCCGATGCCGGGCTTCATCATCTTGGTCAGCGGACCGCTTTCGGTGTGCTCCGGCGCAATCTTCAGGTAACCGCCCACGTGGTGGGTGACCAGCTCTTTCACGTACTCCGGACTGCGGATGGCCAGGTCGTAGCGCAGGCCGCTGCCGATCAAGATCTTCTTGACGCCCTTGAGTGCGCGGCCCCGGCGGTAGATTTTGATCAGCGGGTCGTGGTTGGTGGTGAGATTCTGGCAAACGCCGGGGTAGACGCAGCTGGGCTTGCGGCAGGCGGCCTCGATCTCGGGGCTCTTGCAGCCCAGGCGGTACATATTGGCCGTGGGGCCA
>CAZDDK010000356.1:0-2658 GCA_964504185.1 uncultured Rhodoferax sp. | reverse complement strand
GTCACCGGTGTGGCGCTGGCACCGCCCACGTCGCCCAATCTGTTCGAACTGGCCCAGATCGGGCAGGGCATGGCCAGCCATGTGTGCGACATCCGCGATGCCCATGCCCTGGCGACACGGGTCCGCCAGGCCCGGCCAGAAATCGTGTTGCACCTTGCGGCGCAAGCGCTGGTGCGGCCCAGCTACCGCGATCCCCTGCAAACGTTCTCCACCAACATCATGGGCACCGCCCATGTGCTGGACGCCTTGCGCGGGTCGTCAGACACGCGTGTTGCGGTCATGGTCACCACGGACAAGGTCTACCGCAACCTGGAGCACCCCTACCCCTACCGCGAAGATGACACGCTGGGTGGCCACGACCCCTACAGCGCCAGCAAGGCCGCCAGTGAACTGGTGATTGCCAGCTACCGAGATGCATTTCTGATGCAGCAGGGCGTGGCCGTTGCCAGCGCCCGCGCGGGCAACGTCATTGGGGGCGGTGATTGGGCCGAGGACCGGCTCATTCCCGACTGCGTGCGCGCCTGGCAGGCTGGGCAAACGCTGGCCATCCGCCGCCCCAACGCCACTCGCCCCTGGCAGCATGTGCTGGAGCCGCTGGCCGGGTATCTGCGCCTGGCGCAGGGGTTGTGGCAGCAACCCAGCTTGGCGGGGGCTTACAACCTGGGCCCCCCCACGGATGAGGCTGCCACCGTAAAGGAAGTGATTGAAATGGCACGTAGCCCGCGTGAAATGTGCCTTGTTAGCTATGAAATTGATAGTGATTCGCCACACGAAGCCGGTTGGCTGGCATTGGAGACAGCCAAGGCCAGGACCCTGCTGGGCATACGTCCCCGCTGGACCCTGCGGGAGGCCGTGCACCGCACCATGGATTGGTATGCGGCACAACACGCGGGGGCAGACGCCGGTGCGCTGTGCGACGCCGATATCGCCGCCTATAAGGGTCTGTCATGAACCGGCTGACCGTGACACCCTTGCCTCTGGCCGGCTTGCACCGGGTGCAGCGCCAGCAGCTGACGGACAGCCGGGGTGATCTGAGTCGCATCTTCTGCGCGCACGAACTGGAGTCTGTGGGCTGGCGCTGGCCCATTGCCCAGGTCAACCACACCCGCACCACCCGCCGCGGCACGGTACGCGGTCTGCACTTTCAGCAAGTGCCCCACGCCGAGGCCAAGCTGGTGAGCTGTATACGGGGCGAAGTGTGGGATGTAGCCGTGGACCTGCGCACCGGGTCACCCACTTTTTTGCAATGGCACGCACAGTTGCTGAGCGCCGACAATGGCTGCGCCTTGCTAATACCGCAAGGCTTTGCCCATGGTTTCCAGACTCTGACGGACGACGTTGAAATGCTCTATTGCCATTCCGCTGCGTACGCGCCACAGGCCGAGGCCGGTATCCACCCCTTGGAGCCCCGTTTGGCAATTGCCTGGCCCCTGCCAGTGTCTGACCTGTCGCCCCGAGATGCGTCTCATGCGTGGCTGACCGCTGAATTTGAAGGAGTGCTGCTGTGAAGTGCCGCCACTGCAACACCGAGTTGCATTTGCCGTTTCTGGACCTTGGCAGTGCCCCGCCGTCCAATGCTTACCTGAACGCGTCTACCCTGAACGCGCCGGAAACCTGGTTTCCGTTGCGCTTGCTGGTGTGCACGCACTGCTGGCTGGTACAGACCGAAGACCATGCCGGGCGCGAAGCGCTGTTTACCAACCAATATGCGTATTTCAGTTCGTACTCCACGTCGTGGCTGGAGCACGCCAGGGCCTATGTGCAGGCAATGCAAGACCGATTGGGGTTGAATGCCGATAGCTGCATGGTGGAAGTGGCGTGCAACGATGGCTATTTGCTGCAGTACGCCCAAGCGGCGGGCATTCCGTGTTACGGCATCGAACCGACCACCAGTACCGCCACAGCCGCCAGGGCCCTGGGGCTGGAGGTGGTGGAGCGCTTTTTTGGCGTGGAACTGGCCGATGGGCTTGCCCGTGCCGACCGACAAGCCGACCTGATCGTCGCCAACAACGTGCTGGCCCATGTGCCCGACATCAACGACTTTGTGGCCGGTTTTGCGCGCCTGCTCAAGCCCCACGGTGTCGCCACGTTCGAGTTTCCGCACCTGCTGCGCATGGTGCAGGGGTGCCAGTTCGATACGGCCTACCACGAGCATTACTCCTACCTCTCGCTCGCCGCCGTGCAGCGCATCTTTGCGGCGAACGGGTTGACGGTGGTGGATGTGGAGGAGCTGCACACCCACGGTGGCAGCCTGCGCGTGTACGCTGCCCGTGCGGACACGACGGCGCACCCGCAGGCCACCCTCGACGGCGCTGCCCGTGTGGCGCAACTGCTGGCCACCGAGGCCGCCGCAGGCATGTTGACGGAAGAGTTCTATGGCACTTTTCAGCTCCAGCCCGCGCGAATAAAGCGTGAGCTGCTATCTTTTCTATTGCATTGCCATGCCGAGGGTTTGAAGGTGGGAGCCTACGGTGCCGCCGCGAAAGGCAACACCCTGCTCAACTTTGCCGGTGTGCGGTCCGATCTGCTGCCCTACGTGGTGGACAAAAACCCCGCCAAGCAGGGCCAGTTTCTGCCGGGCAGCCGCATCCCCATCGTGGATGAAGCGCATTTGCGCCAGCACCGGCCAGACCGGGTGCTGATCCTGCCGTGGAATTT
>CAZDDK010000355.1:0-2662 GCA_964504185.1 uncultured Rhodoferax sp. | reverse complement strand
CGGCGCAGCACTTCGGGGTGGCTGTGTTGCAGGGGGACATCGAGATACGGCAGGACATGCCCAGACGCCATCAACGGAATAATCTCGTCCACACTCGGATAGGGATACACATAGTGCAAACGCACCCAGGCACCATACGGCTGCGCGATGTCGCCCAGGGTCTTCACCAACTCCAGCATACGGGTCTTGACTGGCTTCCCGTCCCAAAACCCCATGCGGTACTTCACATCCACGCCGTACGCAGAGGTGTCTTGGCTGATGACCAAGAGCTCCTTGACACCCCCTTCAAACAGGGCGCGCGCTTCCGTCAGGACATCCCCAATGGGACGAGAAACCAGGTCCCCGCGCATGGACGGGATGATGCAGAAGGTACAGCGGTGGTTGCAACCCTCGCTAATTTTCAAATAGGCGTAGTGGCGGGGCGTCAATTTGATACCCGCCACCCCGAAGGTGTTTGGGACCAGATCCAAAAAAGGGTCGTGCGGCTTTGGCAGATTGGTGTGCACGGCGTCCATCACCTCCTGCGTGGCGTGGGGGCCGGTTACCGCAAGCACCTTGGGATGCATCTGGCGCACCATGTTGTCACCGTTGTCCGCAATCTTTGCGCCCAGGCATCCGGTCACAATCACACGCCCGTTTTCCGTCAATGCCTCGCCAATGGTGTCGAGGCTTTCCTTGATCGCGTCGTCAATGAAGCCACAGGTATTCACGATCACCAGATCGGCCCCCTGAAAGGTCTTGGACGTCTGGTACCCCTCGGCGCTCAACTGGGTCAAAATCAATTCCGAGTCGGTCAGTGCCTTGGGGCAACCCAAACTGACAAAGCCGATGGTGGGTACGGGGGTAGGGGCGGGAGAAAGATTAGCGTCACTCATGCGCCGATTGTCCCAGCTTTTGGGCAGACTTCGCGCCCAAAGAAAGCAGAGCCTAGCGCTTTAAGCCAAACGACCCAAACAGCTGCTCGGTCTGCTTTTGCATCTGCTCCTGCATTTGCTGGAACAGGTTATTCCCCATGGCTCCCTTGACCAGCGGTGCCTGCAGCTCCATCAATGCCTGCATGTTCTTTTCGAGATAACCACCCATGAGCCCCTGCATGGCGTGTCCGTAGAAGCGGATGATGTTGGCCAGCACCGGTGCAGTGAACATCGGCGTCCCGTTGGCCTCTTCTTCCAAAATGATCTGCAACAAGATACTGCGCGTCAGATCTTCCCCTGTCTTGGCATCCACCACCACGCAGGCTTCGTTTTCCATGACCAGTTGCTTGATCTCGGACAGAGTGATGTAGCTCGATGTGTCCGTGTCGTACAAGCGACGATTGGGATACTTCTTGATGGTTCGCTGCGCCGACTTGCGGTCAGCGCTGGATTTGTTGTGCATAAATAAGCATGAATTCAGGCGGTTCAAACACCCACCTACGCCAAGAGTGTATTGCAGCGCAGCACATTTTAAGAAAGACCCCATCCCGATGGCGGGGGGAATACCCTATGCAGCGCTTGCCCCGACTCACGCAACGGGCCTGTCGGTGCCGTGCATTGCCCGCTTGACGATGGCGGCGTAGTTGCCAATGAACAGGCCCTGCAACTGGGCCTCGCTCAGGCCCCGCTGGGCCAGGTTGTCGGCTACCTCGCGCAGGTCTACATAGTTGGACAAGATGGGGCCGGGGCCAGCCCCCTCCATATCGGTACCAAAGGCCACGTGCCCAGGACCTATCAGGTCGCACATGCGCATCATCTCGTCGGCAAAGGTGCGCACGCTATAGACCGGGTAGTGCGGATCTCGGTTGACCCTCACGGTCCACAAACCCACTGCACCACCACGCGATGCGATCTTTTTGGCTTGCGCCTCGGACAGCGCACGCGCGATGTAGCCCATGTCTTTCCAGGTGCCTCCTTGCGCGCGTATCCATGAATGCGACCACACCATGGCGGCGTCCGATGCGTCCAATGCGGCATCCACCAGCGCCGGTGTTCCGTGTGCAAGGTCCACCACCAGCCCCAGGCGCTTGCACTCCCCAACGACCTGCTTGCCAAATGCCGAGAGCCCCCCATGCTGCGGCTCGGCAGTCTGGTGGTCACCAATAGGGCTCTGGATGTAGTGCACCAGTTGCAGATGGCGCACACCGGCTGCGTGTGCCGTGGCCAGGCGTGTGATGTCGCCTTCCAGAAAGTTGGCAGCCTCGGTGGCCAGCAGCACATGGGGAACCCCCGCCAGGGTGGCATCCACATCGGCCGCTGTACGGGCCAGCGGCACACCCCAACCCTGCAATTGCACACCCAGTTCGGCCAGTCGTTTCTGGAAGAAACTCCACAGTTCGCCACTGGCAGGCACGCTCAACTGGGTGATTGCGCCGCCCGAACGGCCTATCCAGCGATGGTCATCCACAATGGACCAGGCCATCAGCATGGTGCCTGTATCCAGCATGAGCTTCTTCAGGTCCGTGCCAAACAGGCGTGGCAGGAACATGCCGTAGTGAGAGTGCATATCGGACAGATACGGCTTGGGGCCGGCGGTCGGCGTTTGGGCATGCAGAGGCAGGGCCAGCCCGGCCATTGCTGCACCCGCAGTCAGAACAAATTGGCGCTTATTCAAATTATTCATACAGTAACTGCCTCCAGCCCGCGTAAAATATAGTGATGAAGCTATGTTTTTGATAGCGTTTTCG
>CAZDDK010000354.1:0-2666 GCA_964504185.1 uncultured Rhodoferax sp. | reverse complement strand
TCCAGCCCTTTGCTGGTGGCGGAGCGGATGCCGTTGAGGTTGAGGCTGGTTAATTTGAACAAGGAATTCCTCATGTCGGATCGCGACCCTTTGGCACAGGATTTTGTGCAATTTGCTGTGGAGTGCGGTGTGCTGCGCTTCGGCTCGTTCAAGACCAAGGCGGCTCGCATGAGCCCGTACTTCTTCAACGCCGGCCTGTTTGATGACGGTGCCAAGCTGGGGCGTTTGGCCGAATTCTATGCCCAGCGCCTGCTTGCCAGCGGCATCGAATTTGATATGGTCTTTGGCCCCGCCTACAAGGGCATTCCCCTGGGCGCGGCGTTGGCGGTGGAGCTGGCCCGGCGCGGGCGCAACGTGCCCTTTGCCTACAACCGCAAGGAGGCCAAGGACCATGGCGAAGGCGGCACGCTGGTCGGCGCACCGCTCAAGGGCCGGGTGCTGATTGTGGATGACGTCATGTCTGCGGGCACCGCCACGCGCGAATCCATCGCCATCATTCAGGCCGCCGGCGCCACGCCGCACGCGGTGCTGATTGCACTGGACCGCCAGGAAAAAGCCACCGAGAATGGCCAGGATGTGCCCTACAGCGCGGTACAGTTCGTGCGCCGCGAGCTCGGGCTGCAGGTGGGCGCGATTGCGAAGCTGGGGGATTTGATGCACTATCTGCAAGGCAGCAGCGATGCTGGCTTGGCGCAGCAGTATCCGCAGGTACAGGCCTACCGGGAGCGCTATGGCGTAGAAGAAGGATAAACATGACACTGGGGATGCGGGTTCTGGTGGGTGCGGTGGTGGCCACGGGTTGCGGCGTGTTCGTGGCAGCCTCAGCCCAAACACCCCCACAATCGGTCGGTGGCGTGTATACCTGTGTGGATGCCAAAGGCCGCAAGCTCACCTCAGACCGACCCATTCCCGAATGCGTGGACCGCGAGCAGAGCATTCTCAATCCCAGCGGCACCTTGCGCTCCAAGGTCGCACCTTCCCTGACCGCGCAGGAGCGCGCAGACCAGGAGGCCAAAGAACGGCGGGAGTTGGAAGAGCGCAACCGCTCGGCCGAGGACAAGCGGCGGGAACGGGCGCTGTTGATCCGCTACCCCAGCAAGGCGGTGCACGACCAGGAGCGACAGGAGGTGTTGGAGCAGCTGGACTCCGTGATCCAGGCCGCCAAGCGCCGGTTGGATGAGTTGGCCCACCAGCGCGTCGCGATTGACGACGAGATGGAGTTTTACAAGAAGGACCCCAGCAAGGCACCGGCCTATCTGCGGCGACAACTCGAAGAGAACACCAACAGCCAGCAGGTGCAGCGCCGCTTTATTGGTGAGCAGGAGTCGGAGGTAAAGCGGGTCAATACCCGCTTTGACGACGAGCTGGTGCGGCTGCGCCAGCTCTGGGCCACCAAGGCCTCGGCTTCCGGGAGGTAGCTAGCCGATCCGGCTATGCGAGTTTGGCCCGCAGCAGCGCGTTGACCTGCTGCGGATTGGCCGTGCCCTGGCTGCCCTTCATGATCTGGCCGACCAGGGCGTTGAGCGCCTTGTCATTGCCCGACTTGAACTCGGCCACGTTCTTGGCGTTGGCGGCAATCACCACGTCGATGAGGGCTTCCAGTGCACCCGTGTCGTTCATTTGCTTGAGGCCCTTGGCCTCGATGATTGCGTCCACTTCCTGTCCCTCACCCGTCCACAGTGCTTCAAAGACCTGCTTGGCGGCGCTGTTGGAAATGGTGTTGTCGGCAATGCGGCCAATCATGGCTGCGAGTTGTGCGGGTTGCACTGGTGCCGCGTCGATGCTGCGGTCTTCCATGTTCAAGCGCCGCGACACCTCACCCATGATCCAGTTGCTGGCCAACTTAGGTTGTTCGCAGGCCCTGGCCGTGGCTTCGAAGTAGGCGGCAATGGCCTTGCTCTGCGTGAGCTGCGTTGCGTCGTACTCTGGCAGGCCGTAGTCCGCCACGAAGCGTGCCGCCATTACACGCGGCAATTCGGCCATCAGCCCGCGTACTTGCTCGATCCACTGCTCTGAAATGTATAGCGGAGGCAAATCCGGGTCGGGGAAGTAGCGATAGTCGGCCGCGTCTTCCTTGGTGCGCATGGCGCGGGTTTCGCCGGTGTCGGGGTTGAACAGCACGGTGGCCTGTTCGATGGCCTTGTCGTCTTCAATCTGCTCAATCTGCCAGCGCACTTCGTAGTCGATGGCCTGCTGCATGAACTTGAAGCTGTTGAGGTTTTTGATCTCGCGGCGCGTGCCCAGGGGCTGGCCGGGTTTGCGCACCGATACGTTGGCGTCGCAACGGAAGGAGCCTTCTTGCATATTGCCGTCGCAGATGCCGATCCAGGTGACGATCTTGTGCAGTTCTTTGGCGTAGGCCACGGCTTCCGCACTGGAGCGCATGTCGGGCTCTGTCACGATCTCCAGCAAGGGTGTGCCGGCGCGGTTCAGGTCAATACCGGTCTGGCCAATGAAGTCTTCGTGTAGCGACTTGCCGGCGTCTTCTTCCAGGTGGGCACGTACCAGGCGCACCGCTTTTTTCTCGCGCTGCACGTTGGCGCCTTTGCTGGTTTCCAAAAAGAACTCGACCACGCCGCCTTGCACCACGGGGATCTCGAACTGGCTAATTTGGTAGCCCTTGGGCAGGTCGGGGTAGAAGTAGTTTTTGCGCGCAAAAATGCTGC
>CAZDDK010000353.1:0-2668 GCA_964504185.1 uncultured Rhodoferax sp. | reverse complement strand
GCGTGTTCGGCGGCTGCGGCTTGCAACACGCGCTCCATCAGGGCCTGCCACTGCGCCGGGGCAAAGCCCGCGGCCTGTTCGCCCTCGCCCACCTGCACCAGGGCACAGGTCTGCCACAGCGCTTGCGCCTGGGTGGCGTCCAGGTTGCGGTTCAGGGCAAAGCGCGCCAGGGCCAGCCCGGCGGGGTGGCGTGCCATGGCCAAGGCCAGGGCTGGGCGCGGGTCGTCGGCCTCCAGCGCACGCAAATAGGCCAGGTGTTCGGCGGCGCGCTTGTGGCGGGTGGGCGGGAAGATGTCGAGCACGCGAGCGCCACCCAGGCTGCGCTGGGCCGAGATGTCGCGCAGGATGAAGCGGTCGCCATGCAGCGCGCCGATGGGGCGGTCCAGCAGCAGTTCGGCCAGCATGGTCTCGCCCGGTGCCAGTGCATCGCCTTCCAGCAGGGCGATGCGCGCCACCACGTCTTCGGTGCCCAGGTGCAGGTGCGCCTGCGTCCAGTGCGCCAGCGCCGCCTCGCCCGGCAGCAGGCGGATGCGTGCGTGCAGGCGCTGCACGGGGCTGTGCAGCTGCGGGGCCAGCACCCACATGCCGCGTGCCATGTCGTCCTTGCCAAAGTCGCCCACCAGGTTCAGCGCAAGGCGCTGGCCTACCTGACCTGTCTCGCTGGCGCGGTCTTGCGCGTGCAGGCTGCGCACGCGGGCGCGCCAGCCGGGGGGCGAGACGCACACCGTGTCGCCCACGCGCACGGCCCCGGCAAACGCGGTGCCGGTGACGATGAGGCCAGCCCCGGCCAGGTGAAAGGCGCGGTCGATGGCCAGGCGAAAGCCGCCTTGCGTGCTGCGCGGGCGCGTGGTGTGTGCGGCGGCGTGCAGGGCGGCAGACAGCTCGGCCAGGCCCTGGCCGGTTTTGGCCGATACCGGGAACACGGGGGCATCCGCCAGGCCGGTGGGGGCCAGCAGCGCGGCAATGTCGCGCTGCACGGCGGCCAGCTGTGCGGCATCCACGCAATCGACCTTGGTGAGTGCCACCGCGCCCTGTGCCAGGCCCAGCAGATCGACGATGGCCAGGTGCTCGCGGGTTTGCGGCATGGGGCCGTCGTCGGCGGCAATCACCAGCAGCACGTAGTCGATGCCGGTGGCCCCGGCCAGCATGTTGTGCACCAGGCGTTCGTGGCCGGGCACATCCACAAAACCCAGCTGGCCGTCGGCGTGGTAGGCGTAGCCCAGGTCGAGCGTGATGCCGCGCGTTTTTTCTTCCTTGAGGCGGTCGCAGTCCACCCCGGTCAGCGCCTTGACCAGCGTGGTCTTGCCGTGGTCGATATGGCCTGCGGTGCCGACGATCATGCGTTGGCCACTTTCAGTGCGTCCAGCTGGGCGACAAAACGGGCTTCGTCCTGCGCCTCCAGGCAGCGCAGGTCGAGGTGGTAGGCGTCGTCGCGCACGTAGCCGATGACGGGTGTGGGCAGGGCACGAAACGCGGCTTCCAGCGCCAGCAGGGCCTTGCCCGGCTTCTTGCCTGCGGGGCGCAGCACCAGCGCCGCAGACGGCAGGCGCTCCACGGGCAAGGCACCGCTGCCAATCTGGCTGCTGCACGGCTGCACGCTGACGCTGGCCAGGCTGCCCACAGCGGCCTGCACAGCCGGGGCCATGCGTTCGGCCAGCGCGGCGATGTCGGCCACGGGGCGGGTCAGCAGGCGCAGGGTCGGCAGGCGTTGGCACAGGCGGTCCGGGTCGCGGTACAGGCGCAGCGTGGCTTCCAGCGCGGCCAGCGTGGTCTTGCCCACGCGCAGGGCGCGCTTGAGCGGGTTTTTCTTGATCTTGGCAATCAGGTCCTTGCGTCCGACGATCAGCCCGGCCTGCGGGCCGCCCAGCAGCTTGTCGCCCGAGAAGGTGACGATATCGGCCCCGGCGGCCAGGGCCTGCTGGGGCGTGGGCTCCGGCGGCAGCCCCAGGGCGGCAAAGTTGGTCAGCGTGCCGCTGCCCAGGTCCACGACGAAGGGCAGCCCCGCCGCGTGGGCGATGTCGGCAATGGCCTTTTCCTCCACCACCTTGGTAAAGCCGACCACGGCGTAGTTGCTGGTGTGCACCTTCATCAAGAGCGCGGTCTTGGGGCCGATGGCGTCCTGGTAATCCTTGGCGTGCGTGCGGTTGGTGGTGCCGATTTCGACCAGCTTGACCTGGGCGCGGCGCATCACGTCGGGCACGCGAAAGGCACCGCCGATCTCGACCAGTTCACCGCGCGACACCACGGCTTCCTTGCCCTGGGCCAGGGCGTTGAGCGTGAGCAGCACGGCGGCGGCGTTGTTGTTGACGATGGTGGCGGCGATGTTTGCATCACCCCCCGCCACCAGCTCGGCCAGCAGGGAGGACACCAGGTCGTCACGGTCGCCGCGCCCGCCACTGGCCAGGTCGTATTCCAGCGCACAGGGTGCACGCGCTGCCGCCACCATGGCCTCGATGGCGGCTTCGGCCAGCTGCGCGCGGCCCAGGTTGGTGTGCAGCACGGTACCGGTCAGGTTGAAGACTGGGCGCAGCTTGGCTTGGGCCACGGCAGTGGCGCGGCGGTGCACAGCTGAGTGCAAAGCGGCTTCGTCCGGCAGGGGCAGGCCGTGCTGGAAGCCCTCACGGGCGGCGGCCAGTTCGGCGCGCACGCAGGCGGTCACCAACTGGCG
>CAZDDK010000352.1:0-2675 GCA_964504185.1 uncultured Rhodoferax sp. | reverse complement strand
AGGGCGGTGGTGGCGGGCACGATGACCACGTCGGCACCGGTTTCCTGGTTGCGCTGGCGAATGCGCCACAGCGTCGCCAGCCGCTCGCTGATCAAGTCCTGGTGCGGCGAGAAGGTGTCGTAGGGCAGGGTTTCCCAGTCGGGAAACAGGGCACAGCGCAGGGCCGGGGCAAAGAAGGCAATTTCGTCCAGCAGGCGTTGGGCGTCGTTGGCGTCCGCCGTGACGATGGTGGTGGGGCGGCCTGCGGCTTTTTCGCGTTCGCCCAGTTGCGCCAGCAGCAAGGCGTCGGATGAACCGGTGGGGCGCGGCAGGGTGAAGCGCTTGCCTTGAGTAAGTTTGGGGAGTTCCATGGCGAGGTACCAATACAAAACACCCCCCGCTCAGGGAACGGGGGGTGTGAAAGTGGGTGCGTTGCCCCAATTTTAGCGAGGCCGTGCACAGCGTTGCCGGTGGTAGCATCCCTGACAATTTTTAGGATGAATTGCGAGAAGCCCCATGTTTGCAAAAGCCTGCGTTGTGATGTGCACCGCGCTGACGCTCCCCCTGGGGTGGGCGGCCAGTGCGCCAGAGTTGTCGCGCGATGGGCTGCGCCAATGCCTGCAGCAGGAGGCAGCGTTGGGCCAGGCCATGGAGGCGTTGCACAAGGGCCGTGCGGACCGCGATGCGACGACTCAGTCGCTGGATGCCGACGAGGCGCGCATCAAAGAGGCGCGCGCCACGCTGGACCGCACCAACACCCCGTCGGTGAAGGCGTACAACGCGATGGTCAAGGCCCATCACCGCCGCATTGCCACGCACAACCGGTCGTTGCGGGCGCTGGATGCCAAGGCATCGGCGTACCGGGCGGGTTTGGCAACGTACCAGTCCGGCTGCGCGGGCAAGGCCTATTCGGAAAGCGACCGGGCGGCTGTCCTGGCGGAAAAACCATGACCGCGTTGCCGGCCCAGGTGGATGGTGCCACAGCGGCCCGATTGTGGGCGCTGGTCCCGTGCGCGGGCACCGGTTCCCGTGCGGGGGCGGATGGCCCCAAACAATACCAGCCGGTTGCGGGCCAGCCCATGGTGTTGCACACGCTGGCGGCCTTCGCTGGCGTGGCCCGCCTGGCGGGGGTGCTGGTGGTGGTGTCTGCGGGCGATACCTTTCTGGAGGACCACGGCGCTACGTTTTTTGTAGCGACATGTGGAGGTTCTACGCGGGCTGAGAGCGTATTTAATGGCTTGACTGCACTGCGGGCGCGCGGCGCGACGCCGAGCGATTGGGTGTTGGTGCATGACGCGGCCCGCTGTCTGGTCACCCCCGAGCAGATCAACGCGCTGATCGACGCCTGTGTGGGCGACGCGGTGGGCGGCCTGCTGGCCCTCAAATTGCCCGATACGCTCAAACGCGCGGCGCACGGACGGGTGGCCGAGACCGTGGAACGTGGCGACAAATGGCTGGCGCAGACGCCCCAAATGTTTCGCCTGGGGGATCTGCAAGCGGCGCTGCAGGCTGCGGGAGATGCGGTGACGGATGAGTCCAGCGCCATGGAGTCCATGGGCCATGCCCCCAAGTTGGTGGAAGGCAGCGCGCAAAACTTCAAGGTCACGTATCCCCAGGACTTCGCCCTGGCCCAGGCCGTGTTGCTGGCGCGCGCCCGGCCTGGGCAGTAGCCGCCAACGAAAGCCGGGTGTAAGCCCGTTGCCGGAGACTGCGCCCGGTGTCAGCGCTACCCGTGGAACGCGGCAAATGCCAATTGGTGGCACAATCCCGTTCGTTACTAGGCCCTTCCCACGCCACAGTCGCATCCGCCAAACGGTTCAGCCGTGCCGCGGAAGGTTAATTTAAATCAGCTTTAACCAGCTAATGTTTCCCCAAGGGAAACGGAGGTCAGCGGAATATGAGTGAAACCACGTCGCAGAAGACGAGCCCAGCGTCGGTCTATCAGGCCTACTCTAGCAATACGTACCTTTTCGGGGGCAATGCGCCCTATGTCGAAGAGATGTACGAAAACTACCTTGCCAACCCCACCAGCGTGACCGACACGTGGCGCGAGTACTTCGACGCCCTGCAGCACGTTCCGGCCGTGGACGGCAGCGATGCACGCGACGTGCCGCACATGCCCGTGATCAATGCGTTTGCCGAACGCGCCAAGCAGGGCGGAACCAAGGTGGTTCTGGCCACCGGTGCCGATTCGGAAATGGGCCGCAAGCGCACCGCCGTACAGCAGTTGATTCCGGCGTACCGCAACGTGGGTGCCCGCTGGGCCGACCTGGACCCCCTGAAGCGCCTGGGGCGCGACGACATCCCCGAGCTGGAACTGTCGTTCTATGGCTTTAGCGACGCCGACCAGGAAACCGTGTTCAACACCAGCAACACCTTCTTCGGCCGCGACAGCATGAGCCTGCGCGACCTGATGAACGCGCTGCGCGAAACCTATTGCGGCACGCTGGGCGCGGAGTTCATGTACACCACCGACCAGAACCAGAAGCGCTGGTGGCAACAGAAATTGGAGTCCATTCGCAGCAAGCCACGCTTTGATGCGGACAAGAAAAAGCACATTCTGGACCGCCTGACTGCAGCCGAAGGCCTGGAACGCTTCCTGCACACCAAATACGTCGGCCAGAAGCGGTTTTCCCTCGAAGGGGGTGAGAGCTTCATTGCCGCCATGGACGAATTGATCCAGCAGGCGGGTGCCA
>CAZDDK010000351.1:0-2717 GCA_964504185.1 uncultured Rhodoferax sp. | reverse complement strand
CGAGTTGCCGCGCTGGAGGGCCACCTGGCGCCCTGACGCCGCCTGGACCACCTGAAAAAAAACGATACAAACTGCAACCCGCTTTACCGCCTGCGGACATCACCGCCACCACGCGTCCGGCTGGATACGCAAACGGGTTGGGCGTTGGCCGGTGTTTTGAGCCCCCGCTGACGCAGGCCTACGTATATTCCCGCTGGAGATCTGCTGGAAATGTGCCTAGACTGGCGCGCATGTATTTGAGCGCCAGCGAGAGTCGCACCCTATCTTGCCTGTTTGGCCTTCTGTCCGAGGACTTGGCCGAGCGGGAGGTGCGCGAACGTCTGGGCCAGGCCCTGCTGGATCTGCTTCGGGCGGATTTTTTTGCGTCGTATGTGTGGGACGACGCACGCCATTGTTTTGGCGACCGCGTCACCGTCAACATGAGCGGCGACAACCTGGGCAGCTATGAGAGCTACTACCAGTTCCACGACCCCATCACCTATCGACTGCAGGCACGGCGCGTGCCAACGCTGGTCAACCAGGTCATGCCGCAATCGGAACTCATGCGGACCGAATTCTTCAATGACTTTCTGGCGCGTGACGGGCTGCATTGGGGGGTCAATGTCTACAGCTATGCCGCTGGGCGCAATGTGGGCGACTTGCGCATCTGGCGCAGTCGCGCACGCGAGAACTTCGATAGGCACACGCTGGACGTACTCCACCTGATTGAGCCGGCATTTGCACGTGCGATGCACCGCAGTACACAGCGTATGCCACGCGCTGGCGCAACATCGACCGCTGTGCCGACACTTTCTCCGCGTGAACTGGAGGTGGCACGGCTGGTCGGGCAGGGACTGACCGACAAACAGATTGCGCAGATCTTGTGCGTGGAACTGTCAACGGTGCGGACCTACCTCAAGCGCACCGTTGAGAAGCTGGGCGTACAGCGCCGCAGCGGTGTTGCCGCCGCCATTGCGCATGGCGACGCCCGACAATAGCCGCTCAGCGTTTAGGTGCTGCCAGGCGCCCCAGCACGGGCTCCAGTGCCATCGCAATGGCCAGTAGTCGCCGATCACTGCCCGCGGGGCCATCCAGTTCCAGGCCGACCGGCAGTTTGCTTTGTGCACCCAAGGCCATGGGCAACTGTAGTCCGGGAAGGCCGGCGTTGCTGCCCGGATCGGTGTTTTGGATGTAGGTCATGAAGTTTGGCACACTGCTGGCATCGGGTGTTGCGTCCATAGCCACTCGGGGCACCGTCGGGAAAATGAGGGCATCGAGTTGGTGCTGCCTGAAGGTGCGTTGGTAGAGCTTCTGTAGCGCAGGGCGTGCCGTTTTCATGGCCGCTGCGTACGCAGGTTGGGCTGGCACCACAGTGTTGTTCGGCCCTGGCAACTTGCGAGGGATGACCAGGGCATCGTAAGTGCCCTTGACATCGGGACTCGATATCTCTTTGGCCATTGCCGCCATGGTCATGCCGGAACCATTGGTCTTCAGGTAGTGCACCATGTCGTCATAGGCTTCGTATAACGCCAGCGGAAACCCGATAGCACCGTTGATCTCCATGAGTTGGGGCATGTCCACCGGGACCACGGTTACCCCGGCTGTTTTCATTTTTGCAACCGCAGCATCAAATGCGGCCTGGGTGTCGGCATCCAGGTTGGCCAGGAACGCTTGCGCAACGCCCACGCGTACCTTGCCCAGTGCAGCGGGCTGAATGGCACTGCCCCCCGCTATGGTGCGGTCGAGCAGCGCCACATCGGATACTGAAACGCCCATGGGCCCAGCGGTGTCGCGGGTGTGAGAAATGGGCGCAATCCCCTTCTGGCTGTAGCGGCCCACGGTTGGGCGTAAGGACACGCAGCCATTGAGTGCGCAGGGAATGCGTACGGAACCACCGGTATCGGTTCCCAGCCCGACCATGGCAATGCGGGAGCCAATCGCAGCGCCGTTGCCCGACGAGGACCCGCCGGCAATTTTGCTCACATCGTAGGCGTTGCGTACCCCCGTCTGGGGGCCACTTTGAAATGCGGTGTTGTAGCCCGAAATGCCAAAGGCCAGCTCATGCATGTTGGTCTTACCCAGCACGATGGCCCCTGCGGCGCGAAGCTTTGCGGCAACCGGTGCGTCGGTCTTGGGCCTGAAGTTTTTCAGGGCGGGTGTGCCCGCGCTGGCAGGCAAGCCCGCCACTTCAATGTTGTCTTTGATGACTACCGGCACGCCTTCCAGGGGCTTGCAACGGCCGCGCATGCGTGCAGCGTCCGCCGACTTGGCTGCGCGAAGAGCGCCAACCTCGTCCAACGTAATGAAGGCATTGAGCTCTGGATGTGCTTTGGCACGTTCCAGAGCCGCTGTCACCAGCGCTTCACTGGTGTACTTGCCTGCGCAGATGTCGGCAGCGGCTTGCGTGGCACTGAGCGTGTCAAGGTCCGGTGCGGCGTGCGCGGCGGGGACGAGTGATGTGACAGCGATGACGGTTGCTGCGATGGCGAGTCGGGTCTTGGACATCGGGGGCGCTCCTGTTCTTTTGTGTGATGGATGTCGGGTACAGGAAAATTCTGCGACAGCGCAGCCGGGTTGTATGTCCCCAGAAATAGGGACAACCCAGCCCGGGCGGGATGCCCACCTGCGACCCTGAAAAAAAACGATACAAACCGCAACCCCCCTGACACCCCCGCTACACGCCCCGGCGCGACGATACGGCCATCAACCACTGCGACCCGCTGGGGTCAGAAAGGCCG
>CAZDDK010000350.1:0-2732 GCA_964504185.1 uncultured Rhodoferax sp. | reverse complement strand
ACATGGACCCGGAGGACTGCTACCTCGGGTTTGAAATTGCGTTCCAGACGGCAGCCAACAAAAGTGAAATTGAAGCGGTGTTCGAATTTGTGCGGGATGATTGCACCCTGCTGATCCTGCCACCCCGCAGCCTGGTGACGGAATACATCAGCCTGCTGCAAGCGCACGAGGGCGATCTGAACCGGTTGGGTGACATGCTGGTGGCCTGCGGCACGCTGACCCCGCAAGAGCTGCAACTCGCACTGCAGGCGCAAGCTGGCGATCCGGATAAACCCATTGGGACCATTTTGCTGGAGCAAGGCTCAGTCCATGTGGAAGTGGTTGAAGCGGCGTTGACCAAACAAAAGCAGATCAAAGAGGCCATAGCCACCGAAAACCGATCCATCCGGGTCGATGCCGACAAGCTCGACCAGCTCATCAACCTGGTGGGTGAACTCATCATTGCCGGGGCCAGCGTCAACCTGATTGCCCAGAGGGCACAAGTAGCCGATTTGCACGAGAGCACGTCCAAACTGTCCATGCTGGTCGAAGAAGTGCGCGACAGCGCCCTGCAGCTGCGCATGGTCAAGATAGGGGCCACCTTCAACCGCTTTCAGCGCGTGGTGCACGACGTGGCGCGCGATCTGGGCAAGGATGTGACCCTGATCATCCACGGCGAAGACACTGAGCTGGATAAAACCGTGGTCGAAAAAATTGGCGACCCGTTGATGCACCTGGTGCGTAATTCGCTGGACCACGGTATCGAGTCGGCAGAGCTGCGTGCTGCCCGTGGCAAACCCGTACAGGGCACCCTCACGCTCAACGCCTTTCACGATTCGGGCAGCATCGTGATTACCGTGCAGGACGACGGTGGCGGCCTCAACCGCGAGCGCGTGCTGGCCAAAGCCCTTGAGCGCGGGCTGGTGGAGCCGGGGCAACACCTGAGCGACAGCGACATCTATGCCTTGATTTTTGAGCCCGGCTTTTCCACGGCAGAAAAGGTGACCAACCTGTCAGGGCGCGGTGTGGGCATGGATGTTGTCAAACGCAACATCGCCGCGCTGCGGGGCACAGTGGGTATCAGCAGCCAAGAGGGGCTGGGCACCACGGTTACCGTGCGCCTGCCACTGACGCTGGCCATCATCGACGGCTTTTTGGTTGGCGTAGGAAAGGCGGTTTACGCCATACCGCTGGACATGATTGAAGAGTGCGTGGCCTACACCAGCGACACCGAACACGACTACACCAACCTGCGGGACCAGGTCTTGCCGTTTGTTCGGCTGCGGGCACTTTTTGGCACACCTGGCAAGCCTGCCAAGGGCGAAAACATTGTGGTGCTGCGTTATGGCGGGCACAAGGTGGGCCTGGTGGTGGATTCCCTGCTCGGAGAGTTTCAGACCGTCATCAAACCGCTGGGCAGCATGTTCAACCAGGTCAAGTGCATCAGTGGTTCCACCATATTGGGTAGTGGTGATGTGGGCCTGATTCTGGACGTACCGGCCCTGATCCGCCAGGTGGCCGAGCGGTCCGCCAACACACACGCCGCCCCCCACGCGGCCCCCCATGCCGCCACGCTGCACTAGTGCCGAAACCACTGCATACGAATCTTTCTATCCACTGCCAATTTCAATTTCACAACGAGGAGCCACACTATGTTCACCAATATGAAACTCGGAGTCCGCCTGGCGCTGGGCTTTGCCACGGTTCTTGTCATGCTCATCATCATTGCGGTGCTTGGCATTGGCCGCATCAACGCGCTGAACCAGGATCTGGATCTGGTCATCAAGGACCGTTTCCCCAAGACCGCACAGGCCAACGAAATCATCATTGCGGTGAATACGACTCCCCGTTTGCTGCGCAACGCCTACATCTTTAGCGGTGCAGAGTCGCAGAAGGCGCTGGATGAAATACCGGCACAACGCAAAATCGTCAACGACAACTTGGAAAAGCTGGACAAGACGCTGCTCTTGCCCAAGGGCAAGGAGTTGCTCAAAGGTATTCGTGATGCCCGCGCTGCGTATGTGGTCGACCAGGAAAAATTCATCGAATTGCTCAAGGCCGACAAAAAGCCGGAGGTGGTAGCACTGATGCAGGGCAGCCTGCGCAAGACCCAGGGGGGCTACATCGCTGCGGTCAATGACTTGATCAAGTTCCAGGTGGAGCTGATGGAAAAATCGGGTACCGATGCGGCCGATGCGGCCGCAGCCGCCGCCCGCCAGCTGACCATGATTGGGGGTGTAGCGGTCTTCTTGGCCGTGGTGATTGCCTGGCTCATCATTCGCAGCGTGCTCAAACAACTGGGCGGTGAGCCCGACTACGCCCGCGCCATGGTGGTGCGTATTGCCGAGGGTGACCTGACCGTCAAAATCGACACCCACGCCAAAGACGACTCCAGCCTGCTGTTTGCCATGAAAAACATGGTGGGCAAACTCTCCACCGTGGTGACCGATGTGAACAGTGGCGCGCAAGCCTTGGCCAGCGCGTCGGAAGAGGTGAGCGCCACCGCGCAAGCCCTGTCCCAAGCCGCCAGCGAGCAAGCCGCCGGGGTGGAAGAAACCAGCGCCTCCATTGAGCAAATGACCTCCAGCATTGCCCAGAACACCGAAAACGCCAAGGTAACCGAAGGCATGGCCAGCAAGGCTGCGCAAGACGCAGCCGACGGCGGCGAGTCGGTCAACGCCACGGTGTCGGCCATGAAAGAAATTGCCAAGAAAATCGGCATCATTGACGACATTGCCGCACAAACCAACCTG
>CAZDDK010000349.1:1014-2734 GCA_964504185.1 uncultured Rhodoferax sp. | reverse complement strand
AATTCATCACCATTGTCGAGCAAGGCGTTGGTGGCCATGGTAATGAGTTCGCTGGCACCATTACCCAGGTAAATGTCGTCCAGCGTGACGCCGACAACGCCCTGCTTCTGGGTCTCGTGCATGACGGCCTTGCGCGCCGCAAAAATGCCCTTGCTGTCCGAGTAACCCGCCGAATTGGGCAGGTTGCGGATCATGTCCTGCTGGATTTCTTCCGGGGCATCAAAGCCAAAAACCGCGAGGTTGCCGATGTTGAGCTTGATGATCTTCTGGCCCTCGTCCTCCATCTGCTTGGCCGCATCCATGATGGGGCCGCGGATGTCATAGAGCACGTTTGCCAGCTTGGCCGATTTTTGAATGGTACGCAAAGTCCCTCCAGGAGTCGTGATCACGGGGCGAAACCTATAATTTGACCACAGTTCCACGCCTGACTAGTGCAGTGCAGCATTCAATTCTCTCGCAGGCACCGCCATGAAACTTCTTCCAGACCCCACACAAGCCTCCTCCGTGACGGGCTATGGCCCGGATTGGGTGGCCATCAACGGCGAAAAGTTCACCTCCAGTCTGGTCATCAGCACCGTAGCCGCACCTTTTGCCTGGGAATGCTCGGGCTTTGACGATCTGCAAAACCGCCACTTCGAACGGCTGGCAGAGATGGATGTCGAATTGGTCATTTTTGGAAGTGGCCCACGCATCCGCTTCCCGCAGCCCGCCCTGCTGCAAGCCCTGTACGCACGCGGCATCGGAGTGGAAACCATGGACACCGGGGCGGCCTGCCGCACCTACAACTTTCTGGCAGGCGAAGGCCGCAAGGTGGTTGCCGCGCTTTTGTTGTAACCCGATGTGGAGCGGCTCGGGAGGGCCCGCTTTTCAGAGTAAAATCAGGGGTTGCAGTCGAGGGTGGCCATAAACGCTGTCACGTTGGTTGCCCTCAACTTTGACTGACACATCCAGAACGCGAGACTAAAAGTACCCTATGGCGATCGTTGTCAACAAGCCCCTCCCCGAATTTGAAGCCAGCGCCACCGGCGGCGTCAAGGTCACCAATACCACCCACGTCGGAAAGACCATGGTGTTGTACTTTTACCCCAAGGACAACACTCCAGGCTGCACCACCGAAGCCATGCAGTTCCGCGACAAGTACAAAGACTTTGTCAAAGCTGGTGCGACCGTGTTTGGCGTATCGCGCGACAACATGAAGTCGCACGATGAATTCAAGACCAAACTGGAACTGCCTTTCGAACTGATCGCCGACACCGGCGTCGTCAAAAACAAAATCATGTACGGCAAAAAAGTGAAAGGCATTGAGCGCAGCACCTTTTTGATTGGTGCCGACGGCGTTCTCAAAGAAGAATGGCGCGGTTTGAAAGTTCCCGGCCATGTAGACGACGTGCTGAAAGCCGTCAAGGCGCTCAAAAAGGCCGCCTGACGGCACACCGTTGTTTTGCCGCAAACCCTCCCGGTGCGTCTGTCATCGGGCTCATGCATAATGGGTCAATGCCGTTGAACACCGCAACCGCGCCACAACAAAAAGCCGCCTTGGCTCAGGGCGGCTTTTTTGTTTTTGTACGTCTGTGCATCTCCCCTATCCCTTCCATGAGCCTTATCCATGCCTCTGCCCCCCGCCCCCCCCACACCCGCGGATCGACTCCCCGCCAAGGCATTCGCCGCGAGTGCGCGCCGCACGACCCGGCCACGCCCCAAGCCGGACGTGCGCCATGCG
>CAZDDK010000349.1:0-1004 GCA_964504185.1 uncultured Rhodoferax sp. | reverse complement strand
ACCTATCGGGTGATCTCGCAAGATGAATTCACCGAGACCTTCGAGATCGCCGCCTCCGGCGCATACGAGATCTACAGCCGGTCGCGGTTCAAGCGAATGCGCCCCCGCTGAGCGCCGCCCCGCCAAGGCATTCGCCGCGAGTGCGCGCAGCACGACACGGACACTCCCAAAGCCGGAGTTGCTCCATGCGCCCCCCGCACACGCCCCCCTCCCTGTGGCGCTGGACAAGCCGGCCAAGACCAGCCCACGCAAGCCAGCAACAGCCGCGCCCGCACCTGCGGTCGCCCAAAAAAACGCGCCCAGCACCTCCAGCGCGACGCCACGCACCCGCAAAGTCGCCCGCACTGACCCCACCAAGCTGTTCGTACTGGACACCAACGTACTGCTGCACGACCCGATGTCGTTGTTCCGCTTCGAGGAACACGACATCTACCTGCCCATGATCGTGCTGGAAGAACTGGACGGCCACAAAAAAGGCATGACCGAGGTTGCCCGCAATGCCCGCCAGACCAGCCGTACATTGGATGCACTGGCGGCCACGCCCGGTGCGGATATCACCGCAGGCTTTCAGCTGTCCAGTACCGGCAACCGCGATGCACGCGGCAAGCTTCTGTTCCAGACCCAACCTCTAAACTACACCCTGCCAACCAGCCTCCCCCAAGGAAAGGCCGACAACCAGATCCTTGGCGTGGTGGAGGCACTGCGCCAGGCCATGGCACCCCGCGAAGTGGTGTTGGTGTCCAAGGACATCAATATGCGCGTCAAGGCCAGGGCCTTGGGTCTGGCAACCGACGACTACCAGAACGACAAAACCCTCGAAGACGGTGACCTGCTCTACGCGGGTTCACTGGCGCTGCCAACCGATTTTTGGACCACCCATGGCCAGACGGTGGAGAGTTGGCAACAGGGCCAGCACACCTTCTACAAAATCACCGGCCCGGTCGTGCCGAGCATGCACATCAACCAGTTCATCTACTTCGAGTCCCCGGGCGAGCCCAGCCTGT
>CAZDDK010000348.1:0-2736 GCA_964504185.1 uncultured Rhodoferax sp. | reverse complement strand
GAGCGGATGCCAAAGCAAATCACCGGGATGTTGCCCACATTGGCCACGCGGTGCAGTTGGACCACTTGCTCGGGGGACAGGAACTGCGCCTCGTCAATCAGCACGCAGGCAAGGCCATGGCGGGTGGCCAGCATGCCCCAGAAATCGGTGGTGGCCTCGAAGGTGTCGGCCTGGCGGGTGAGCCCCAGGCGCGAGGCGATGCATCCAACGCCGCTGCGGTCGTCAATGCCCGCAGTGAACAGGGCCACCTGCTGGCCTTGCTCCTCGTAGTTGTAGGCGATCTGCAGCAGGGCAGTGGATTTGCCGGCGTTCATCGCCGAATAGCGGAAAAAGAGTTTGGCCATGTATGCTACTAAAAATATAGCTAACTATTCAATAATTACGCGGGCTAGTGCCCGTTTTCTTCAATGACGTTGGCGTGTTCGAAAAGTTCTATTGCGGTCTTGGCGACCTGCAGGGTGTCGTAATACGCATAGGCCCCCACACCCACGGCACCCAAGAGCGGCACAAAGCGCGACGCGCTTTTGGCCAGCACCGCCTTGGACACCTGCACCCCCACCTGCTGGGCGATGTTCTGCAACACCCGCAGCGAAGTCTGGCGCACCACCACGCGTTCGCCCACGCGCACCACGACGTCGCGGAACAACTGGGCCGAGACGTGCTTGAACAGGCAGTACAGCATGCGCTCGCGTCCCAGCGTCTTGCGCTGGCCATAGACGGCGGCGATGTCGGAGACCATCTGCGCCTGCAGCTTCCACACCCCCACCAGCTCGGGCAGCACGGTCAGCCAGCCCAGAAAACCCGGCGGCAGCGACAGCGACCCCGACACCACGCTGGCGGTGCGCGCCGCCGTGCGGGCAATCTGCTGGGCCCGCTCGGCCGGATGCGCGGCCAGCGGTTCGGCGCTGTCGGGCACCTGCAACACCAGCGCCAGAACGGCATCGGTCAGCGTGGCGTTGCTGGCGTCATCCAGGGGGGCGGGGTCGGACATGGCGGGACGGGGCTGTGCCGTTAAACGATGTCCACTACATGCAGCCCGTAGTGGCCGCTGCGGCGGTCGGCGAAGTAGCGTTCCAGCGTTTCCTTGACGGTGCGAAAGGCAATTTCGTCCCAGGGAATTTCGGTCTCGGCAAAGAGCCGGGCTTCAAGGGTCTCGATGCCCGGCACGAAATGTTCACTCAGCAGCCGCGCCCGGTAAAACAGGTGGACCTGGCCCACGCGTGTGACGTTGAGCAGGCTGAACAGGCCCTGCAGCTCGAACTGCGCACCGGCTTCCTCGTCGGTCTCGCGGGCAGCGCCCTCGGCCGTGGTCTCGCCCAGCTCCATGAACCCGGCGGGCAGTGTCCACTTGCCCCGGCGCGGTTCGATGTTGCGCTTGCACAGCAGCACCTTGTCTCCCCAATGCGGCACCGTGCCCACCACGTTCAGCGGGTTCTGGTAGTGGATGGTGTGGCAGGCCGGGCAAATGGCACGTTCCTTGGTGTCGCCGTCGTCGGGCACGCGGTAGACCACGGCGGTCCCGCATTCCCGGCAGTGTTTGATGGGCTGGTGCAGCATGGTGGAATCAATCTTAGCGTGCGCGCACGGCCAGGCTTTGTGTGGCCCGCCCGATCAGCCCGTGCGCATCGAAAAGCGCCGACTCCGCCAGCCCGCATCCGTTGGAGCCGAGGTGGGTGCGCGCGTCCAGGCCTATCCATTCGCCCACCGGGGGGCGCAGCAGGTTGATGGTGAGGTCGGAGTTGACGAAGCTGAAGCGCTGGTAGTCCAGCACGGCGCTGATGCCGTTGCCCGAATCCGCCGCCACGGCCACGCGCTGGTAGGCGCTGGGCGTTTCACCTTCCACGAGTGGGTGGCGCATGCGAAACCAGATGGCGCAGGGGCCGCTGAAGATTTCGCCACGGGCGGTGCGGGTTTCCATCAGGTCGGAGTAGCCCACGTGGCGACCGTGGAAGGGGAAATGGGCCGGCTTGGCATCCACCGGAGGCACCGGCAGCGTGGGCAAGGGGTGGCCGGGTGTGCCCTCGGGCACCGTGAAGCCATTTTCGCGCTGCGCCAGGGCGGTGAATACGCCCACCTCCTTGCCCTCGGCGACGAGCTGCGCCGCAAAGTGGGCGGCGTTGCGCCCGACATAGACGGGAGTCACGGTGATCGACAATTCCTTGATCGGCACCGGGCGCAGCAGGTTGGACGTCAGGCGGGCGATGTGGGTCAGCCCGTGTTCGCGCGCTGCGGCTTCCACCGCACGGCACACCAGGGCAATCGGGGGGCCGGCGTGCTGGTGGTCGGGGTGCCAGGGGCCACGTGTGAGAACACTGGAATGGCAGGTGCCATGGGCCAGCGCGGTGTAGGCTGACGCGGGGTGTTTGTCCGCCGTGTGGCTCATTGCACCTGCACCTCAATGCTTTGCAGGCCGTCAATGGTGCCCACCAGGGTGTCGCCCCGCACCACTGCGCCCACGCCTTCGGGGGTGCCGGTGAAGACCAGGTCGCCGGGCTGCAGCGTCCACGCGGCGGACAGCTGCTCAATGGTTTCTGCCACGTTCCAGATCAGTTTGGCAATGCTGCTGCGCTGGCGCTCCTGGCCATTGACCTGCAACTGGAGGGCTGCGGTGTGGATACCCGGCACCCGGTCCGCCGGGGTGATGGGACCAATGGGAGCCGAATGGTCAAAGGCCTTGCCAATGCACCAGGGCCGGCCCTGTTTCTTCATGTCGTTCTGCAGGTCGCGCCGGGTCAT
>CAZDDK010000347.1:0-2753 GCA_964504185.1 uncultured Rhodoferax sp. | reverse complement strand
GTGGCCCTGGAAAATGTCGGTGTTGGGCGCGTGGCCGATGGCGATGAAGCAGCCAGTCAGGGCAATGTCCTCGGTGGTGCCGTCGGAGGTGCTCTTGACGCGAATGCCGGTCACCCCGGAGGTGTCCCCCAGGACCTCGTCCAGCGTTTGGTGGGTTTTCAGTTCGATTTTGCCGACAGCGACCTTCTCCATCAGCTTGTCGATCAGTATCGGTTCGGCCTTGAACTTGTCGCGCCGGTGCACCAGAAACACCTTGCTGGCAATGTTGGAGAGGTACAGCGCCTCTTCGACGGCCGTGTTGCCACCGCCCACCACACACACCGTCTGGTCACGGTAGAAGAACCCGTCGCAGGTGGCGCAGCCGGACACGCCCCGGCCCATGAACGCCGTCTCCGATGGCAATCCCAGGTACTTGGCCGAGGCGCCGGTGGCGATGATCAGCGCGTCGCAGGTATAGCCGCCGTTGTCTCCCGTGAGGGTGAAGGGGCGCTTGGACAGGTCCACTGCACTGATGTGGTCGAACACGATGTCGGTTTTGAAGCGTTCGGCGTGCTCCAGGAAACGCTGCATCAGGTCCGGGCCTTGCACGCCGTGCACGTCGGCGGGCCAGTTGTCCACCTCGGTGGTGGTCATGAGTTGGCCGCCCTGGGCCATGCCCGTGACCAGCATGGGACTCAGGTTGGCGCGTGCGGCGTAGACGGCGGCGGTGTAACCGGCGGGGCCGGAACCCAGGATCAGGACTTTGGCGTGCTTGGAATCGGACATGGGAAAACCTCGGGTTGTGTCAATCGCAGGGAGGGCCGTGTACATTTCGGGGCAATGTCGGCCATTTTCAATACGGGCTGATTGTAAGAAGCGCCTTTGGCGCAATTGTTGGAAACGATGCCATGTCAATGTTGAGCAACCTGGACTTGATCCGCCGGGTTCCCCTTTTTTCGATGCTCACAGCGGCGCAGGCCGAGTCCCTGGCCGAGTCTGTGTCCAAGAAGCGGTTCAAGCGCGGTGAAATTTTGGTTGAGCAGGGCAAGATGGGCAATTCGCTCTACATCATCTTGTCGGGCCGCACCCACGTGATCATGACTGACAGCAAGGGCCGGGAGGTTATCCTGGCCACCCTCAAGTCCGGAGACTATGTGGGAGAGATGAGCCTGATTGACAGCGCGCCCCACTCGGCCACCGTAGTGGCCGATCTGGAAGCGGATGTGCTGCTGCTGGGGCGAGAGGATTTTTTGCGTTGCCTCAGTGAGAATTCGGCCATGTCGTTTGCGGTGATGCATGGACTGGTCCAGCGTCTGCGCAAGGCCAGCGAGAACATCAGCTCCCTGGCCCTGGTGGGGGTCTATGGCCGGGTGGCCAAGGTGTTGCTGGATTCCGCCGTGCCCGATGACACTGGCGGATTGCTGATTCGGGAGAAGGTGTCGCGCCAGGATATTGCCAAAATGGTGGGCGCGTCGCGTGAAATGGTGAGCCGGGTCATGAAGGACTTTGATGAACAGGGATTTATCCGGTTGCTGGACAACGGCATGGTGCGGGTGTTTGAACGGCGGGTGCAGCCGCGCTGAAAAGCCGCACCTCCCACTGCAGCGTGGCGTGCGGTAAGCTTGCCCCGACTTTTTCTTTGCCATGACCTATTCCCTTCATACCCTCCATGCCGGACCGTCGGCGTCCGCGCCCGCACCCACAGGCCTGGGCCGTTTCGCCAGCGAGATCGCCCTGATTGCCGGATTCGTGCTGCTGGTGTTCTGGTTGCTGGCCTTGTTGACGTATTCCCCGCTGGATGCGGCCTGGACGACATCGGGCACGGGCCTGCCGCTTGCCAACAAGGCCGGACGCCTGGGGGCCTGGATCGCGGATGTCAGCTATTTCTTGCTGGGCTTCTCGGTCTGGTGGTGCGTGGCCGTGGGCATTCGGCTGTGGTTGGCACTGCTGGCCGATCGCTTGCGCGGGGAGGCCGGGCAGGCTTCCCGGACCCGGGCCTGGGTGTTCTGGGCGGGGCTTGCGGTTCTGCTCTACGCCAGCACGTCCCTGGAGTGGGCGCGGCTGTACAGCCTGGAGCCGCGCTTGCCGGACCACAGCGGCGGTGCGCTGGGGTACCTGCTGGGCCCGTTCAGCGTGAAGTGGCTGGGGTTTGCCGGTTCGGGACTGGTGTCGATTGCGCTGGGCGTGGTGGGATGTGCATTGGTTTTCGGGTTTTCGTGGATGCAGGTGGCCGAACGCCTGGGGTCCTGGATCGATGGGCAGATTCAGTCCCGGCGCAAGCAGCGTGAACGGGCCCAGGACCGCCAACTGGGCCAGCAGGCCATGCGCGAACGGGAGGAAATTCTCATTGAGGAGCGCGAAGAGGTGGTGGAGCACCACCCCCAGCCGGTGGTCATCCTGGAGCCGGTGGTGATGGAGCCGCCGCGCAGCGAGCGGGTGGCCAAGGAGCGCCAGAAGCCCTTGTTCACCGAGATGCCTGACAGCAAGCTGCCGCAAGTCGATCTGCTGGACGGTGCCCTGGCACGCCAGGAGACGGTAGCCCCCGAGACGCTGGAAATGACCAGCCGCATGATCGAGAAAAAGCTCAAGGACTTTGGCGTGGAAGTGCGCGTGGTGCTGGCCCAGCCTGGTCCGGTGATCACCCGCTACGAGATAGAACCGGCCACCGGCGTCAAGGGTTCGCAGATCGTTGGCCTCGCCAAAGATCTGGCACGCAGTTTGAGCCTGGTGTCGATTCGCGTGGTGGAGACCATTCCTGGCAAGAATTACATGGC
>CAZDDK010000346.1:0-2760 GCA_964504185.1 uncultured Rhodoferax sp. | reverse complement strand
CTCTTGATAGTAAAAACAGGCATTAGCCCGCGTATTTATTGACAGTTTAGCTATTGTTTTTATAGCAAACTTCATGCGCGACTGGAATAGGCCTCCCACCCGCGCGCGCGCAGCTGGCAGGCCGGGCATTCGCCGCAACCATAGCCCCAGGGGTGGCGCAGGTCCCGCGTGCCAAGGTAGCAGGTGTGGGTGTGCTCCACGATCAGATCCACCAGGGCCTTGCCACCCAGCGACTGCGCCAGAGTCCAGGTGGCAGACTTGTCAATCCACATGAGCGGTGTCTCGATCAGGAAGCGCTTGTCCATGCCCAGCGAGAGCGCCAGCTGCATGGCCTTCATGGTGTCGTCCCGGCAATCGGGGTAGCCGGAAAAATCGGTCTCGCAAACGCCGGTCACGATGACTTGCAACCCGCGCCGGTAGGCAACCGCCGCCGCCAACGTCATGAACAGCAAGTTTCTTCCGGGAACAAAGGTGTTGGGCAGGCCGGTACTCTCCATCTGAAAGGCGGTTTGGCGGGTCAGGGATGTCTCGCTGACGGCACCCAGCACGGCCAGATCCAACAGATGGTCTTCTCCCAGCTTGGCGGCCCATTGCGGAAACTGGGCGCGCAGCTCCCGCAACACCACCACACGCGCCTCCAGTTCGACGCTGTGGCGTTGGCGATAGTCAAAAGCGATGGTTTCTACACGCTCATAGCGTTGCAACGCGTGGGCCAGGCAGGTAGTGGAGTCCTGGCCACCGGAAAAAAGAACGAGGGCAGTGGTATGCATGGGTGCAATGGTAGAGCACGGGCCAGCCCCTACCAGCCGCCACTGCCCAACGGGTCAGACGTTTTCGGTCTTTTTGACGTGACTGGGTGAATAGACCAGCGCCTCTTTGGCGAAGGTTCCGGGCAGCTCCGTGGGCACGGCCTGCGCGGGGGGTGTGAGCTGGTTGCTCACCTGTTCCAGTTGAATGGCACTGGCACTGGCTGTCCACACATTCTTGATGTGGTCGATCAACACTTGGTAGAGGGGCTTGGGCGGAGGGTCCTCCACCTTCTCGGGTGCGGGACGGTGGATCGTCCAGTCCTTGGGGGCCGTGGCGGCCTCCGAACCAGGCCTGCCCGGATCCGAGACGCTGGCATAGACCGCCTCGCTTTCGGGGACCTTGAGGGCGGGGTTCACCCGATCCACCACGCTGGGCACGGGCTGAATGGGGTCGTGCGCACCCACCGGCGGATTCACTGGTGCAATCGGGATCACCCTGGTAGCCCCAGACGAAGCCGCCTCCACGCCGACAGGGCGCGGATGGGTTGTTCGATCAATGGAAGGCAATTGCATGTCAGTTTGGGCTTAGCGCCCCCTCCAGTTACTTTTCCTCTCAGACGTACGTTTCTTAACGGCAGATTTAGCGGGTTATTTAGGCCTATTTTTCGAATTTGTTGAAATTTTCTGGAATCTCAAAAAATAAAACGCCTCCACGCACCAAAATTGTGCAAAGAGGCGTTCTTGCAAACAGAAAACTCAGTCTTGCAGCAGCGACAGATCGCGCACCGCGCCCTTGTCGGCCGACATCACCAGCTTGGCGTAAGCCTTGAGGGCAGCAGAAACCTTGCGTTTGCGGGGCAGGGCGGGCTTCCAGCCCTTGGCGTCCTGCTCGGTGCGGCGGCGGGCCAGCTCGTCGTCGCTGACAAGCACGTCGATGCGGCGGTTGGGGATGTCGATGCGGATGCGGTCACCGTTGTGCACCAGGCCGATGGCACCACCTGCAGCAGCTTCAGGCGAGCAGTGGCCGATGGACAGGCCCGACGTGCCGCCCGAGAAGCGCCCGTCGGTCAGCAACGCACACACCTTGCCCAGGCCCTTGGACTTGATGTACGAGGTGGGGTAGAGCATTTCCTGCATGCCGGGGCCGCCCTTGGGGCCTTCGTAGCGCACGATCACCACGTCGCCCGCCTTGACCTGGTCGGCCAGGATGTGCTCCACCGCGTCGTCCTGCGACTCGACCACGTGGGCCGGGCCTTCGAACACCAGGATGGAATCATCCACCCCTGCCGTCTTGACCACGCAGCCGTCGCGCGCGATGTTGCCGGTCAACACAGCCAGCCCGCCTTCCTGGCTGAAGGCATGCTCATTGGAGCGGATGCAGCCGTGGGCGCGGTCCAGGTCCAGGCTGGGCCAACGGCAGTCCTGGCTGAAGGCCACCTGGGTGGGAATGCCGCCGGGCCCGGCGCGGTAGAACAGGCGCACAGCCTCGTCCTGCGTGCACATGATGTCCCATTGGGCCAGGGCATCGCCCAGCGTGGGTGCGTGCACCGTGGGCACATCGGTGTGCAGCTTGCCGGCGCGCGCCAACTCCCCCAGGATGCCGATGATGCCGCCCGCGCGGTGCACGTCTTCGATGTGGTACTTGTCGGTGTTGGGTGCCACCTTGCACAGTTGCGGCACGCTGCGCGAGAGGCGGTCGATGTCGGCCATGCCGAAGGGAATCTCAGCCTCCTGAGCAATCGCCAGCAGGTGCAGGATGGTGTTGGTGGAGCCACCCATGGCGATGTCCAGCGTGATGGCATTTTCAAACGCCTTGAGACCGCCCGAACGCGGCAGGATGCGCTCGTCGCCCTGCTCGTAGTACTGGCGCGCCAGCTCCACGATGCGCCGGCCGGCACGCAGGAAGAGCTGTTCGCGGTCCGCATGGGTGGCCAAGGTGGTGCCGTTGCCGGGCAGGGACAGGCCCAGCGCTTCGGTCAGGCAGTTCATGGAGTTGGCGGTGAACATGCCC
>CAZDDK010000345.1:2317-2768 GCA_964504185.1 uncultured Rhodoferax sp. | reverse complement strand
TGTAGGCTACAGGTGTAGGCTACAGATGTAGGGTCCATCGACGCACGGGCTAGCCGTTGGTGGCAATGGTGTCTCTGCAGGCGCGTCTCTCTGGCGATCCAATTTCTCTTGCAAACGTTTTCTTGGCATGAAAGGCGGTCAGCGCGGCACGTCCTTTGAGGTCGTAGCGAACCAGCATGGCGCTGATCTGGTCCCGCACGGTAAACGGGCTTAGCCCGAGCTCCTGGCCAATTTCTTTGTTGGTCATCCCGCGTTGGAGTAAGTCCAGAATTTGTGCCTCGCGCGCACTGATTTTCATGCCGCATCCCTTTGGCTTTTTTTGAATTGGACGGGACTGTAACACTTGCGACAGTGAGTTAAATGGGGGGGGGGGGGGGGGGGAAATTTTTTGCAAAAATTTTGATTTTTTTGCTAGGAAAAACCCTTTCAACCCCAATTCGAGAATTATTCG
>CAZDDK010000345.1:0-2307 GCA_964504185.1 uncultured Rhodoferax sp. | reverse complement strand
TCCCCCCCCCCCCCCCCCCCACCCACCCCCCCCCCCCCCCCCCCGCCCGCCGCCCCCCCCAAAATCTGTTGCAAAAAGTTGCATTTTTTTGCTAGGAAAAACCCTTGCAACCCCTATGCGAGAATTCTTCGCAATCCTTGCTTTGCGCACCATGCCCGACGAATCCGCCTCTTCCAGTATGTCTCCAGACATTGTTGCCCCCACGGCACGCAAACGCCCCAAGCCGGGTGAGAGGCGCATCCAGATCCTGCAGGCGCTGGCCGCCATGCTGGAGCAGCCAGGTGGCGAGCGCATCACCACCGCCGCCCTGGCCGCGCGCCTGGATGTGAGCGAGGCCGCCTTGTACCGGCACTTTGCCAGCAAGGCGCAAATGTTCGAGGGCCTGATTGAGTTCATCGAACAGTCGGTTTTCTCGTTGATCAACCAGATTCTTGAACGCGAGCAACACTCCCACAGTGGCTTGACCGACCAGGGGCCGCGCCAGGCGGCCAAGGTTGTCAGCATGCTGGTGCAGTTTGCCGAGAAGAACCCCGGCATGGCCCGCGTCATGGTGGGCGACGCGCTGGTCCACGAAAACGAGCGCCTGCAACAGCGCATGAACCAGTTTTTCGACAAGATCGAGGCCACCTTGCGCCAATGCCTGCGCGACGGTGCCCTGGCCAGCGCCTCGGCCACACCCACGGTGGACGCCCAGGTGCGGGCCTCGGTGCTGATGGCCTTCGCCGGAGGGCGGCTACAGCGTTTTGTGCGCTCTGGTTATAAACGCCCGCCCTCCGAATACCTGGACACCAGCCTGCGCTTGCTGCTGGGTTGAGTGGCCTGGGAATGGGGTAAACCCTCTTATCGGTTAGAAGCAAACCTCTAGAAGCCAGTTTTTTTTTCCGGCGTGGCATGGAAATGCTGCAAAATAGCACGATCGTTCTATTTTGTAGTACATTTCGCCCATGTCTATTGCTTCACTTTCTGCCAAGCTCATCCGCAAGACCCGGCCCAAGGCTGCCGGTGCGACGGGTGTGGGCAAGAAGCCGTCCGGGCGCGCCCTGCAAAAGGGGCAACAGACCAAACTGGCCATTGTGGATGCCGCCCTGAACCTGGCGACCCAAATCGGGCTGGAAGGCTTGAGCATAGGTGCCCTGGCCGAGGCCACGAGCATGAGCAAGTCGGGCGTGTTTGCCCACTTCGGCTCGCGCGAGGAATTGCAGATCTCCGTCATTAACCAGTACTTCGCACTGTTTGAGCGGGATGTCTTTTACGCCGCCATGGAGCAGCCGCGTGGCCTGCCGCGCGTCAAGGCGCTGTTTGCCAACTGGATGAAACTGGTGGCCGAAGAGATTCAGGCGGGTTGTATTTTCATCAGCGGCGCGGTGGACTTTGATGACCGCCCTGGTCCCGTGCGCGATGCGTTGGCCACATCGGTGCAGACCTGGCTGGGTGCGGTGAACCGCGCCATCGTGCTGGCGCGTGAATGCGGCCACCTGCGCGCCGACGTCGATGAAGAGCAAATGGCCTTTGAGATCCATGGCCTGATTCTGGCCCTGCACTACGAAGCCCGTTTCCTGAAGAAGCCCGGATCCATTGACCGGGCCAATCAGGGTTTCGAGAACATTCTGGCGCGCTACGGTGTCGCCGCCCTTTCCTGATCCACTGTTCAACAAGGAGTATTCAGCATGCCTACCTACACCCCTCCCCTGCGTGACATGCAGTTCGTGATGCACGAAGTGCTCAAGGTGGTCGACGATCTCAAGCAGATCCCCAAGCACGCCGAGATGGACGCCGACACCATCAACGCCGTGCTGGAAGAAGGCGGAAAGTTCGCCTCCGAAGTGATCTTCCCGCTGAACCAGTCCGGCGACGCCGAGGGCTGCACGCTGGACCCGGTGACCCATGCGGTGACCACCCCCAAGGGTTTCAAGGAAGCCTACAAGACCTACATTGAGGGCGGCTGGGCTGCGCTGGGTTGCGACCCGGAATACGGTGGCCAGGGCCTACCTTATGTGGTGAACACGGCCTTTTACGAAATGCTCAACAGCGCCAACCAGGCCTGGACCATGTACCCCGGCCTGACCCATGGCGCGTATGCCGCGCTGGAAACCCACGGTACCGACGAGCAGAAGGCCACCTACCTGCACAAGATGACCAGCGGCGAGTGGACCGGCACCATGTGCCTGACAGAACCCCATTGCGGTACCGACCTGGGCCTGATGCGCACCAAGGCCGAGCCGCAAGCCGATGGCACCTACAAGATCACCGGCAACAAGATTTTCATCAGCGCCGGTGAGCACGACATGGCCGACAACATCATCCACC
>CAZDDK010000344.1:0-2777 GCA_964504185.1 uncultured Rhodoferax sp. | reverse complement strand
TGTTCAGCTCGTAATCGAGTGTTATTGGCTAAATCGGGCTCTAGCCCGCGTAGATGTTGATTTGTTTGCTATAAATTATGAAGCATTTATGGGGGTGTTTCCGCTCCCTCACCACAGCCTGACCACGCCCATCAGGACCGCCGTCATCGTCACATAGCGCGCGAACTTGCCCACCGCCATATAGGCCAGGCAGGGCCAGAACGGCAGTTTGAGCCAGCCCGCCACCGCGCACAGCGGGTCGCCCACGGCGGGCAGCCAGGCCAGCAGGCAGGCCTTGGGCCCCAGCTTTTCCAGCCAGGCCAGTGCCTTGGTGTGGCTGGATGAGTGGCGGTATGTGTCCACGGCCTGGTGCGCGCCGTAACCCAGCCACCAATCCACGGCGCCGCCCAAGGTGTTGCCGGCAGTGGCCACCAGCACGACCGGCCAGAACTGATCCGGGTTGAGCTGGATCACCCCAAACACCACCGGTTCTGAGCCCAGCGGCAACAGGGTGGCCGAAATAAAGGACACCAGAAAAACGGTGCTCAGCCCGTATTGCGGCAGCGATAGCAGGTCCAGCAGGTGGTGAATCCAGTCGGGCATAGGGGCGCAGTGTATGTTTTCTTGTGGCATTTCAATTGCTGAAATTATGGGCAGTTAGAATAGGCACAGGCTCTCGCCACGGCGACCCCTCCCACCCCCACTCTCCAAGACCCGCTACCTATGCAGATCGGCCATTTCGCATTGGCGAATTCCCTGTTTGTCGCACCCATGGCGGGCGTGACCGACCGGCCGTTTCGCCAGCTGTGCAAGCGCCTCGGGGCGGGCTACGCGGTCAGTGAAATGGTCACGTCCCGGCGCGATTTGTGGAGCAGCCTGAAGACTTCGCGGCGCGCCAACCACGACGGCGAACCCGGCCCGATTGCCGTGCAGATTGCCGGCACCGACGCGCAGATGATGGCCGATGCGGCCGTCTACAACATCGAACGTGGCGCGCAAATCATCGACATCAACATGGGCTGCCCGGCCAAGAAGGTCTGCAATAAATGGGCTGGCTCCGCCCTGATGCAGGACGAGGCGCTGGCGGTTTCCATCGCCGACGCGGTGGTGCAGGCCTGTGCCCCACGGGGTGTGCCGGTCACACTGAAAATGCGCACCGGCTGGTGCCAGGCGCACAGGAATGCCGTTGCCCTGGCGCGAGCCTTCGAGGGCGTGGGGGTGCAAATGTTGGCGGTGCATGGCCGCACGCGAGAGCAAGGCTATCAGGGCGAAGCCGAGTACGACACCATTCGCCGGGTCAAGGCCGCAGTGCGGATTCCCGTGGTGGCCAATGGCGACATCACGTCGCCCGAGAAGGCGCGCGATGTGCTGCAGGCCACAGGGGCCGATGCCCTCATGATCGGCCGTGCCGCCCAGGGCCGACCCTGGATATTCCGGGAGATCGGACACTTTCTGGCCACCGGCGAGCACCTGGCACCGCCCCTGGTCCGCGAAGTCAAGCGCCTGCTGGTGGAGCATCTGCATGACCACTACAGCCTGTACGACGAGTTCATCGGCGTGCGCTCGGCGCGCAAGCACATCGCCTGGTATGTGCGGGCGCTTCCCGGTGGAGAGGCGTTTCGGGCCCATATGAATGCGCTGGAAACCAGCGACGAGCAGGTCGCCGCAGTAGTGCGCTATCTGGACAATTTGAACGAAAAAATGGACCGCATCCCCGCGTGGGAAGCGACGTCCACTGCGAGAGGACACAACACGATGACGACCATGGACTACGCGCTATGAGCAAGGCGCTCATTGAAGACTGTGTGCGCGCCAGCCTGGAAGGCTACTTTCGGGATCTGCACGGCACCGAGCCCGGCAATATGCACGACATGCTGGTGCGGGCGGTAGAGAAACCCCTGCTGGAAGTGGTCATGGCCCAGGCTGACCACAACCAATCCAAGGCCGCCCAGTGGCTGGGCCTGAACCGCAACACCCTGCGCAAGAAGTTGGTGGAGCACAAGCTCATCGACTGAGCGTGCCCTGCCGCGCGCCGCGCATTCCACCCTTTTTTACACTCGCCTCTTTCCCACCATGCAAGCACTGCTTTCCGTCTCGGACAAATCCGGCATCGTCGAACTCGCGCAACAACTGCACGCCCAGGGCGTCAAACTCCTGTCCACCGGCGGCACCGCCAAGCTGCTGGCCGAGAAGGGCCTGCCGGTCACCGAAGTGGCTGAGATGACGGGCTTCCCCGAAATGCTCGATGGCCGTGTCAAGACCCTGCACCCGCGCGTGCACGGCGGCCTGCTGGCCCGCCGCGATGTGCCCGCGCACATGGCCGCGCTCGAGGAACACGCCATCGACACCATCGATTTCCTGGTGGTGAACCTGTACCCCTTCGAGGCTACGGTAGCCAAGGCGGGTTGCACGCTGGAAGACGCCATTGAGAACATCGACATTGGCGGCCCCGCCATGGTGCGCAGCGCGGCCAAAAACTGGAAGGACGTGGCGGTGCTGACCGACGCCGCGCAGTACGCCACGGTGATTGCGGAACTGAAGGCCAGTGGCCAAGTGTCGCGCAAAACCAAGTTTGCTTTGGGTGTGGCCGCGTTCAACCGCATCAGCCAGTATGACGGTGCCATCAGCGACTACCTTTCCGCCGTACAAGTGGGGGAAGATGCTCCGGTGGACGCCGCAGCCCCCACACTCGACCTGTTCCCCGGCCAGAGCAATGGCCGCTTCATCAAGGTGCAGGATCTGCGCTACGGTGAGAACAGCCACCAGAGCGCCGCCCTGTACCGCGACCTGTACCCGGC
>CAZDDK010000343.1:0-2778 GCA_964504185.1 uncultured Rhodoferax sp. | reverse complement strand
GCGCAAACAAAGGCCCGATCTGGTCATCGCTATAACCGACCTCGCCAGAACCATTAGCGCCGGCACTGCTTCCCTTACACGCCACCCGGGTCTCAAAGAAATTCAATTCAGAATGAATCCTGGCGTAACTCAGAAAATCCCCGATCGAATTCTCGATTGCAGCCAAGGGCAACAACTCAAGATGGCGATCCTGCGTCGCAATGGCGTAGGCATGGCCCGTAGGGCCCCGCCCTACCCCGAACTCAGCGCGAAAGTTAACCCGGGCAATGCGAGCGTGCCCCTTGCTGTGTTTACCGGCTTCGTTGGAGGCAAACACCCAGATCCAGTCGCCGCTGGGAATCGTGTTGTCCGCATGGAATTTAAAAGTCATGTTCAGATCAGAAAAAAGTAAAGCCAGTAGGGAAAGCGTAGCAGTTTCAAAAAAGCCACCCCATGAAATCCCATCAAGAATACACCAAAGTTAAATCTACACCAAAGCGCAACAAAAAAACTAAACTTTAAAACGCTCTGCCATCTCGCTACGTTCTGAAAGCCGTGATCAAGGTCGGGGCCTACTGATAACCAAAAGAATTCTGGTATCAGTCTTTTGTGTAGATTTGATATTGAAGCTCAGAGCTGAGTCTGAAATTCTTCTTCATCCACCATGGACCACAAAACATTGGCTTTGGGCAAACGCCTCTCGAACCAGCCAGATCACTACTGAAACGGTTGAATTCCGAATATCACAGAGTTGATACCTTCAGTGTCGTGACTCTCTAGCAGCCTAGGTGGAAGTTTGTGTCACCAGTGCCGTTCGCGTGGACATTTCAAAATGACGAAGAGACGCCACTGGTTTCACGCGCAGCGAGACGGTCCAATTCGGCACACACGTCGGCCATACGACCCGATATGCTCATGCGTCCGACGGCGTTTCGCGAGTGTCCCGCTTCCAATACGCGCACCACACGCACCGCCTTGTGCGATGCGAGGTTTGTGGCCTGTGCCTCGTCTGAATTTGCGTGCAGCAGAGCGACATATTTATGTGCACCACTGGCGCAATGCTGCTGAAACTTTGGTGCTGATTCCGGCAAGGACATCGTGTCAGGCATGAACAACCGGCACGGAGTGCGGGTTGTAGCAGAAACATCCGAGTAGACAAATTGAGCATAGTTCATGGTCGTCTCACGTCTGGTTAGAGGCAGGCATGCCAATTGGATTCGACATTGGTCAAAAAAATTAGGGTTTACCCGTGGAGTGGATTCCCTATTTGCCAATATGCAACGCTTGTTTGGGCGCCGACGCGAATATGCTGAATTTCAGGTGGTTGCAAAATGCTGATGAATTTGGCACTAAAAGCTTGTTGATGCGGGTAATTTGAGACGACGAGCAGTGGGTGTCAATGCCAATTGCATCCATGTTGTTGAGTGTGATCAACGAGGTCGACTAATAGTCAGTTTCGTGTGGGCGAAATCAGGCAACAAAATCGCCGGATTTTCGCAAGGCTCAACTTCTCGCTGAGATACCTATGCCACCTTCGCCGCGGCGGACATTTACCGGCGAAAATCAGCCCATTGAATTGGCGGTCAGCACTGCAGCGATCCAAGCCCCTGCACAACTCGATATCTAAACAAGGAGCTGGCGCCCTCCTCGCGCCGGGTTTGACATGGAAAACTTCGCAGAAGATCGTCCCTCAGCGATCCCACTCGCTGATCTTCACATTCATATGGGCAGCTCAGTGGCGCCTCACGTTTTGTGGTCGATGGCCCACGCACAGGGCTATAAGCTCCCAGTGAAGAGCTATTGGGAGTTCGTTGACTTGGTCACGGCTAGCCCAGATAAGGTCTCCAGCTTAGAGTCCTATATCGCCATCCTTCACAACTGGACAGAGAAGCTGCAATCGAGCCCGGCTGCGGTGGAGCGTTCGGTCTACGAGATCATCGGCAAGGAGTATCGCTCCAGCGGGGTTGAGCTGTTAGAGCTTCGCTTTAACCCGATGAAGCGCAACGAGGGAGGAGATCGCGACCTGGATCACATCATCCACGCGGCGCTGCGCGGGATGGATCGGGCTTGTTTGGAGTACGGGGTCAAGGCGGGGCTGATCTTTTGTTTGGCGCGGGAGTTTGCTCCGGAGCTCAATGAGATCATCGTGAAAAAGGCGGTGCGCTATAAGAATCGAGGCGTCATCGGCATCGATCTCGCTGGCACAGAGAGTGGGGCGTTTGAGCGCACTGAAGATGAGTCGGTACTGCGGAATTACTCTGACCTCTTCGCCCAGGCAAGGGACGCGGGGCTGGGCACCACGGTGCACACCGGCGAGACGCATCACACCGACGCCGACGGCGTGGCGCGAGTCATCAAGATGCTAAAGCCGCATCGTATTGGGCATGGCATCCGAGCGGCCTACTCGGAACATGCCATGCAAGCGATCTTGGACGCGAAGGTGGTCTTAGAGCTGTGCCCGAGCTCCAACTTGGCGACACGCGCGGTGAATGGCCTCAGCGAGCTGGGTCATATTCTTCGCACCTTCTCTAAGCATCAGATCCCAATCACCATTAACACCGACGGCACCTACTTCTTGAACACCAACCTGCAGCGTGAATTTGATCTTCTGGTCAACAACAACCTGATGACCCGCTTTGAGGCAGAGGCCACCGCCAAGCGCGCATTCGAGGCCTCTTTTATTCGTGGGTAACTGTCGCTCTTTGATGCTTGGGCAACAACGGTGGCTACGTCGACTCGGCACGCGATCTTTGGGCGCTGAAGTCGCGGTCAATATCGACAACTGCGTATTTCAGCCCA
>CAZDDK010000342.1:0-2793 GCA_964504185.1 uncultured Rhodoferax sp. | reverse complement strand
CCAGGTGGTAGCCGGGCATCTGCGGCAGCCTGGGGGGTTCCTTGCCGAGTGCATCGAGTGCCTCGGCACTCAACCCCACGCGGCGCGTGACCACGTTGCCGGGCTCTACGAAGGCGGTGTATTCGCTGTTCGGGTCCTGCATGGCGGCGTGCCCCAGGGCGATGAACTCGTCGATGTAGAACTGGTAGTTGGTGAACAACACGAAGTTCTGGAAGTGCTCGGCCGCCGTGCCGGTGTAGTGGCGCAGCCGGTGCAGCGAGTAGTCCACGCGCGGCGCGGTGAACAGGGCCAGCGGTTGGGGCTCGCCGGGGCGCGGCTGGTGGGTGCCGTTGGCAATGCCGTCGTCCATGGCGGCCAGATCGGGCAGGTCGAACACGTCGCGCATCAGGGTGCGGCGCTGGGCCGGCATGGTGCCTTCCACGTGGTCGTTCTCGGCAAACGAGAAGTGCACGGGAATGGGCTGGGTGCTGGTACCCACCTCCAGCTCCACCCCGTGGTTTTGCAGCAGCAGGTTGAACTGGTCCAGGTAATAGTCACTGTACAGGTCGGGGCGGGTAAGCGTGGTCTCGAAGCGCCCGGGGCCGGCCACAAAGCCATAGCTCAGATGGGCGCTCTCGGGGGTGATGGTGCGCGACACCGTGTCGGTGTGGATGCGCACCAGCGGGTAGCAGGCGCGCACATGGCCTTGCAGGTCCCGTCCGGCCACAAAGTCTTGCATGGCCTGGCGCAGGTGGGCAATGCTGCCGTCGTAAATACGGGTGACCTGGGCCAGCGCGGCGGCGGCGTTGGTGAAGCGTTCGGGGGCGATAAATGGAGGGAGATTGGGCATGGGCCTATTGTGCCGCGCTTGTGTGGCGCGCCGATGGCACGCGCTTTGCGGAATAATAGGCACCCGGCGGCTACCTCCTTTTTGTTGCAGGATTATTTTTTGGTGCCAGATTCCAACGACTCACGCTTTGTAGAAACCGGGTTTCCCTCACTGCAATGGGAGGAGGACGATTTGCCGACCCGCCCCATGCCCCTGCACGAGCGCCCGCTGCAGGCCCGCATCGACCACGAGATGGCCATCATTGCCGAGCGCCACGTTCGCATTGCCCTGGCCATCGAGAAATTCTGGGGCCACCGCGACTGCGTGGAATACCTGCAAAAGCTGATCATGAGCGGTGGCCACCAGGACGGACAGACCCGGGTGGGTTTCAAGTCCGAGGTGCTGTCGGCGCTGATGAACCTGGCGGCCCTGCACCAGATTGAATGACCGGACGCGCCCCTTGATGCACATCGTCCTCGTTGGAACCTTGGTGCTGCCGGTCCGGTGCGCGGGCTCTCAGGATGCCACTCCCCGAATCCCCAGGCTGTTGTGAATAAAATTGGCTGCTAGCCCGCGTAAACATTGGATAGTTTGCTATTAAAAACATAGTATTTCCATGACTGCTTCCCCCCTTCCCACGCAGCACCACTTTGACGTCCTGATCGTCGGCAGCGGACTGGCCGGTCTGTCGGCCGCACTGCATCTGGCACCCACGCACCGCGTGGCCGTGCTGACCAAGCGCGCCTTGTGCGATGGCTCCAGCGGCTGGGCACAGGGCGGCATTGCCGCCGTGCTGGCTGAGGGCGACAGCTTTGATGCCCACGTGCAGGACACCCTGGTGGCCGGTGCCGGCCTGTCCGAGCCCGACGCCACCCGCTTTGTGGTGGAGCATTCGCCCGAAAGCATCGCCTGGCTGCGCGAACTGGGTGTGCCGTTCTCGCAAGAGGACGGCCACCTGCACCTGACCCGCGAGGGCGGCCACAGCGCAAGGCGCATCGTCCACGTGACCGATGCCACGGGTGCCGCAGTTCAGAAGACGCTGATCGCAACGGTGCGCCGCACGCCCAATCTCACCCTGTTCGAGAACCACACCCTGGTGGACCTGATTACCCGCAGCAAGCTGGGACTGCCAGGCTATGGCGAGGTGGCGGCCAATAACCAGTGCCTGGGCCTGTACGCACTGGACGAGGCCACGGACACGGTGCACACCTTCAGTGCGCCGCACACCATCCTGGCCACGGGTGGTGCGGGCAAGGTGTATCTGTACACCACCAACCCCGACACCGCCACCGGCGACGGCATTGCCGCCGCCTGGCGCGCCGGGTGCCGGGTCACCAACATGGAGTTCATCCAGTTCCACCCGACCTGCCTCTACCACCCCCACGCCAAGTCCTTTCTGATCAGCGAAGCGGTGCGCGGCGAAGGCGGGCGCTTGCTGCTGCCCGACGGCACCCGCTTCATGCCCCAGCACGACGAACGCGCCGAACTGGCACCGCGTGACGTGGTGGCCCGGGCCATCGATTTCGAGATGAAAAAGGGTGGCTTTGACTGCGTCTACCTCGACATCTCGCACCAGCCCAAGGCCTTTTTACTGGAGCATTTCCCCAACATCCATGCCCGCTGCCTGGAGCTGGGCATCGACATCAGCCAGCAACCCATTCCCGTGGTGCCGGCCGCGCACTACACCTGCGGCGGCATCCACACCGACCTGATGGGTGCCACCGACATCGTCGGCCTGCACGCCAGTGGCGAGACCGCCTACACCGGGCTGCACGGTGCCAACCGGTTGGCCAGCAATTCACTGGTCGAGTGCATGGTGTTTGCCCGCGCGGCCGCCACCCACATTGTGGCCACGCCGCTGGCCGCACCGCAGGCGCTCCCGGCCTGGGACGACAGCCGTGTGACCGATGCCGATGAGGCCGTGGTCATTTCGCACAACTGGGACGAGCTGCGCCGCTTCATGTGGGACTACGTGGGCATTGTGC
>CAZDDK010000341.1:0-2799 GCA_964504185.1 uncultured Rhodoferax sp. | reverse complement strand
CGCCAAATTCAAGCGCTGGAGAGCGAAGTCGGCATCCCCTTATTTTTGCGCCACACCCGCGCGGTCGAACTCACCAACGCCGGTTTGCAATTGCTGCGCGCAGTGGAACCTGCACTAGCGGGCATTGACAGCACGGTGCGCCACATGCGCCAAAGTGCGGGTCGCAAAATGGTGGCCATCAGTACCTGGGCCTCGTTTGCTTCGATGTGGCTCATTCCGCGTTTGGAGTCATTCCAGCAGGTTCACCCAGACATTGATATCCGCATCGATGCCAGCGACACCGTCCTGGACTTGGAAACCTCGGATTTGGACTTGGTGCTGCGCTACGCACCGCCCACCCATGTGGATGCCCACGCCCAGCGCCTGTTTGGTGAACAACTAACGCCTGTGGCCAGCCCATGGCTACTCAAAAGCGGTCCATCCATCCAAAGACCGCAAGACCTTGCGCCCTACACTTTGATAGAAACCGCTTACGCCCACCGCAGCCAGCACATGGCGTGGCTCACTTGGGCGCGCTGGCTGGCGGCGCAAAACCTCCCCCACTTTGAACCCAAGCGCAGGCTGTATTTCAATTACGCCCACCAAATCGCCCAAGCCGCACTGACTGGACAAGGCATCGCCTTGGCGCGGATGCCATTGGTCGCCGACAGCTTGGCCAACGGCAGTTTGGTGGAAATTTTGCCGGAAACCCGCATCGAGTCCCCACTGGCCTACTGGCTCATCGTCGCCCCGCGCAGCGAACAGCGCACCGAGGTGCAAGCCTTTTGCCAGTGGTTGCACCAGCAAGTGCAAATGACTCGGGAGGCGTTAGAAGCTAAGCGCCCACCCGATTCATGATGCGTTTACAAAAGCGCGCTAGGCGTTTCCCCGCGCTCGTAGACCACATGGGCGCGGCCAACGATCAGGGGGTCTAGTTTGCAGATGCTCTCTACATTTTTGTTGGTGTAGGGCAACTTGTGCAGCACATAGCGCATGGCGTTCAAGCGGGCGCGCTTTTTGCAGATGCTTTTCACCACCGTCCAAGGCGAATCGGCCGTATCGGTTTCAAAAAACATGGCTTCTTTGGCGCGGGTGTAGTCTTCCCACTTGTCCAGCGAGGCCAAATCGACGGGGCTGAGCTTCCATTGCTTGAGTGGGTGGTTTTCACGCTCCTTGAAGCGGCGGCGCTGCTCTTCGCGGCTCACGCTGAACCAAAATTTGATGAGGTGTACACCGCTGCGCACCAAGTGCCGCTCAAACTCGGGGGTTTGGCGCATGAACTCGGCGTATTCCTCGTTCGAGCAAAAGCCCATGACGCGCTCTACGCCCGCCCGGTTGTACCAGCTGCGATCCATCAGCACGATTTCGCCCGATGTGGGCAAATGCTGCACATAGCGCTGAAAGTACCACTGGCCTTTTTCTTGGTCGGTGGGTTTTTCCAAGGCCACCACGCGCGCACCGCGTGGATTCAGATGCTCCATAAAGCGCTTGATGGCACCGCCCTTGCCAGCCGCATCGCGGCCTTCAAACAAAATCACCACGCGCTGGCCGGTTTCTTTGACCCACGCTTGGAGCTTGAGCAATTCCACTTGCAATTCGAACTTGGCGGCCTCATAGCTGGAGCGGCGCATCAAGTTTTTGTACGGGTAGCCGCCATCGCGCCAATCGGGTGCGAGTTCTTCGTCGGGATTGATTTTTTTCTTCTCGCCACCTTTGGCATCGGCCAGCAAGGCTTGGCGAAGTGCCTTGGCATCGTCGGGGGCGGCACCTTCCAAAATCGCACGCAGACCTTTGGCGCGCTCTTCGACACTACCTTTTCCCTTGGGATCCAAGAGGCGCTGGGCGGCCGCCAAGGCAGTGGCTTGCGCGCCATCGGTGGCTTCGTTGGCAACGAAAGCCGCTACCGTCGCGGGCGTCGCAGTGGGCGCGATATCGCCCAGCGCGGCGGCGCGAACCGCAGTAGACGTGGCTTTGCGCGCCGGTGCGCGCTTTTTAACGGCTTTGGCAGCAGGCGCAGCAACTTCAGCGGATGCGTTGACCACGGCTTTCAATTCCACAGGCTTGCTGGTTGAGGCGGGCGATGTTGGCATGGACTTCCTTTACAAAATTGTGTGACACCCTGATGACAGATCCTTGCCACGCGGGTAAACCTTGCATGGTATGCCTATAAAAATCAAACATTATTGATGCATATCAAAATAAAACGAACATTTCTCTACACTGGCCAAACCACGCCGTGGTTGTTCAAAATCGCGTCCAGTGGCACATCGTGCGCTTCGGGCTCAAAATCCTCAATAAATCCCCCACCAAAGCCCAAACCGACCGTCACGGGCTTGGGGCTTAGGGCAGACATCATTCGGTCATAAAAACCGCCACCATAGCCCAAGCGATAGCCGCCTGGCCCATACCCTACGCAGGGGGCAAATAGCAGGGTGGGGACGACCACTTCGGTGTCCTTGGGCTTGGGGATGCCGTAGGCATCTTCTTCCATGGGACAACCGGGGTACCATGCGTGAAACGTCATGGTCTTGTTCTCTTTATTCACCACGGGCAAGCCGATGCGCCTTGGCTGGGGCTGATCCAACAACTCGCCATCTTCCTTCCAGCGGTGCAGTGCGGGCAGTGGGTCAAATTCGCCTTTAATCGGCCAGTAAGCACCAATCACCACATCGGTGCGCCCCACCAGCCAAATGCGCATGATTTGCTGCAAAGCGGCCGATTGTTGCTGCCGATCCGGCAACTTCAAGCGCTGCTCCAAAAGCAGTAAGTCGCCTCGCTGAGAGCCATGTATGAACGCGGGCGCACGCTATTCGATCACCA
>CAZDDK010000340.1:0-2816 GCA_964504185.1 uncultured Rhodoferax sp. | reverse complement strand
GATTCGAACTCTCGACCTACGGATTAAGAGTCCGCTGCTCTACCAACTGAGCTAAATTCCCATCTACAGGCTGGCCGACTCGCCTGGAAGTACGCTGATTCTAGCAGCAAACTTTTGACCACCCTAAGGTGCAATCCCCCCTGGTTTGAGCGGGTGCAGACGAGCCATTTGCATTTTTGTCATCAGCCTCCGTTCTGTAGAATCCGGCGACCAACGACGTTGGGTACCTGTCCGTAGCTCAGTTGGATAGAGCAACAGCCTTCTAAGCTGTGGGTCGGGGGTTCGATCCCCTCCGGGCACGCCAATTCAGCGCTCGTCCCACTCGGACAGCTGCAGGTTTGCGGCAATGAGCCGTGTTACCAGCATCTTGATAAATGCCTTGTCGAAGCATGATTGCAACTCGGTTGAAGCCTGCTGGAGCGATGCGCTCTTGATCTTGAGGACCGAAATCGGGCTGTCGGCAATTACCGTGGCCGAACGGCGGTTCATGCCAGGTTGCAAATACACCATCTCGCCAATGCTGACACCCGCGCGCAACTTGGTCAGCTGCATGCCTTTTCGGGTAATTTGAACTGTACCGTCCAATAACAGGTAGAACGAGCGCCCCACACTGCCTTCTTCCATCACCACTGCACCGCGCTCCAGCGTGCGAATGCGCCCCATCCGCAGCGTCTCCCACATGGCTACATCGCTGAATTCCTTGAAGAAGTCCAGTTGGCGCAGGCTCTGGAAACGCTGCACCTCGGTAAACTGTGACGCGACGCGAGACACGCTGTTGCTGGCGATGCTGATGGCATCGGCAAAATCGCTCCAGCTGCGGTAGCGGCCACCGGGTTGCTTGGCCAGTGCAATCCGAATCACGTCGTCCAGGGATGCGGGCAATTCGGGGCGCAGCACCCGCATAGCCACAGGTTCCTCGGAGCCAATTTTGAACAAGGTGGAGTAGTCGGTCTCGCCTTGAAAGGGACTCTGGCCAGTAAGCAACTCGTACAGCACCACGCCCAGCGAAAACATGTCGGACTGTTGTGTCAGCGACTCTTCGCGCACCTGCTCGGGCGACATGTAGGCCGGCGAACCCACCAGTCCGGAGAGTTGTGTCACATCGCCTTTCTGTGACAGCGCAGCCCCAAAGTCGGTCAACTTGACTTCGCCATCGTTTCGCAGGAGCAGGTTGGCCGGTTTGATGTCGCGGTGGATGAGTCCGTGGAAATGCGCGTACTCAAGCGCGTTGCAACACTTGAAGGCAATGTCCAGAACCTCGGTCACGGGAAGCAGCGTATCGGGCTTGGTGTGCTGCTCCAAAGAACGTCCTGGCACATATTCGAGCACCAAGTAGGGGGGATTCGCACGCTCATCGGCATCCACCAGGCCAACGATGTGCGGGTGATTGATCTGCCCCGACAACACCGCCTCGTTGTGCAGCAGACGGCGGTAGCGCGTGGCCTGTGCGGGTTCGCGCAGCAGGTGTGGGTGGATGAGCTTGATGGCGACCCCCATGTCCCGAAAGGAGTCATGCGCCAGATACACCACACCGCTGGCACCACGCCCGAGCTCACGTTCGATGCGGTATTTTCCGATGTGAGATGGAGTGGGTGTCATCGTGTGAAGGCGCTATTGCGTGTAACGCAGGGTTATTCGGAGCTGCTCGCAGTGAGGGGTACTTCGACAGCCACGTGGATCTGCAGCCAACGCACCAAGGCGTCCTGCAGCACGTGCCGCGCACCGGTTGTGTAGGCCTGCAGCAGGGGTATCGCAGGCGCGCCTGGCCCAGCGCTGGCAGGGCGCAACAACTGCAATGCATCGAGCCGATGCCGCGTATGGCGGGCAACCGGCGCGCCTCCCTCCAGGAGCCGAACCTGGTCACCCAACTGGCGTTGCAGCACATCGGCGGCAAACGGGTAATGGGTGCAACCCAAGATCAACACGTCCATGGCCCCAGGCATTGAGCCAAATTGGCCCATAGCCCGCGTGTAATCTGAGCAGAGTGCTTCTATTTTTATAGCATCCGAGCGTTCGATGGCATCTGCCAGGCCGTTGCAGGGTTGCAGCACAAAGCGGGCCTGGTTCTCCAGCGACGCCTGCAGGCCACGAAACTTGGCGCTGGACAGTGTGCCTTGGGTAGCCATGACGCCGATGGTGCCGGTTCGCGTCAGGGCCACCGCCGGTTTGAGAGCGGGTTCGATGCCCACGATGGGCAAATGGGCGAACTCCTGGCGCAGCAGATGGATTGCCGCAGCCGTTGCCGTGTTGCAGGCTACCACCAGAGCCTTGATGCCATGCTGCTCGATCAGATAGCGGGTGAGTACGCGCGCGCGGGCGATGACGTGCGTGTCGTCGCGCTCGCCGTAGGGGGCATGGCCGCTGTCCGCCAGATACACGAACGCCTCGGCTGGCAACTCCGCTCGCAGGGCGCGCAGCACGCTTAAGCCCCCGACGCCGCTGTCAAAGACACCGATGGGGGCGTGCCAGGCCGGGTGGTTCACAGCGCAATCAGGTGCTGGTAATGGCAATGCTCTTGAATTCACCGGTGGCGATTTTCTTCTGCCACTCGGCGGGGCCGGTAATGTGGGCGCTGGTGCCACCGGCATCCACCGCCACGGTGACCGGCATGTCCACCACATCAAATTCGTAGATGGCTTCCATGCCCAAGTCGGCAAAGCCCACCACCTTGGCGGCCTTGATCGCCTTGCTGACGAGGTAGGCGGCACCGCCCACGGCCATCAGATACGCGCTCTTGTGCTGCTTGATGGCCTCAATGGCGACCGGTCCGCGTTCGGCCTTGCCCACCATGGCGATCAGGCCGGTCTGGGCCAGCA
>CAZDDK010000339.1:2208-2840 GCA_964504185.1 uncultured Rhodoferax sp. | reverse complement strand
GCCCCAGCGCTGGCTGGCCCGGAGGAGCACGTAGCCCAGGCTCCCGGCCTGCATGATTTCGTTGTCCTTGAGGCGAAAGGACAGCAGCACGGCTTTCTTGATCCACTGGTGCGTGGTCCACTGGCCCACACCCTGGCGGGTGGCCACCCGCAGGCGGCCGGCGTCGAGTTCGTTGAGCACATGGTCCACTGCATCGCGCACTTCGGCGGGGGCACTGGCGACGGAGATATTGGCGCGGTCTTCCCACGCGGTATCGATAACTTGTTTGAGTTGTTGTCTCATGAACTGCTTTCTTTGGATGTAACAAACTGGACGATGCGCTGCGCTGCTTCCACACATTCTTCGGTTTCGGCCACCAGGGCCATGCGGATGCGATGGGCACCCGGGTTGACGCCCCGTGCTTCGCGGGCCAGGAAGCTGCCCGGCAGGACGGTCACATTGTAAGTAGCGTACAGGTTGCGGGCAAAGTCGGTATCGCTGCCCTGGACGCGTGCCCACAGGTAGAAACCGGCGTCGGGCAGGGCCACATCCAGCACCTCGGCCAGCAGGGGGGTCACCCGGGCGAACTTGGCGCGGTATTGCTCGCGGTTGTCCCGCACGTGGGCCTCGTCATCCCAGGCGGCGATGCTGGC
>CAZDDK010000339.1:0-2198 GCA_964504185.1 uncultured Rhodoferax sp. | reverse complement strand
GCACTGCCATGGTCGGTGCGGTAGAGCAGGAACGCCTTGACGAGCTGCGCATCGCCCGCGACGAAGCCGCTGCGCATGCCCGGCACATTGCTGCGCTTGGACAGGCTGGTGAAGGCCACCAGGTTCTTGAAATCCGCCCGACCCAGCTGTGCAGCAGCCTGGAGCCCCCCCAGGGGCGGCTCGTCGCGGAAATAGATCTCGCTGTAGCACTCGTCCGAGGCAATCACAAAGCCATGGCGGTCACTCAGGGCGACCAGCTTTTTCCACTCGTCCAGCGGCATCACGGCACCGGTCGGGTTGCCGGGCGAGCACACGTAGAGCAGTTGGGTTTGTTCCCACACGGCGTCGGGCACACTGTCCCAATCCTGGGCAAAGTTGCGGGCCGGGTCGGATGGCACGAAGTAGGGCTCTGCACCACACAGGAAGGCCGCGCCTTCATAGATTTGGTAGAACGGATTCGGGCAGACCACGGTCACCGGTCGGTCGGGTGCCACCCGTTTGGCCGGGTTCACCACGGTTTGCGCAAAGGCAAACAAGGCCTCGCGCGAGCCATTGACCGGCAGTATCTGCGTGGCGATGTCCAGGTCCAGCCCATAGCGGCGCTCAAGCCAGCGGCCAATCGACTGGCGCAAGGCCGGCACACCGCCTGTGGCGGGGTAGACCGACAGGCCGCCCAGTGGGTCGTTGATTGCATCGCAGTAGGCTTGTTTGATCAGTGCCGGCGTGGCGTGGCGCGGTTCTCCAATGCCCAGGCTGATGGGGGGGTAGGCGGGGTTGGGGGTGACCGTGGCAAACAATTGGCGCAGGCGCTCAAAAGGGTAGGCCTGCAGGCGGGTGAGATTCGGATTCATGGACCGCTATTATCCCCGAGCACTTGCTACACTGTGTTGCCGCGATCCAGGGTATTTCGGCACCGTTTTTCCGCGTTCAAAGGAGTCTTTGATGTCGACTACTTCGCCCCACGGCATGACCTGGGTGTATCTGGATACCGCCAGGGCTGTTGAGCAAATTGGCAGCCACGAGATGCTGCGCAGCATGTTGCCCATGTTGCAGGAAATGCTCGACCGGGACTTGCCGCAGATTGCCCAGTTCCTGGATAACGGAGATGTCCGTTCGGCCAACCCGCTGTTGCATTCCCTCAAGGGTTGCATGCCCATATTTTGCGCACCGGCCCTGTGCGAGCAACTGGCCCAGGTAGAGTATCTGAGCAAATCCGGTGGCAGCGTGGAGGTGGGGGCCGCCTACGCCGAGCTCAGCCCCAAGCTGCGGGATCTGCAGCACGAAGTGGCACGCTACCTGGCGCAGCCCTAGAAGAATTAGCAATCAACACCGGCGAGGCACCTAAGTGGACATCAAGCGAGCACGGATTGTGGTGGTAGAAGATGAAAAGCTCATGAGCACCTTCATCCTCAATGCCTTGCGCCGCATTGGCATTCTGGACCTGTACGCTTTCACGGACGGTGCCAGCGCCCTGCGTGAAGTCGTGAAGCTCAAGCCTGATCTGATCCTGACCGACATCCACATGAAGCCCGTGGGAGGCATCGAGTTTGTCAAGCAGTTGCGCTCGCTGCCCAACAACCAGCTGAGCAATACCAAGGTCATTTTTCTCAGTGCCGATTCCAGCGCAGCGACCGTGAGCGAGGTGCTGCCGCTGGGAGTGGCGGGCTATATGGTCAAGCCACCAGCCCTGAACACGCTGGCGGCCAAAATCGAGGCGGCGTTGCGCGACTAGCCCGCCTTGGCAACGCGGTGTGCGTGGTGCCAGTCTCTGCCACACCCGCACGGTATCATTGGGCCCGTCTTGCCCCTCCCATTCACCGTCCGTGCGCCTCAATTCCATCAAGTTATCCGGGTTCAAATCCTTCGCCGAGCCCACCAACTTTCTGTTGCCAGGGCAATTGGTGGGTGTGGTGGGTCCCAACGGCTGCGGCAAGTCCAACATCATGGATGCGGTGCGCTGGGTGCTGGGCGAGAGCAAGGCCAGCGAGTTGCGCGGCGAGTCCATGCAGGACGTCATTTTCAACGGCACCACCACCCGCAAGCCGGCCAGCCGCTCCAGCGTGGAGCTGATTTTTGACAATGCCGACCACCGCGCCGGCGGCCAGTGGGCGCAGTTTGGTGAGATCGCCGTCAAGCGCGTGCTGACCCGCGATGGCACCTCCAGCTACTACATCAACAACCAGCCGGTGCGCCGCCGC
>CAZDDK010000338.1:0-2848 GCA_964504185.1 uncultured Rhodoferax sp. | reverse complement strand
AGCCGCCTAGCCGCGCACGGTAAAGGCCACGGTCTCCGTGCCGTCTTGGTCGAGCGAGTGGCCAAAGCCGATGCGCCCGCTGCCGCGCAGCATCAGCTCCTCACGGCGCAGCACCACCTCGGGTTCATTCGAAAACGCTACGTAGGTGCCATTGGTGCTTTGATCGACCAGAAAAAACTTGTCGCGGCGGCGCTCGATGCGGGCATGCTGGCGCGAGGCATTGCGGTCGCTGATGACCAGGTTGCATTGCGGGTCGCGCCCCAGCACGATGCTGTCCTGATCCAATTCGATGCGCTGGTCGCCATGTTGCAATTGCAAGCGGACGGACTTGGTGGCCAACGCAATGGAGGACGTGGACATGGTCAGCTCTTCGCCGCCCTGCCAGATGACTTCGCTCACCGCCACCTCATCTCCCTTGCCCTTGACTGCCAGCGCCGCAATGCTGCGCGTGGACAACCGCAACACGGGAGACAGGCAGGCGACCGTGGCCGCCGTGGTGATGATTTGCATGCCCTTGGCCAGTCCGGCCATGCGGGCCGCCAGGTTGACGGTGTCACCAAATACGTCGTTGTTTTCTTCAATGACCGGGCCAAAATGCCAACCCACCCGCACACTGCGCTGCACGTTGGACACCTTGGGCAGCGCCATGACTTTGGTCTGCATGTCCGTGGCAGCCAGGCAGCCACTGTCGGCGTTGGGCAGCACGCACATGATTTCGTCGCCAATGGTCTTGATGACCCGGCCGCCGTATTGCTGCACCACGCCCCGCAGCGTGGCCAGGCAGTCGTCAATCATCTGCTTGGCCTGCTCGTCACCAAAGGCCTCATACAGCCGGGTGCTGCCCACCACGTCGGCAAACAACACCGCCAGGGACGTGGCGGGACGTGCGGCTGGCGGGTGTGCGATGCCGATATGCACCGTGTCGCCAGAAAATGGGGGAGGTGGATCGTTGTGTGCCATGGTCCCTGGGAGCGTTGCCCGATTCTAGTGTGGCATTTCCAATATCCACAACTTTTGCCACAATGCGCAAGCCCTGTCACCCAACCGATCACGAGGAAACCATGAAGCTGAAAAACCTGTCTGTATGCCTGATGCTGGCCTTTGTGGGGGGGCACGCAGCCGCCCAAAACATGAAGCCAGGCCTGTGGGAGATGTCAACGCAAATGAAAGGCAATGGCCAAATGGGTGAAGCCATGGCGGAGGCTCAGCGCGAGCTGGCCAATATGCCGCCCGAGCAGCGCAAGATGATGCAGGACATGATGGCCAAGCAAGGCATGCAAATGGGCGTGGGGGCTGGCGGGGGTATGACCCTCAAGTTGTGCATGACCCAGGAAATGGTGGATCGCAATGAAATCGCCAGTGGGCAGCAGAACGACTGCACCCACACCCACAGCCCGCGCACGGGCAACACGATGAAGTTCTCCTTTGTGTGCACCAAGCCACCCAGCAGCGGCGAGGGCCAGGTCACCTTTACCAGCCCGGAGGCCTACAGCATGAAGATGACCACAACCACCACCATGAACGGTGCCAAGGAACAAATGGAAATTCACAACAGCGCACGCTGGCTGCGCAGTGATTGCGGCAACGTCAAGCCACTGGGCATGCCCAAAAGGTAGCGCACCAGCGGCGCAATCATCCGCCTCGCTGGCCGAAGATCGCGCTGCCCACGCGTACCATGGTGGAGCCGCTGGCAATGGCAGCCTCCAGGTCGGCGCTCATGCCCATGGACAGCGTATCCAGTCCCGCCCCATTCGCATTCAGTTGCTCAAATAGGCCCCTAGCCCGCGTAAATACTGCACATTCAGCTACAAAATCAGGAGCAGGCTCAGGGATACACATGAGCCCACGCAGCCGAAGCCGGGGCAATGCAGCCACCGCTTGGGCCAATGCCAGCACCTCGTCCGGGGCCACACCCGACTTGTTGGCCCCCCCATCCACATTCACCTGAATGCACACCTGCAGTGGTGCCAGGTGGGAAGGGCGCTGTTCGCTGAGCCGCTGTGCAATCTTTAGGCGGTCGATGGTGTGGACCCACTGGAAGTGCTCGGCCACCAGGCGTGTCTTGTTGCTCTGTATCGGGCCGATGCAATGCCATTCCAGTGGCAGATCTGCCAGGGCGGTGATCTTGCCGACTGCTTCTTGGAGATAGTTTTCGCCAAATGCCGTCTGACCGGCCGCATGGGCCTGCATCACCGCGTCCGTTCCAAAGGTTTTGGAGACTGCCAACAGGGAGACGGCACTGGGTGGTCTGTCGGCGCGTTGGCAGGCCTGCGCGATCCGGGTGTGAATGCAGTGGAGATTGTCGGCAATCATGGTCATAATCGCCCAAGCGTAGCAAACAAAAACATTGCGGGCCAGATCTTCAGCTCTGTCCCCTCTGACTAGAGGAAACCCCGTGGACATTACCCAACTCCTGGCATTTAGCGTCAAGAACAAGGCCTCCGACCTGCACCTCTCCGCCGGGCTGCCGCCCATGATCCGGGTCCACGGCGATGTGCGCCGGATCAACGTCGAGGCACTGGACCATAAGCAGGTGCACGCCATGGTGTACGACATCATGAACGACGGCCAGCGCAAGCACTTTGAAGAGTTCCTGGAGATCGACTTCTCGTTCGAAATCGATGGCCTGGCGCGCTTTCGGGTCAACGCCTTCAACCACAACCGAGGAGCTGGTGCGGTTTTTCGGACCATTCCCAGCAAGATTTTGTCGCTGGAGCAGCTCAACGCACCCAAGATTTTTGCCGACCTGGCCCTAAAGCCACGCGGCTTGGTACTGGTGACGGGCCCGACCGGCTCGGGCAAGTCCACCACGCTGGCCGCCATGGTCAACTACCTGAATGAAACCGAG
>CAZDDK010000337.1:0-2861 GCA_964504185.1 uncultured Rhodoferax sp. | reverse complement strand
CCGCGTTTGTCGAAGGCCGCATCCAGCGCAACTTCTGGTCGCCGCAGAAAGACCTCGACGTGCGCAAGCTCGCCGCCATCGAGGCGCTGTCGCGCTACGGCAAGGCGCAGGGGCGGCTGCTGGGCAGCCTCACCCTCGCGCCCAACCAGTGGCCCACCAGCGCGGTGATCGACTGGATCAACATCCTCAAGCGCGTGAGCGACGTGCCGCAGCGCGAGCAGCGGCTGGCAGAGGCCACGCAGATCCTGAAGTCGCGCCTGAGCTGGCAGGGCACCAAAGTGACCTTCAGCACCGAGCAGAGCGACCACTGGTGGTGGCTGATGACCAACGGCGACGTCAACACCGCCCGCCTGATGCTCGCCGTGATGGACGACCCGGCCTGGAAGGACGACATGGGCCGCCTGGCCAACGGTTTCATCGCCCGCCAGCAGCACGGTGCCTGGCACACCACCACGGCCAACCTGTGGGGCGGCCTGGCGCTGGAGAAGTTCTCGGCCAAGTTTGAGGCGGTGACCGTGGCTGGCAACACCAGGGCTTCGATGAGCACGGGAGCTGCATCCGTGGACTGGAACAGGGTCGAACGCATCAAAACCACCGACGCCTCGGGTGCCGCGCACCAGAGCACCTGGTTTGGCGCACCCGCCGCGCCGGGCAATCTGCGCAACAACAGCATGTTCCTGCCCTGGAGTGCCACCGCTGCCAAGGACACGCTGAACGCCACGCACCAAGGCCCTGGCAAGCCGTGGCTGACGCTACAGTCGGTGGCGGCGGTGCAGCTAAAGGAACCCTTTAACGCCGGCTACCAGATCAAGAAAACCATCACCCCGGTCGAGCAAGCCAACAAGTCGTTACCGGCTGGCCACTACACGCGCGGCGACGTTCTGCGCATCTCGCTGGAGGTGAATGCCAGCACCGACATGACCTGGGTCGCCATCACCGACCCGGTCCCCGGCGGCGCGACCATCCTGGGCAGTGGTCTGGGCCGCGACAGCGAGATCGCCACGCAGGGCGAGAAGCAGTCAGGCTACGGCTGGGCCGCGTTCGAGGAGCGCAGTTTCGAGTCCTTCCGCAACTACTACCAGTACCTGCCCAAGGGCGTGGTGAAGATGGAGTACACCATTCGCCTGAACAACGTCGGCGAGTTCTCGCTGCCACCGTCGCGTGTGGAGGCCATGTACGCGCCGGAGATGTTTGGCGAGACACCGAATGCGCGGGTCAAGGTTGAGGCGGTGAAGTGACGGTATTGGCTCGCCGAGCAACACTTGCAGCGTTTGCTATCGTTTTTGTAGCTACTTATGCAGATCCCACGCGGGCTAGCACCCCATTTGACCAAGTACGCTCCAGCCACCGACCTTCCGACACCCTGATCCTGGACCGCCACGGTGAAGAGCTGCACCGCCTGCGCACCAACAGCACGGTGCGCCGGGGCCAGTGGATCGCGCTGGCGGACATCTCGCCGGCCCTGCGCACGGCGTTGGTGTTGTCCGAAGACAAGCGTTTCTACGAACACAGCGGCGTGGACTGGCAGGCCGTCAGTGCCGCCGCCTGGGCGAACCTGTGGAACCGCAAGACCCGCGGTGCCTCCACCATCACCATGCAACTGGCGGGTCTGCTGGACGAGGACCTCAAGCGCGGCAGCGGCGGGCGCAGCGTGGTGCAAAAACTGGGGCAGACCGTGTCCGCCCAGATGCTGGAGCGCCATTGGCGCAAGGACCAGATTCTGGAGGCCTATTTGAACCTCGTGCCCTTCAAGGGCGAGCTGGTCGGCATCGACGCGCTCAGCCGCACGCTGTTTGGCAAGGCCGCCCATGGGCTGGACCAGCGCGAGGCCGCCGTGGCCGCCGCCCTGGTGCGCGCGCCCAACGCCAGCGCGGCACAGGTGGCGCAGCGCGCCTGCAGTGTGCTCAAAAGCCTGCAAACCGGTGGTGCAGACTGCGCGGCGCTCGACCTGTTCACCACCGCGGCGCTGCAGCGCCGCGGCTATGCCCCCAGTGAAGGCATTGCACCGCACGTGGCACAGCAGCTCACACGCACTGCCAAGACTGCAGCGATCCGCACCACGCTGCGTGCCCCGCTGCAACGCTTCGCCGTGCAAACCCTGCAGCAGCACCTGCGCGAACTGGCGGGCCGCCACGTGGAAGACGGCGCACTGGTCGTGCTGGACAACGCCAGCGGCGAGGTGCTGGCCTGGGTTGGCTCGTCGGGCGACCTGAGCGGAGCTGCCGAGGTTGATGGCGTGCTGGCGCTGCGCCAGCCCGGCTCCACACTCAAGCCATTCCTGTACGCGCAGGCCATCGCCCAGCGGCGCATCACGGCGGCGTCGCTGATCGAAGACTCCACCGCCCAGATCCAGACCCCGGGTGGCCTCTACATTCCCCAAAACTACGACCACCAGTTCCGGGGCTGGGTGTCCGCACGCACCGCGCTGGGTGCCTCGCTCAACGTGCCGGCCGTGCGCACGCTGGTGATGGTGTCGCCCGATGCCTTTCACAAACAGCTCGTGCAACTGGGTTTGCCGCTCAAGGAGACGGGGGACTACTACGGCTACAGCCTGGCCCTGGGCAGTGCCGAGGTGGCGCTGCTGCACCTGACCAACGCCTACCGCGCCCTGGCCAACGGCGGGCGCACCAGCCCCCCCACACTGGCACCGGCCACCAAGCCCGCCTGGCGCACGGCGCTGGATGCACGGGCCGCCTTCATCGTGGGAGACATCCTCAGCGACCCGCTGGCCCGCGCCCGCACCTTCGGCACCGACAGCGTATTGGCCACCCGCTTCTGGTCGGCGGTGAAAACCGGCACCAGCAAAGACATGCGCGACAACTGGGCGGTGGGCTGGTCGCAGCGCTACACCGTGGGCGTGT
>CAZDDK010000336.1:0-2874 GCA_964504185.1 uncultured Rhodoferax sp. | reverse complement strand
GAATCTGTTCGGGCGTGGCCGTGGTGGGCAGACCCACGCGCAGCGTTCGGGGGGAATGGGCCGCAGATTCCGTGAGTTGCGCGCCTGCGGCCGCAAATGCATGGGACGGGTCCAGTACCAGTTGGATGGGAGCCCCCAGCAGGGGCAGTTCGGCACCGTCGCGCCAGTCGATGCGGGCTTCGTGTTGGCGGGCCTGGCGTGCGCGGGACTCTCCCAGCTTGCGTTGAATCCAGACCGACTTTTCGCGCAGGGCGGCCTCGACCTCTGCCAGGGGTGTCCAGCGGGGCGCACGCACCGCCAGCCCATCGGGACCGACTACAAAGCCAATGCTGCGCCGCTTGGCGCGCTGAAACAGGTAACCCACTACCGCATCCCCCAGGTGCACCTCGCGGTTGGCCAGGGGATGCCGGAACTCCACCGCCGCCACCGCCAGGTGCAAGGGCTGGCTGTGGGTGTGGGGCACACCTGGCGCACAGATTGCTACAATTTCAGGAGCAACATCATCAGACTCCACGCGGGCTGGAGGCTCAAACAAATCCAAAGTGTACTGAAAGAAGCGCAACATGGCAGACCGCCTGCACGGACGTGGATTAGCGGTAGGCCTCGGGGTCCAGGCGGCGCATTTCGGCCTCGATCCAGGTCTCTACCTCGGCCATCAGCTCCTTGTGGTGGCGACCCTCACTGGGAATGGGCTTGCCGATGGACACGTCCACGATGCCCGGCGTCTTGACGAAGGCCTTGCGCGGCCAGCACTTCGCCGAGGTCACCGCAATGGGAATCACCGGCGCACCGGTCTGCACCGCCAGGCGCGCGCCGCTGGTCTCGTACACACCTTTTTGGCCGCGCGGCACGCGGGTGCCTTCGGGGAACATGATGATCCATATGCCCTGGGCCAGGCGCTCGCGGCCCTGCTCCACCACTTTCTTGAAGGCCTGGGTGCGCAGGCTGCGGTCGATGTGGATCATGTCCAACAGGCCAATGGACCAGCCAAAGAAGGGCACATACAGCAGCTCCTTCTTGAACACATACGCCAGCGGGTGGGGCATGATCGCGGGCATGAGAAAGGTCTCCAGAGTTGACTGGTGCTTGACCAGCAGCACTGCGGGAGTGGTCTCGCCGACCGGCAGATTTTCCATGCCGGTGATGCGGGTTTCAATGCCCAGAATCACCCGCGCACTGCCCACGCTGCTCAGACCCAACCAGGCCGAAGCAATGCGATAGCGGGTGGCGCGGCCCATGCCAAACAGCGCGCCCAGCACGATGGCCAAGGTATAGGGAATGACGGTGAGCGCCATCCATAGCATGTGCAAGACCGAGCGGATAAAGGACATAGGCATTAAAAAGGGCTTCTAGCCCGCGTATTCATTGAGCTTATAGCTACTATTTTTATAGCACTATAGATCCGCCGCTTGCGAGGGCTTTGCGTCCCGACCGGTCAGGTATTCAGCAAACGCGGCAAGATCCTGGTGCACCACGGTGCGTGCGGGAAAGCTGTCGGGCAGGGGCTTGTCGCGGTAGCTGGCGGCTTTGCCGGTCAGCACCAGATGGGGCTCACACCCCGCCGTCACCGCGGCAACCAGGTCACGCAGCGAATCGCCCACGGCCGGCATTCCGTGCAATTCCACGCCGTAGCGCTCGGCAATCTGTTCGAACAGGCCGGGCTCGGGTTTGCGACATCGACAGCCATCGTCGGGTGCGTGGGGGCAGTAGAAAATGGCATCCACACGCCCGCCCACGGCGGCCAGCATCTGCTGCATCTTGGCGTGCATGGCGTTGAGCGAGGCCACGTCAAACAGGCCCCGGCCCAGCCCGGACTGGTTGGTCGCCACCACCACATGCCAGCCGGCGTGGTTCAGCCGGGCGATGGCCTCCAGTGCACCGGGCAGGGGTTGCCACTCCGACGGGGATTTGACGAATTCCGCGCTGTCTTCGTTGATGGTCCCATCGCGGTCCAGAATGACGAGCTTCATGTGCAACTCCAAAATGGGGGGCGACCCGCCGTCCCGCGCGGCAGTGGAGCGCGCAGGCTCATGCCGCCAAGCGGGACAGATCGGCCACGCGGTTCATGGCGTCGTGCAGGGTTTTCAGGAGGCCCTGGCGGTTCAGGCGCAGATCGGTCTGCTCGGCGTTGACCATGACATCGTCAAAGAACGCGTCTACCGGCGCACGCAGGGCGGCCAGGGTCTGCAGTGCGGCGGTGTAGTCACCCCCGGCCAACTGCGCCTGGGACAGGGGAACCACGCTTTGCATGGCCGCGAACAAGGCTTTCTCGGCGGCCTCGCGCAGCAGGATTTCGCTGACGTGGGCATCCACTTCGGGGGCCTTCTTGAGGATGTTGCTGATGCGCTTGTTGGCGGCCGCCAGGGCCGGTGCTTCGGGCAATGCCGCAAAGGCGCGCACGGCAGCCAGCCGCTTGGGCACTTCGCCCAGACGCTGCGGGCGCAGCGCCAACACGGCATCCACTTCTTGCGTGCGGTAGCCCTGCTCGCGCAGGGACCCGGCCAGGCGCTCGAAAATGAAGTCCACCAACTTGGCCTGGTTGGCAACGAAGTCGGAGCATTCCTTCTCGGGCCAGAGTTCCAGGAGGCCGGCAAACGCCTTGGCGGCATTGGCCAGCAAGGTGTCCAGGTTGAGCGAAAAGTCGCTCTCCATCAGGATGCGGATCACGCCCAGCGCGTGGCGGCGCAGCGCAAACGGGTCTTTGTCACCCGTAGGCAGGTTGCCAATACCAAACATGCCGACCAGGGTTTCCAGCTTGTCGGCCAGGGCCACTACGCTGCCGGTGTGGTTGCGTGGCAGGGAGTCGCCGGCAAAGCGGGGTTTGTAGTGGTCTTCGATGGCAATGGCCACACCGTCGCGCAGGCCGTCGTGGCG
>CAZDDK010000335.1:0-2883 GCA_964504185.1 uncultured Rhodoferax sp. | reverse complement strand
ACTTCGCGGTTTTCGGGGAAGGCGCTCAAGGAACGGTACTGGTTCATGAGCTGCTCGACCTTGGAGTCAAATTCGGTGCTAGCCCGCGTGGAATCTGCGCAAGGCGCTAATTTTTTGATAGCGAATGTGAGCGCCGCGCGGGTCAGCTCCCAAAACGGCTGGTAGTGAGCGCCGTCCACACTGGTGGTGACCAACCGCGTGTACTCGATCTGCTTGTCGCGCCACAGCACACTCAAGGCCTGGCCCTGGCCCGGAAACAACTGCTCGGCCAGCAGCGCGACGCTGTACACGTCAAACAGCGTGCCATAGGCGTCAAACAGCACCGCCTGTGGTGCACAGGGGGCATTTGTTTTGCCTTTGGGCGTGGCTGTGGCTGTGGTTTTGGACATGGCTCTACTGTATTGGATACCTGACTGTTGATTAATTCGGTAATATTGAATTTATTTGTGACTTTTACGGATGTAATTCGCGCGGTTTTCATGGAAAAGCCGCTGAATTGCCGCCAGGGAATGGATAGATTTGATAAATGCATCAAAATTGAGCAAAAATTGCAAAAACTTGATATAAAAATCAAATGCAAACACTTTTGGAACTTGGCGAGGCGGTTGCGCAGCGGCGCAAGGCGCTGGGGCTGAAGCAGGCCGATGTGGCCGCGCAGGCCGGGGTCACGGCGGAGTCCCTCTCTCGCTTTGAGCGCGGACGCAGTGCCGAGTTGGGCGCGCGCAAGTTGCTGGCTGTGCTGGCGGTGTTGCAGTCCGAACTGGACATCGTACCCATGGGCCACGCGGGCAACTTGGACGCACTGCGCCAAGAACGCTCTGCGAGCGGCTTGTCCGCAGACCGCAGTGGGAACCTGCGAGGGCGCGACTGATGCAACTCGGCGTCTACGTGCTGGGCCAGCAAGTCGCCACGCTGGAGCAAGCGGGCGACTTCAAAAGCGTGCTGAGCTATTTGCCGGACGCAGCGCCAGACGCCTTTGTGTCGCTCACCATGCCGGTGCGGCTGGAGAGCTATGTGTGGGACGACCAGCTCCCCCCCGTGCTGCAAATGAACCTGCCCGAGGGCTATCTGCTGCAAGTGCTGCAAGAGCAGTTTGGCCCACATATTGGCGCAAGCCCCTTCGCCCTTCTCTCCGTCATTGGCCGCAACATGGTGGGCCGCGTGCAAGTGGCTGCGGTGGGCGCTGCGCTGGATGAGCCCGCCAAGCCGATTGAAGTGGCTGCCTTGCTCAAGGGCGACAACTCTGAAGCTGCCTTTGCTGCTTTGGTGAGGGAGCATGCGACCAGCGGCGTGTCTGGCGTGGTGCCCAAGTTTCTGGATGCGCAGTGGGAGTCCGAGAACGCTGTAAGTACGCTCGCGCAGCACAAAAAAACCAGCCTCGTCACGCGCCGCCACATCGTCAAAGGTTCCAGCAAGCATTTGCCTTTCGTGGCATTGAACGAGCACCTGTGCATGCAAGTGGCACGCCGCGTCATGCCCGCAGCCAAAACTGAAGTGTCGGACGATGGCCAAGCCTTGGTCGTGCACCGCTTCGATGTGGATGAACATGGCCAAGCCCACTGGGGAATGGAAGACTTTTGCAGCCTCTTGGGTCTGCGCCCCGCCGCCAAATACGACACCACCTGGGAGCGCATTGCCCGCGCCGTACGCGACCATGTGCCCGGTGAGCGGCGCCTGGAGACCAACCGCTTGCTCGCCACCACGCTACTGCTGAGCTACGCCCTGCGCAACGCCGATTGCCACGCCAAAAATATCGCCCTGCGTTACACCCACCGCGCCGATGTGCACCTGACCCCTGCCTTTGACGTGCTCACCACCAGCGTGTATGCGCCCTACCAGCACAACCCGCCCGCCATCGGCTTTGCAGGCAAAAAAACATGGCAGCCCGGCAAAGGCTTGCAGCGCTTCATTGCCGCCACTTTTGGCATCCAGCCCAAAGAGCAAGTGCAGATGGTGCAAACCATTGGTGATGCCGTGGCCGACGTGGCGCCCCAGGTGCGAGCAGCCATGGCGCAGCACGACGGCTTCAAAGACGTCGGGAAACGCATGCTGCAAGCCTGGAGCGAAGGCGTGCAAGGCCTGCGTGACCAACGCGTGTATGCGGTGGGGGAGTGGAGTGGGGGTGAGGCGTTTGAAGGGTTTTCGGCGCCGCCCAAGCTGCAAGCCCAAGCTGCCAAGATGGGGCGCTCGCCGGGGCTGGATGAGCGATAGAGAAACGTATAGCGCAAATCGCGCAGTGCCGAATTGAATGTAGAAAGAAAACCCATGTCAAACAAAGAGCTGTTTCCCGCCGCATGGTTATGCGGTATTGATGATGGTGAGTTTGCCCACTTGCGCAAGAGCTTCACCGGTCTTGCCACCAAGCGCCGCGAGTACCTGACCTTGCTTCAATCGGTGTGACTATGTCCTCGACCACTCAGCAATCTCCATCCCTGCCCCTCGCGGGCACCCGCGTCGTCGAATTCACCCACATGGTCATGGGCCCCACCTGCGGCATGGTGCTGGGCGACCTGGGGGCTGAGGTCATCAAGGTGGAGCCCCTTACGGGTGACAACACGCGCAAGCTGCTGGGCAGCGGCGCGGGCTTCTACCCGCTGTTCAACCGCAACAAGAAGAGCATTGCGGTGGACATGAAGAGTGCCCAGGGCCGCGAGGTGGCGCTCAAGCTGATCGCCACCGCCGACGTGGTGAGCGAAAACTTCAAAACCGAGACCATGCAAAAGCTGGGGCTGGACTACGCCACGCTGTCCCAGCTGGACCCGCGCCTCATTTATGTGAGCCACAAGGGCTTTCTGCCCGGCCCCTACGACCACCGGACCGCACTCGACGAAGTGGTGCAGATGATGGGCGGCCTGGCCTACATGACCGGGCGCCCCGGCGACC
>CAZDDK010000334.1:0-2898 GCA_964504185.1 uncultured Rhodoferax sp. | reverse complement strand
GAATGCCCCCTTGGGGGGCAGCGAACCCAACGCAGTGGGGAGCGTGGGGGCCTATAAATACAGTACGCAGGACGTGGAGTTCCAGATCGAGAGCTACTTGCGCTACCAGGGCGACAAGTTCGCCGAGTACTTTGACGCCAACACCTATCTGCTGATCACCCGCGCGCTGGACTACTTTGACCCGGCCCGCGCGTTTGGCGGCGACCTGAACCAGGCCTTGGAGCGCACCCGTTGCAAGTTCCTGCTGGTCAGCTTCACCACCGACTGGCGTTTTGCGCCAGAGCGCAGCCGCGAAATCGTCAAGGCCTTGCTGCACAACCGGCGCGACGTGAGTTATGCCGAAATCGATGCACCCCATGGACACGATGCATTTTTGCTCGATGACCCGCGTTACTTGGGCGTAGTTCGCTCATATTTCAATAGCATTTTCGAGGGATAACCCGCATGAGCGACCTGACCCTGCAGCACGCCATCGCCGAACTGGTGCCCGCTGGCTCACGCGTGCTCGACCTGGGCTGTGGTGATGGCACCCTGTTGGCCTACTTGCAAAAAAACCGCGGCTGCACCGGCTATGGGGTTGAAATTGCCGATGCCAATGTCCTGGCCTGCGTGCAGCGCGGTGTCAACGTCATCCAGCTCAACCTGGATGAGGGGCTCGCCATATTTGACGACGCCTCGTTCGACGTGGTGCTGCAAATTGACACCCTGCAACACCTGCGCAACGCCGAGGTCATGTTGCGCGAGACGGTGCGCGTGGGACGCGTGGGCATCGTGGCGTTTCCCAACTTTGCGCATTGGCCGAATCGCCTGAGCGTACTGGGGGGACGCATGCCGGTGACTAAGCGCCTGCCCTACCAGTGGTACGACACGCCTAATATCCGGGTCGGCACCCATGCCGATCTGGCGCGCCTGGCGGCGCGCAACCGCTTGCAGGTGCAAGACAGTTTTGGCCTGCAAGACGGTCACACCGTGCGCTTCCTGCCCAATTTGCGGGCCGGCACCTCGGTGTACAAACTCGCCCGGGAGTGATGAGTGAGGCGGCCTCTTTCTGGTTGCGAGGCTTGGCAGCGAGGACAAAAATTGGGCACAATTGCAAAACTGTATAAATACACAGATCAATTACATGAACTCTCTCGAACTATGTGCTGGTGCCGGAGGTCAGGCCCAAGGGCTGGAACGTTCCGGTTTTGAGCATGAGGCCTTGGTTGAAATAGATGCTGCTGCCTGCAACACGCTCAGACTAAACCGACCGCATTGGAACGTTGTCGAAGGTGACCTGAGCCATTTCGATGCCAGACGCTATCACGGTGTGGATTTGGTCGCTGGCGGCGTTCCATGCCCCCCGTTTTCTAAAGCGGGAAAGCAGCTGGGTGCCGATGACGAACGCGACATGTTCCCGCAGGCCCTGCGTATCGTCGATGAAACGCGCCCGCAGGCCGTCATGCTGGAGAACGTGCGGGGCTTGATGGACCCTGTCTTTGCGGAGTACCGGGAAAGTGTTGCCAAGCAACTGCGTGCCATGGGGTATTGGACCGACTGGCGGATCTTTAACTCCGCTGAGTTTGGCGTGAGTCAGTTGCGCCCACGGGTCATTTGTGTGGCGTTGCGCAAAGACATGGCGTCTCATTTTTCGTGGCCAACGCCCACCACGAAAGCGCCACCAACGGTTGGTGAACTACTGCATGATCTGATGAGTGTCCACGGCTGGACGGGTGCCGATGCCTGGCGTGATCGGGCCAATTCCATTGCTCCAACCTTGGTTGGAGGAAGTAAAAAGCATGGGGGCCCAGACCTCGGGCCTACCCGTTCCCGTATCGCTTGGGCGGCCCTGGGTGTCGATGGGCGAGGGCTGGCCAACGAGTCCCCGACGGCAGACTTTGTCGGAATGCCACGCCTCACGGTGCGCATGTGCGCCAGGGTGCAAGGCTTTCCCGATGACTGGCAATTCGCGGGGAAAAAGACAGCCAGTTACAGGCAAGTCGGGAACGCGTTTCCACCCCCCGTGGCACATGCGGTAAGCGCGCGGATTGCAGCCGCCATCGAACACGCGGCCGCCAGTCGGCTGATGAAGTGGGCAGCCTGATGGAAAAAAATGCCGCAAAAGGAAACCGGCTGCCGAAGGGCGCGCGAGCGAAACTCAGAGCGCACTTTCTGGCAAACATCGGACGCGTGATGGACTCCACCGAGCTGCGTCCAATTGCGGGTGACATTAGTGAATGGGCGCGAAGAGTGCGTGAGCTGCGCACCGAAGAAGGCTTTTTGATCCTGACCCATAACGACCGGGCCGATTTAAAGCCGGGGGAGTATTTGTTGGAAACCTCCAAGCCACAGCCTGCATTTGCGCGCGGTATCTCCAAGGAAACCCGCGCCTTTGTTTTAGACCGCAATGGCTTTACCTGCCAGATGTGCGGTGCCGTCGCAGGTGAGCCGCACCCCTATGACCCCACGCGGAAAACGCGGCTGCATATCGGCCACATTTTGGACAAGAGCTTGGGTGGAAGCGATGACGCGGGCAACTTGAAGGCCATTTGCTCTGTCTGCAATGAGGGGGCTGCCAACATCACATTGCAGCGCCCGGAACTCAACAAACTGTTGGTCCAGGTTCGCAGGGCAACTGCGATGGACCAGCGGGAATTGTTAAAGTGGTTGAAGGCCAAATTCAGAGATTGAAGACAGAGACGCTGCGATTGCGAAATGGCCTGCAAGACGGTCACACCGTGCGTTTCCTGCCCAATTTTCGGGCCGGCACCTTGGTGTACAAACTCGCCCGGGAGTGATGAGGTCGGCGGCTTATTTTTGGAGAGCAAACCCGGTAAACCATGGTTTACAGCGAACGATAAGCCCCGCACAATGAACCGAACACCGCTATTGTGCGGAACAACCTGGATGTAGGGAGTG
>CAZDDK010000333.1:0-2930 GCA_964504185.1 uncultured Rhodoferax sp. | reverse complement strand
CGGGGGAGATCATTCAACCCACGACCGAGTCCGGTGACAAGGGAAGCAAGTCTGACAAGGCTGGGTCGCCCAAAGGCGCTGAGCCTCAAGATTCCGGCAAGACGCTGCAGGACACCCTGAGCATTGAATCGGATCCCTTTTACACGAGCTTTGAGACGCCTGCGGTGCTCAAGACCCTGCTGGAAAAAGGCAACCTTGGCCAGAAAACCAAGGCCGGTTTCTTCAAAAAGGTGGGCCGCGACGTACAGCGCTTTGATCTGGACAGCGGTGAATACGTGCCCGCAGGCCAAAAGGCCGACGAGGTCTATGCCCGCATGTTGAAGAAGCCTGCGGCCGAGCGCCTCAAGCTCCTGCGTAACGCGGAAGGCAAGGAAGGCCAGTTCCTGTGGGCCATCCTGCGCAACAGCTTCCATTACGCCGCAGTGCATCTGGCCTCGATTGCCGACAATGCCCGCGACGTGGACTTTTGTATGCGCTGGGGCTTTGGCATGAAACAGGGCCCGTTCGAACTGTGGCAGGAAGCGGGCTGGCTGGAAGTGGCCAAGATGGTCCAGGAAGACATCGCCGCAGGCAAGGCGCTGTGCAGCGCGCCGCTGCCGAAGTGGGTGTTTGAGGGCCCCGTGGCCGAAGCCGGTGGCGTGCACACACCCGCCGGGTCCTGGAACCCGACGACAGGACAGTTCGTAGCACCTCGTTCACTGCCCGTGTATGCCCGTCAGCATATCCCCGAGAGCGTGCTGGGCGCGAACGCACCGTCGGCCGCAACCGCTGGCACCACCGTGTTCGAGGACGAGTCGATCCGTCTGTGGACACTGGATGCGGACCAGGATGGGCCCTGCGGTAGCCAGGTCCTGATCGCCAGCATCAAGACCAAGATGCATGCCATTGGCCCCGGTGTGGTCGAAGGCCTGTTGCAGGCCCAGGCACTGGCCGACAAGGATTACCAAGGCTTGGTGATCTGGTCCAACGACGAGATGTTCTCCGCCGGTGCCGACCTGCAGTCCATGTTGCCCGCATTCATGATGGGTGGTGCCGATGCCATCGGCGGAGCCGAAGAGCAGATGCAACAAGCCATGCTCAAGTTGCGCTACTCCAATGTGCCGGTCGTCTCCGCCGTGCGCGGTCTGGCCCTGGGTGGCGGTTGTGAGCTGGCCGTGTATTCCAGCCGCCGCGTTGTGGCAATGGAAAGCTACATCGGCCTGGTCGAAGTCGGCGTGGGTCTGGTGCCCGGTGCCGGTGGCCTGACCTACATCGGCCGCCGTGCCGCCGAGAACATGGCGCTTTCCACCTCCAAGGACATCCTGCCCTTCCTGACCGAAGGCTTTACCGCTGCCGCCATGGCCAAGGTGGGCACCAGCGCGCTGGAGTCCCGCAAGCTGGGCTACCTGCTGGACAGCGATGTGGTCGTGCCGCACAAGGATGAACTGCTTTTCGTGGCCATCAATGAAGCCAAGGCCCTGTACGCCAGCGGCTACCGTGCGCCACACAAACGCGTGTTCCCGGTGGCCGGGCGCAGTGGCATTGCCACCATCACGGCCCAACTGGTCAATATGCGCGACGGCGGCTTCATCAGCGCGCACGACTTCCATATTGGCAAGCTGATTGCCGAAGTGGTCTGTGGCGGCCAGGTCGATGCAGGCACATTGGTGACCGAGGAATACCTCATGGCCATGGAGCGCAAGGCTTTTTGCAGCCTGCTCAACCACCCCAAGACGCAAGAACGCATCATGGGCATGATGAGCACCGGCAAGCCCGTGCGCAACTGACATGGCCACGACCACAGCCCGCCCCAACCGCCTGGCCCGTACGCTGGCCAAGCTCGACCTGGTGCCTGCGCCCCTGCGCCAGCACGCCCGCAATTTTGTGTTGCGCCGTGCCGTGCCTTTTACCGGCACCGCGCGGCTGGACTTTGCGGTGATGACGCCCGAGACGGTGGAGATTGCCATTGCCAACGAACGCCGGGTGCAAAACCACATCAAGGGCGTGCATGCCGCCGCGATGACGCTGCTGGCCGAAACCGCCACCGGCATGGTGGTGGGCATGAACGTGCGCGACGACTGCCTGCCCCTGGCCAAGGAGCTCAAGGTGCAGTTCAAGCGCCGCACCCAGGGTGACATGCGTGCCGTGGCCCAGCTGACGCCGCAGCAGCGCCAGCTGATGCAGAGCCAGGACAAGGGCGAGGTGGTGGTGCCCGTGATCGTGACCGACGCCTCGGGCGAGGCGCCCATCGTGTGTGAATTCATCTGGGCTTGGGTGCCGTCCAAAAAGGCCGCAGCACCGCAAGCCCAAAGCGTTCCGGCCTGAGCCGGAACCAACCGAACCAAGAAGGAGTTACTCCATGAAGCAGGTACAAGACGCCTACATCGTTGCCGCCACGCGCACGCCCATCGGGCGCTCGGGCCGCGGCTATTTCAAGAACACCCGTCCGGACGAGCTGCTGGTGGCCGCCATCAAGAGCGCCATGCTGCAAGTCCCCACGCTGGACCCCAAGGCGATTGAAGACGCCATCATCGGCTGCTCCTTCCCCGAAGGTGAGCAGGGCATGAACATGGCGCGTATCGCCACCGGCCTGGCCTTCGCCAACCCGGTGGGCGGCGTTACCGTCAACCGCTTCTGCGCATCCGGGGTCACCGCCATCCAGATGGCGGCTGACCGCATCCGCGTGGGAGAGGCCGACGTGATGATCGCTGGTGGCGCCGAGTCCATGAGCATGGTGCCCATGGGCGGCAACAAGACCTCGTTCAATCCGGCCATCTTCGAAAAAGACGAAAACGTGGGCATCGCCTACGGCATGGGCATGACCGCTGAGAAGGTTGCCGAGCAATGGGGCATCAGCCGTGCAGACCAGGACGCATTCGCGACCGAATCGCATCGCCGTGCGATCGCTGCTCAAGAAGCTGGCTTCTTCGACGCTGAAACCACACCGATCA
>CAZDDK010000332.1:0-2947 GCA_964504185.1 uncultured Rhodoferax sp. | reverse complement strand
AGTCCCAAGCGTTACGTGCAGGACGTGATGCGCGAGCGCGACGCCGACCTGGCAGCGCTGCTGCAGGACCCCAATGCCTATTTCTATGTCTGCGGGCTGAAGGCGATGGAGGAAGGCGTCGTGATGGCGCTGCACGACGTGGGTTCCAACAACCCCGACGGCATCGAAATCAAGGCAACCAAGGATGAGAAGGGCATTCCCCTGGACGGCATTCCGTTCCATCCCTACTACTCGGTGCATGACATTTTTGCAGTGTGCATGTTCCTGATGGTGTTTTCCGCGGTTATTTTCTTTGCACCGGAATTTGGCGGTTACTTCTTGGAATACAACAACTTCATTCCTGCGGACCCCTTGCAGACGCCCGCGCACATTGCGCCGGTCTGGTACTTCACCCCGTTTTATTCGATGCTGCGCGCCATCACCGATGAAATGATGATCGTGCTGGAAATCTGCACGGTGGGTGCAGCGTTGTTCAGCATCGTGAAGTTCAAGATGCCCACGGTGTTCAAGGGGGCCATCCTTGGCGCGGCTATCGTGGTCGTAGCCATGATGCTGTCCATCGACGCAAAGTTCTGGGGCGTTGTGGCCATGGGCGGTGCAGTTGTGATCTTGTTTTTCTTGCCCTGGTTGGATCACAGCCCCGTCAAGTCGATTCGCTATCGCGCAAGCTGGCACAAGTATCTGTATGCCGTGTTTGTGGTGATTTTCGTGATTCTGGCCTATCTTGGAACGCAGCCTCCGTCTCCTGTAGGTGAGCGCATCTCCCAGGTCGGCACTTTGTTCTACTTCGGATTCTTCCTGCTGATGCCCTGGTGGAGCCGTATCGGTGAACCCAAGCCCGTTCCGAGCCGCGTAACGTTCACTGCCCATTGAGCCGGAGATAAAGCATATGAAAAAGTTAGTGATTACCTTGCTGGCAGCCGTGGGCTTTTTGACTGGTGCCCATGCAAGTTCTGATGGCCCCGCCTGGGACAAGGCACCTGATCGCACCAATGATCTGGCAGCTTTGCAAAATGGTGCCAAACTGTTCGTGAACTACTGCCTCAACTGCCACTCTGCAGCGTTCATGCGCTTCAACCGCTTGAAAGACATTGGGCTGACCGAACAGCAGATCAAAGACAATTTGTTGTTCACGACGGAGAAAGTGGGCGAAACCATGAAGGCGGCCATCGATCCCCGTCAGGCCAAAGAATGGTTTGGTGCCAATCCGCCGGATTTGACCGTCATTGCCCGTTCGCGCGCAGCGCAGGGCAAAGGCACGGGCGCGGACTATCTCTACACCTATATGCGCACTTTTTACGCCGATGACGCCAAGGCGACTGGCTGGAACAACCTGGTCTTCCCCAGTGTAGGAATGCCGCACGCGCTGTGGGAATTGCAAGGCAAGCGTGAAGCTGTTTTTGAGACGGTAGCCGATCATGGCCACGATACCCAGGTATTCAAGGGCTGGAAGCAAATCACACCCGGCACCTTGACTCCCGAACAGTACGACCAGGCAGTTGGAGATCTGGTGGGCTATCTGGAGTGGATGGCAGAGCCGGCCAAAAATACCCGAGTTCGGGTGGGATTCGGTGTCATGCTGTTCTTGCTGTTCATGACGCTCATCGCATGGCGCTTGAATGCGGCCTATTGGAAAGACGTCAAGTAAGCCGGTTTCTGCCGATTTGAAGGCGTCTGCTGGATGTCTTCATTGGCTTCAGAGTGGGTTGGCGTTGGCAACCCACTCTTTTTCATTTTTTAGGAGTCGATTGCCATGATGGTGCTGTATTCAGGAACAACCTGCCCGTTTTCTCACCGTTGCCGCTTTGTCCTGTTTGAAAAAGGCATGGACTTCGAGATTCGTGACGTGGATCTTTACAACAAGCCTGAGGACATCAGCGTGATGAATCCCTATGGCCAGGTCCCCATTCTGGTCGAGCGCGATCTGATCTTGTACGAATCCAACATCATCAATGAATACATTGACGAGCGCTTTCCACACCCTCAGTTAATGCCTGGGGACCCGGTTGACCGTGCCCGTGTGCGTCTGTTCTTGCTCAATTTTGAGAAGGAGCTTTTTGTCCACGTGTCGACTCTGGAGGCTCGCAATGCCAAAGGCAACGAGAAAAATCTGGAGAAGGCCCGCGCCCATATACGCGATCGGTTGACGCAGCTTGCACCTGTTTTCCTGAAGAACAAGTACATGTTGGGCGACAATTTCTCCATGCTGGATGTCGCCATTGCGCCGCTGCTTTGGCGCCTCGATTTCTATGGCATCGATCTGAGCAAGAATGCGGCGCCCTTGCTGAAGTACGCTGAACGTATCTTCTCCCGGCCTGCCTATATAGAGGCGCTGACGCCATCCGAAAAAGTGATGCGCAAATAAGTCGCGACCGCCGTATGCTTGACGCTGCCGACTCCAGTTCCACTCGCCCCTATCTCATTCGTGCGATATACGAATGGTGCACAGACAACGGATTGACCCCCTTCATTGCGGTGTTGGTAGACGAGACGGTGCGTGTGCCGACCGAGTATGTGAAGGATGGCGAGATCGTGCTGAACATCAGTTTTGATGCAACGAGTGCACTCACCATGGGCAACGAATACATCGAGTTCAAGGGCCGGTTTGGTGGCGTAGCTAGGGATATCTTTGTGCCTGTCAGCCGCGTTGTCGCCATCTATGCAAGGGAGAACGGCCAGGGTATGGCGTTTCCAATTACCGCTGCGGCATCAGATATCGCGCAGCCACTTTCCAGTGCCGAGAGCAAGCCAACTCTCTTGACCCCGGTGCCCAGTGCGGGAGCGGAGCATGCTCCCGATACACCACGCCCCCCAACCGGTGGGAAGCCTTCGTTAACCCGAATCAAGTGATGTTGGTGAATCTGTCCAGGACTGATGTAGAATAGAAGACGTGCCGATTTAGCTCAGTTGGTAGAGCAACCGCCTTGTAAGCGGTAGGTCATCAGTT
>CAZDDK010000331.1:0-2998 GCA_964504185.1 uncultured Rhodoferax sp. | reverse complement strand
GGGGGACAGTTACCGCTTTGAGGTGCGCACGGGTACGCCGCCGGAGAGTGCGAAGAATGGGACCAAGCTGGCACGGGGCGCAAACTTCCGTTGCCTAATGTCGGATACGCCCATAGAGCCTGCCTACATCAAGGCCGAAGGCACAGCGGGCCGTATCGGAGCCAAGCTCATGGCCATCGTGGCCGAGGGCGCACGAGGGCGTGTGTATCTGGCGCCAATGCCCGAGCACGAAACCACTGCGCGGCAAGCGAACCCAACGTGGAAGCCAGCAACGCAGCTGCCAAATGATCCGCGCAACTTCTGGACGCTGGCCTATGGGTTGACGACTTACGGCGACCTCTTCACCCCCCGCCAACTCGTCGCCCTCACCACGTTTTCCGACCTGGTACCCCAAGCCATCGCCCGCGTCCGCGCCGATGCCCTGGCCGCAGGCATGCCCGACGATGGCCGGGGGCTGGACGCAGGTGGCACGGGGGCTACGGCGTATGCGGCGGCGGTGGGGGTGTATTTGGCGTTTGCGTTGGACAAATGTTCTGACTACTGGTCGTCTATTTGCACGTGGCACAACTCTGGTGAAAAGATGCGCAACACGTTTGGCCGCCAAGCCATACCCATGACTTGGGACTTGGCCGAGGCCAACCCGATGTGCGAATCGTCTGGCAACTGGATGGCTATGGTGGACTGGTCATGGAAGGCGTTGGCCCACACCCCGGCAAATAGAGCAGGAGGCGCAGTGCAAGCCGACGCCCAAACCCAAACCATCAGCGCCGCCAAGGTCGTCTCCACCGACCCGCCGTACTACGACAACATTGGCTACGCCGACCTGTCGGACTTCTTTTACGTCTGGCTGCGCCGCAGCCTCAAGCCCATCTTCCCCGGCCTGTACGCCACGGTCGCAGTTCCCAAGGCCGAAGAGCTGGTAGCCACACCCTACCGCCATGGCGGCAAGGCGGAGGCCGAAACCTTCTTCTTGGACGGCATGACGCAGGCCATGCACAACCTGGCCGAACAGGCGCACCCGGCGTTCCCCGTCACCATCTACTACGCCTTCAAGCAAAGCGACACGCAGGACGACAGCGGCACCCACAGCACCGGCTGGGTCACGTTTCTGGAGGCGGTGTTGCAGGCGGGCTTTGCGCTTACCGGCACCTGGCCCATGCGCACCGAGCTGGGCAACCGCATGATTGGCTCGGGCACCAACGCCCTGGCCTCCAGCATCGTCCTGGTCTGCCGCCAGCGCGCGCTTGATGCCCCCACAGTAAGCCGCCGCGAATTCCTCCGCGAACTCAATGCCACGCTGCCCGAGGCGCTGCTGGACATGACCCGGGGCGGCGTCAACTCTCCCGTAGCCCCGGTGGACTTGTCGCAAGCCATCATCGGCCCCGGCATGGCCATCTTCAGCCAGTACGCTGCGGTGCTGGAGGCCGACGGCACGCCCATGCGCGTCAAGACCGCCTTGCAGCTCATCAACCGCTTTCTGGCCGAAGACGATTTCGACCACGACACCCAGTTCTGCCTGGCCTGGTTCGAGCACCAGGGCTGGGCCACGGCCAAGTTTGGCGAGGCCGACGTGCTGGCCCGCGCCAAGGGCACCAGCGTGGGCGGCCTGGTGGACGCGGGCGTGGTGGACAGCACGAGCGGCCACCTGCGCCTGCTGCGCTGGGCCGAGATGCCGCGCGACTGGACGCCCGAGGCGGATGCCCGTACGCCCATCTGGGAAGCGCTGCACCAGCTCATCCGCGCGCTGAACCAAGACGGCGAAACAACCGCCGGTGCCCTACTGGCCCGCATGCCCAGCCGCACTGAAGCCCTGCGCGCCCTGGCCTACCGCCTCTACACCCTGTGCGAACGCAAAGGCTGGGCCGAAGACGCGCGCGCCTACAACGAGCTGGTGACGGCGTGGGGTGCTATCGAAACAGAAGCTGCCAGCGCAGGCGTGGTGGGGGCACAGGGCAGTTTTGATATGTAAAGGATGCCATGACGACAACATCCGCCATTCCCTTTGCAGCAGCTGAACTCTGGGATGCTGCTCAGAAGAAAACTACCCCAGCAACTCGCTGCGCGATTTTGGATCGCGGTATTGGTGGAAGCACGACAGCACGTTCACCGTGTCACCATCCACGACGTAAAACAGCGAATACGGGAAACGGTTCAAGTGGGCGCAGCGCATGTCGCCCTCTGACTTGGCGTACAACTGGGGATTACTGGCCAGAAATCCGCTGGTGTGCTCCAGCTCGGCCAGAAAGGCATCGCCCATCTGGATGTGCGGCTGTGCGTACCACGCAAAAGCTTCGGCCACTTCCGCCTGCGCCAGTGGCTTGTACACAACCGAATACGCCATGCGTTTCAGGCTTAGTGGGCGGTGGATACCAGCTTGGCTTTGAGCTGGGCAAGCGTCACGCCCGGCTCTTCGGGATGGGCGCGGTGGTGCGCCAGCCGCGCGCGAAGCTCCGCGCGCTGTGCCTCGGTGATGAGGGGCGCAGATGCCTCGCTCTCGGCACTGTCAATCAAAACTTCCCCCAGCGCGCGCTTGTCCGCGATGCTGAGTTTTTCTAGCGCCTGGTGCAGATGAGTGGACATGGAAATATGGTAGCACGGGGTTGGAATGGCCGCTGGGAGGCGGGTGCGCATGCGATTCACGCTATGCCCCTTTTCTTGATGCTGCGTGGTACGAAGGGCGAGCTGTCGTCTCGCGGTTCGGCCAGGCTCATCAGAGCTTCGGCAATGAAGGAGGCCGGCAAGTCAGGGTTCTCTAGTGAGGCGCGGCCCACTTGGGCCCAGAACTCCACTTGCCCGGGCGCGGTGCGCAATTCCGCGCGGGCTGCCTCGCGGGCTGCGCTGGCCAAGGCAGCATCAATGCGGATGGAAACAGTGGGCATACAGACCTTTCATGAACCGCCACAAATGTAGCCAACTGGCCAGCCCATCACAAGACATCCATTTCAAATTACAGGGAACCCCCATATGACCACCCTCCAACCCTGGCGCGAAGTCGCCG
>CAZDDK010000330.1:0-3001 GCA_964504185.1 uncultured Rhodoferax sp. | reverse complement strand
GCGCGCAAACTGATGCACGCAGACCGTTGGCGCGAAGCACATGCCATGCTGTTCGACGAGTCGTATGTGATGGCCAAGAAGGTGTATGAAATCAACAGCGAAACGGCCGTCAGTGCCCTGACCGGCGTGTTGGCCACGTCCGAGGAGCGCTTTGACCGTATTCGCCTGGCGACCTTCGCCATGCGCATCGGGGCTGTGGTGCTGTTGTTGTGGGTGGGGGCCATGTTCTCGCGTCGCCTGCGCACCGAGTTGGCGGAACAGGCCCGGCTGCAACGCGAAATTGCGGCATCCAACCTGGCACTCGAAGAAAAAGTCTTGCAACGCACCGCCGAGCTGGAATCTGCCAACCGCCAGTTGCAGGCCTTGAGCGCCACCGATGGCCTGACCGGTCTGGCCAATCGGCGCGAATTTGATCGCGGGTGGGAGCAGGAATGGTCCCGCGCCGTGCGCCAGGGCCTGCCGCTGGCCGTCGCCATGGTGGATGTGGACCAGTTCAAGGCCTACAACGACCACTACGGCCACCAGTCGGGCGACGTGTGCCTGAAGCTCGTGGCCCAAACCCTGAGCCAGGCGGTGCAGCGCTCGGGCGAACTGGCCGCGCGCTACGGGGGTGAAGAATTCGTGGTCATCCTGCCAGGGCTGAGCGTTTCCGAGGCCACCGCTGTTGTGGAGCGTGTGCGCGCTGCCGTGCAGGCGCTGGGCCTGCCGCACGCCCGGGCCGCAGTGGCGGGGGTAGTGACCATCAGCGCCGGAGTGGCCTCCTGTGTGCCCCGCCCCGGTGACGATTCTGCCAGCCTGGTGCAAGCCGCCGATGCCGCCATGTACCGCGCCAAGGCCGCCGGGCGCAACCGGGTGGAGGTGGCCGACGATCGGACGCAGGGCAAGAGCTAGCCACGCCATGCCCCACCGAGAATCCGCAGTGGCACCGGCCTATGCTGAGCTGCACTGCCTCTCCAACTTCAGCTTCCAGCGCGGAGCGTCGCAACCGCAAGAGTTGGTGGAGCGCGCTGCCGCGCTGGGCTACAGCGCGCTGGCCATCACCGACGAGTGCTCGGTGGCCGGGGTGGTGCGCGCCCACGAGGCGGCCAAGGGCTGCGGGCTCAAGCTGCTGCTGGGTGCCGAGTTCCAGGTGCCGTTGCCACCACCGCCAGGGGGAGGCTCTGCGGGCCACTTCACCGCCGTGGTGCTGGCGCACAACCGCCAGGGCTGGGGCAACCTATGCCAGTTCATCAGCATGGCGCGCCGGGCGGCCCCCAAGGGGCAGTACCAGGTAGGCTGGAGCGGGCCAGGCGATCCCGCCGCGTGGGCGCAGTTGCAGGATTGCACGGTGCTGCTGGCGTTTCCAAATGCTATTAATATAGAAGCGGCATATTCAGTATCTACGCGGGCTAGTGGCCTATTTGGTTTAAATTGTGGGTTGCTGGGCGAAACGGCGCTGGGCTGGGATGCTGCCCTGCAGCGCGTGCGCCTGGAGCAGTTGGCGCAGTGCACCGGCCTGCCCGTGGTGGCAGCGGGCAATGTGCACTTTCACGTGCGCTCGCGCAAGCCCCTGCACGACGTGCTGACCGCCGTGCGCCTGGGCGTGCCGGTGGCGCAGTGCGGTTTTGCGCTGCAGCCCAATGCCGAACTGCACCTGCGCAGCCGCGCGCGCCTGGCGACCCTGCACCCGCCCCAGTGGCTTGCCAACACCCTGGTGGTGGCCGAGCGGTGCACATTCAGCCTGGGCGAACTGCGCTACGAGTACCCGATGGAATCGGTGCTGCCCGGCAGCACGCCGGCGCAGACGCTGCGCCACTATTGCGAGGAGGGGGCCTGTGCGCGCTATCCGCAGGGGATTCCTGACGAAGTGTGGCCGAAGCTGGAACACGAACTGGCGCTGATTGCCGAGCTGCGCTACGAGATGTATTTCCTCACCGTGCACGACATCGTGCGCTTTGCCCGCAGCCGGGACATCCTGTGCCAGGGGCGCGGTTCGGCGGCCAACTCGGTGGTGTGCTACTGCCTGCACATCACCGAGGTGGACCCGATGGTGGGGAATCTGATGTTCGAGCGCTTTGTCTCCAAAGAGCGCAACGAGCCGCCGGACATCGACGTGGATTTCGAGCACCAGCGCCGCGAGGAGGTGATTCAGTACATCTACGCCAAGTATGGCCGGGACCGCGCCGCCATTGCCGCCACCGTCATCAGCTACCGCCCGCGCAGTGCGCTGCGCGACGTGGGCCATGCGCTGGAGATCCCCGAGGCACTGATCGCCGCGCTGTGCAAGGAGCACCCTGGCATGTACGACCGCGAGGTGCTGGTGGAACGGCTGCAGTCTGCTATTGAAAATGTAGCTAAAACATCAATTAATACGCGGGCTAGTGCCGTATTTCCTTCTGAACAACGGCTGCGGCAGTGGCTGGCCCTGGCCACGCAGCTGCAGCGCTTTCCGCGCCACCTGAGCCAGCATGTGGGCGGCTTCGTGCTCACGCAGGGGCCACTGACCCGCGTGGTGCCGGTGGAAAACGCCGCCATGCCGGATCGCTCCATCATCCAGTGGGACAAGGACGACCTGGACGCCATGGGCCTGATGAAGGTGGATGTGCTGGCCCTGGGCATGCTCAGCGCCATTCGCCGCTGCCTGGCGCTGGTCACGCAGTGGCGCGGACTGACCCACCCCATGCGCCTGCAGGACGTGCCGCGCGAAGACCCGGCCACCTACGAGATGATTTGCCAGGCCGACACCGTGGGCGTGTTCCAGATCGAAAGCCGCGCGCAGATGAGCATGCTGCCGCGCCTCAAACCCCGCTGCTTCTACGACCTGGTGATCGAAGTCGCCATCGTGCGGCCCGGCCCCATCCAGGGCGGCATGGTGCACCCCTACCTGCGCCGCCGCTCGGGTGAAGAACCCGAGGACTACCCCAACGACGCCGTGCGCCAGGCCCTGGGCCGCACCAAGGGCGTGCCCATCTTTCAAGAGCAGGTGATGCGCATCGCCGTGGCCGTCGGTGGCTACAGCCCC